>NZ_CP027762.1:3509462-3811903 GCF_003852315.1 Pseudomonas sp. LBUM920
AGGCTACCGCGTGTTGATCCCGTATGCCCGCGGCTATGGCGCCACGCGTTTTGTGTCGGATAAAACCCTGCGCAACGGCGAACCGGCAGCGTTGGCACAGGACGTGATCGACTTCATGGACGCACTGAAGATCAAGCAAGCGGTGCTCGGTGGGTACGACTGGGGCGCGCGCTCGGCGGATATCGTCTCGGCGCTGTGGCCGGAGCGGGTCAAGGCATTGGTGTCTGTCAGCGGTTACCTGATCGGCAACCAGGCCGCCGGCAAGCAACCGCTGCCGCCCAAGGCGGAATTGCAGTGGTGGTACCAGTTTTACTTCGCCACCGAGCGCGGCGCCGCCGGGTACCAGAAGAACACCCACGAATTTGCCAGGCTGATCTGGCAAACCGCTTCGCCGAAGTGGGCCTTTGACGACGCCACGTTCGCGCGCAGCGCCAAAGGCCTGGATAACCCCGATCACGTCGCCATCACGGTTTTCAACTACCGTTGGCGCCTGGGTTTGGTGCAAGGCGAGGCGCAATACGACGCGCTGGAACAGCGACTGGCCCAATCGCCCACCATCGGCGTGCCGACCATCACCCTCGAAGGCGACGCCAACGGCGCACCGCACCCGCAACCCGAGGACTACGCCAAGCGCTTCACCGGCAAGTACGAATTTCGCCAGATCAATGGCGGGATCGGCCACAACCTGCCGCAGGAAGCACCGGCAGCGTTCGCCAAGGCCGTGTTCGACGCCGATCACCTGTGACCTTATCGCGACGACCTGGCGCGGGTACCGGCCTTGGGCGGGGAGTGTTTTTTGCTGCTCAGCGCACGACTGTCGGGAAGGACATTCTTTGGCTTGAACAGTGGTGCCAATTGAACACGGTGGGCCGAATGGACTCGGGCCACCGTGCGTTGATCAGGCCGGCACGCCGAGAATGATGTGCGAGGCTTTGATCACCGCCGTCGCGCTGACGCCCGGCGCCAGGCCCAACTCCGCCACCGCGTCGCGGGTGACGATGGCGTAAACCTTCGAACCACCGGCCAATTCGATCACCACTTCGGCGTTGACCGAACCGTCGTTGACGCTCAGTACCGTGCCTTCCAGGCAGTTGCGCGCCGACAGGCGAATGTCGCTGGAATCGGTCATCAGCATGACCCACGGCGCCTTGATCAGTGCCACGGCCTCTTTGCCCACGGCGATGCCCAGGTTGCGCACGCTCTGTATGGTCACCACCGCCACCAGTTGCTCACCACCGGCCAGGGTCAGGACGACTTCTGCATTAACGGCGCCCTCCTGCACTTGGCTGACTTGGCCTTTGAATACGTTGCGTGCGCTGACTTTCATCGTGACGGGGCCTTTTCTTGACTTGCTGGTTAGGAATTAACCCGCATGTTTAAACGTAACGCTGTGTAAAAACAACTATAGCGTCCCAACTACCGGGGTTCTGCGCCGGATATTGACTACCTGCTGGCGCCGGAGCTAGCGATAAGGCTGCATCGACGATGTGAAAAATTTGTTAAGCATTTAACGTCAAAGGCTTTTTTGCTCGGATCCAATCTGACACACTGATGCGAATAATTATCATCATCTTTATTGTTCGCTAGGGACAGCACTTCCGGGAGAGTCGGTTTCATGTCTGTGCAACAACATGGCGGTAAAGGTTTTTCACCCAATTTGATCGCGATGGCCATCTGTATTGCCAGCTCACAAGCGGCCTTCGCCGCCGACGCGCAGCAGCCAGCAGACGTCGTCGAGTTGGGCGCGACGCAGATCAACACCGAGCAGCAACTCGGTGCGACCACCGAAGGCAGCCCGTCCTACACCACCGGCTCGATGGCAACGGCGACCAAACTTCCACTCACGATGCGCGAAACCCCACAGGCCGTTACCGTCATCACGCGACAACGCATGGATGACCAGGCGATGACCAGCATCAACGACGTGGTCAAGGCCACGCCCGGGTTGTTCCTGAACTTCTCCAACGGGCCTGGCCGGCAGTCGTACACCTCGCGCGGTTTCGACATCGACAACCTGATGTATGACGGCATTCCCAGCGGCTACAACGGGGCCACAGTCGGCGCCCAGCCGAACCTGGCCATGTTCGACCGCGTCGAGGTAGTGCGCGGCGCAACAGGCCTGGTCACCGGGGCCGGCAACCCTTCAGCGGCCATCAACCTGATCCGCAAGCGGCCGTTGGACGAGCAGAAAGTCACCCTCACCGGCGCCGCCGGCAGCTGGGACAATTACCGTGGCGAGCTGGACGCATCCAGCCCGCTCAACGACAGCGGCACATTGCGCGGCCGGGTGGTCACTTCTTACGGTGATGCCAACAGTTTCATCGATAAAGTCCAGGAAGATCACGGCCTGTTCTACGCCGTCACCGAAGCGGATCTGAGCGAAGACACCACCCTGACCCTGGGTTTCTCCAACCAGAAGGACAAGACCAACTACTTCTGGGGATCGGCGATGGTCGGTCAGGACGGCCATCATCTGGACCTGCCGCGCTCCTACAACCCGGGTACTCGCTGGGAGAACAAGGACCAGGAAATCAACACGGTGTTCGCCGAGCTGCGTCAGCGCCTGGCCAACGACTGGAGCCTTCAAGTCAACGCCAACTACGCCGAACAGAACGCGTTGTTTTCAGGCTCCTACCAGTCGCGCTGGGTCAACAACACCCCGGCCCGCACGGTCTACCAGGCGGCCTACGATGAAAACCAGGCCGGCATCGACGCCTTTGCCAGCGGCCCTTTCCAGGCGTTCGGGCGTACCCATGAACTGGTGGTGGGCGCCAGCAAGCGCATCTATGACCTGACCAGCTACAGTCCGTACGACACCAACTGGCCACTCACCGCGGGCAAGCCAGACTTCGTCCACACCGACAACCAGCGCGAAGTCACCACTCAGGACGGCGTCTACGTCACCACGCGCCTGAGCCTCGCCGACCCGTTGAAACTGATCCTCGGCGGACGCCTGGACTGGTATGACTATGACAACCGTGACGGCGACGGCGACTATCATGTCACCCGCAACCTCACCCGCTACGCAGGTTTGATTTATGAGCTGGACGACCATCACTCGGTCTACGTCAGCTACAGCGACATCTTCACGCCGCAGAGTGACAAGGACACGTCCGGTAAGCCGGTCAAGCCGATTGTCGGCAAGAACTACGAAGTCGGCATCAAGGGCGAATACCTTGGCGGCGCGCTGAACGCGAGCCTGGCGCTGTTCCGCGTCGATCAGGAGAACCGGGCGGTGCAAGTGTTCGTGCCAAACTGCCCGCAGGCCTCCTGCAACGAAGCCTCCGGCGAAATTCGCAGCGAGGGCATCGACGTCGAACTACAAGGCGCGTTAACCGAGAATTGGCAGGTCGGCGGTGGCTACACCTACGCCCGTACGCACACCATCAAGGATGAGGCCAACCCGCAGAAGGTCAACAAGCAGTTCGACACCGACACGCCAGAACAGCTGTTCAAACTGACCACACGCTACAACCTGCAGGGCCCGCTGGAAAAATTCCGTGTGGGCGGTAACGTCTCCTGGCAGAGCCGCATGTACAACGACCTTGACCTCGCGGACGGCAGCAAATATCGGCTTAAACAGGGCAGCTATGCCGTCACCGACCTGATGGCCGGCTACCAGGTCAACCAGCACCTGGACCTGCAGCTCAACGCCAACAACATCTTCGACCGGCGCTACTACTCCACCATCGCCAACTCGGTGAGCTACGGCGGTGATGCTTACGGCAACCCGCGCAACATGATGCTGACCGCCAAGTACACCTTCTGATCGTTATCGCAGCGTTGGCTATCCGTTCGGATAGCCGTTCGGATAGCCGTTCTTAAAGTCCCGTTCAGGGATGCCGATAAGGTTTTGGCATCCCTGAATCAAACAGCACACGCATACCTGCTTCACTCCACCGGCGGCCCGTCGTGGCACGCCGCATGCTTGCCTGTTACCCGCCGATCACATGGAGTAAGAGTGAATGCCCACCCGTCCGCGTTTTCTGGAGCACTACCGCAAGGCCGATCGCATCATGCTGGCGTTGGTCTGGCTGATGTTTCTGTTCTCTCTCGGGCTGGCGTTCTGGCACGACACTTGGCTGCAGGCACTGACCGTGGGCGCAGGCACCAGTGTGGTGCTGACGGTGCTCTATCGCGCCCTCGGCGGGACACGCTTGATGCGCTGCCTGCTGGGCGCCGGCCTGATGGTAATGGCTGCCCTGCACATCAACCAGGCGCAAGGCGTGATCGAATCACACTTCGGCATTTTCGCGTTGCTGGCGGTGCTGACGTTCTACCGCGACTGGCTGCCAATCCTGGTCGCGGCGGCAACGATCGCCGTGCATCACGTGGTCTTTCATGCCTTGCAACATCAAGGCTTGCCGGTGTTTGTGATGGAACACCACGGCGGCTGGAGCATGGTGTTCGTCCACGCTTTCTATGTGGTGATGGAGACCGTCGCCCTGCTCTACCTGGCCATTCACAGCCAGCGTGAGGCGGTCGAAAGCCAGGAAATGCTCGAGAAAATGCTCGCCGTGACCACCCAGCTCACCGTCGAAACCGCCCAAGGTGAAGGCAAGGTGCACGTCTCCCTGGCCAAGCGCTTTGACCACTTCCTGCAGCAAATCACCCACCTGATCGACGGTGTGGCTCGCGACTCCCAAGGCCTTGGCCAACTCGGCCAGGAACTGGCCAGTGCCAGCGGCACCCTGGAAAAAGGCGCACGCCATCAGTTGGCAGAAATCACCCAGATGACCGGCTCGATGCAGCGCATGGAAGACGCCATGGGCCACATCACCGTGCACGTTGAACAGGCTGTCGAGCACGCAGGCCAAGCCAGCCAACAAATCGTACGCGGCCAGGAAAGCGTCGGCCGCGCGCAGCATGAAATCAGCCAACTGGCTCTACGCATTCACGGCACCCACTCAACCGTGCAAGACCTCGCCGTGCAGGCAGAGCAGATCGGCTCGGTGCTCGAAGTGATCAGCAGCATCGCCAACCAGACCAACCTGCTCGCCCTCAACGCCGCCATCGAAGCCGCGCGCGCCGGCGAGCAAGGCCGAGGGTTTGCCGTGGTCGCCGATGAAGTGCGCAGCCTGGCCCAGCGCACGGCGGTGTCTACGCAGGAAATCAAACAGATCATCGAAGGCTTGCAACACGGCAGCCGTCAGGCCGTCGAGGCGATGCATGACAGCCAGCAAGGCGTAGAGCGTTGCGTACAAGACAGCCAGTTGGCGGTACAGATGCTGCAAGCGGTAGGCGCCGATATCGCGCGCATCGACGCACTGAATGGGCGAATTGTGAGCACCACGCGCGAGCAGTCCACGGCCAACCTGGAGATTGTCGGGCGCTTGCAGGCGGTGCAAAGCATTGCGCAAAGCACCGCGGATGATGTGGAAACGCTGGCGCGCAGCAGTGAACGGTTACCGCCGATTGCCGTGCGCCTGGATGCCTTGGGGCGCAGGTTTCATCAATGAAGTCATGCGTCTCGGGACAATGAGGAGGTGATCTGAGCAATCGCGCCCTGATCCGCCTCGTGCAGCGTGCGGTACTGATTGACGACTTCGGTTTCTTCCACAGTAAGGTCATCCGCGCTCATGTGCGAACGCTCACCGCTCAGCACGTAAAGCACATCGACCCCTTTGCGACGGATAGCCATCAGATAATCCGATTTGGGTAATCTCTCGCCCCTTTCATAGTGGCCTTGTGCGTTTTCGGCCACGCCCCCGATCACACCAAAATCGTGCTGGGAGAGTAAAAGCCGTTTGCGCTCTTCCTTTAAGCGCCCGCCTAAATTGCCGTCCATGTTGAATGCCTGAACTGAGGGTATAAACCACCATACGCCTATACACCTCAAAGAAGGTCATTCATTTGAATTGACGTTTCAGGGCATAGTCCGGCAGGTCAATGGCGTCAGCCTTGGGGGAAAGAAACTTGCCAAGCAGCTTTTTAAAAACAGGCGCTGTCGCCAGCCGCAATACGGCGTGGCCGAGCGCTATTGCAACGCGCGAATGAGGTGACGCCAACCGCGGTGCAAATTTGGGCACGCCTTGCGCCTGAGCCACGTAGGGCCGCATCAGGGTTTCATAGGCGGCAAACGCTTGGGTGTGATCTGCATGGCGCCCCAGCTCGCCGGCCAACACATACGCCCCGCACAGGCCCAGGCTGGTGCCCATGCCACTGATGGGCGAGGCGCAATAGGCTGCGTCGCCCACCAGTGCAATACGGCCCTTGGACCAACGGGGCATTTTGACCTGACCTACCGCTTCCAGGTAAAGGTCGGTTGTGTCATCCAGCCCCGCCAATACGCGGGGCGTCTCCCAACCGGCGTCGGCAAAGCGTTGCTTGAGCAAGGATTTCTGCGCGTCTGGCGCGAGTTTTTCGTAGCCGTTGGGTGCTTGCTGAAACGACAAAAACGCCCGCGTGGTGCCCAGGTTGTCTGGGCGTAAACACACGCAGCGACCGCCGGGAATGTTGTACCAGCGCATGATCTGGCCGTCGCTTGGCTCACGCGGCAGGGTGAAATAGGCGGTGTATACATCCAGCGGGCGGCGCTGGACTTCGTTGCCGAACACGTGATTGCGCGTGGTCGAGCCAATTCCTTCCGCCACAATCACCAGGTCGAAAACCTGCTCGGTCCCCTGTGCAAAGCGCACATGCACCTGCTGGCCATCGTCGTGCAGGGTTTCAATGCTGTCGCCAAACCGATACGTGACCCGGTCCTCGCTGTGCTGGATCAACAGCTTGGCGAGTTCGCCACGCAGAATCTCCAGTTCAGCGATCGGCCCTTCGCCGTCAAAGTCGTTCACGCCGATGAAGGCCTTGGTCCGGTTGTGGCGGTCAACGAAGGCAATGCCTTGTTCGTGGGTTGTATTGGCCCGAATCAGTTCCTCCAGGCCCATGCGCTGCACCACAACACGGCCCGCACCCCGCACGTCGATCGTCTGCCCGCCATCGCGAAAAGCCGGTGCCCTTTCGACCACTGTGACGTGCATGCCCTGCCGGGACAGCCAATATGCCAGCGCCGGGCCGGCGACACTGGCGCCGGTGACAAGAATCTTTTGGCGTTTCATCAGGCCTCCTGCTGTGGATTTGAAGCGGCGCTGCTGCCCGGCAACGTGCTGCGGTAAACCTCGATCACCTGGCCAAGAAACGCCTCGACCACCGCGCGCTCCTGGCCCCCAAGCGCCTCCAGTACGGCGTTCAGGCCGCTGAGCATTGGCGCAATGTGCTGATAAGCCAGGGCCACCGAGGCGGGAACCGGACACACCATCACGCGGCGCTTGTCATCAAGCTGGCGCTCACGAATCACATGGCCGGCGCGCTCCAGGCGGTCGATGACTTGGGTGATGCCGGCGGTCGTCACCGACAGGCGCGAGGCAAGCTCGGTCGGTGGCAACGGGCCGTCCGTAATCAAGTGCTCCAGCGCCGCCATGTCGGTCTGGTTGATGGACAACGAATCGGCAAGATGGCTGGCGGCTTTGCGCGTCAGGATGGCGATCTGTTGCAGCTGCTGCGCAACAGCATCGCTGGCGATCTGCAGGCCACGTGGGTCGTGGTCAGGGACGGGGACAGATGCGGATGGTTTCATGCGTTTGACTGCTCAGGATCGCGAGGTGGCAACCACACTAGCATATAGCTAACTTGCTTAGCTATCTTCCAAAAATGTCGAACGGGTATCCATGGGCAGGCGAAATCCCTCACGTTTTACTAGCCTGAGTTCAGGCGAGAATCCCCTCGCTGACCGTGGGCACCAAAGGGAGCGTGCAGCATGACCGACGACACAACAACAAACGGGCCGGCGTCGTACTTCCCCGCCATTGAAAAAAAGTATGGGCAGCCCATCAGCCATTGGCTGGACCTGCTCAAAACCGTCAATGCCCAGAAGCACATGGAAAGGGTCGCCTGGCTTAAAACCGAACACGGCATGGGCCATGGCCACGCCAATGCGCTGGTGGCGTATTACGCGGCGATGGAAAAAGGGCGACTGAGCCGCCGCCCTACCCTTCAAGGCTGCGTTGGAGTCGCTTCAGGTCACGGTTGACGATCAGCTTGTGCACCTGACCGACCGGCACCCTATAAAAGCGGCCAAAGGCGTTATGAATGACCACCGATGAGGTGATCGTGAACACACGATCGCTGATCGACAGGCAGATCATCACATCCAGATGCCGGTCGCGCTCGGTCAGCACCAGTACGTCGGGAGCGCTGTGCTCCACCAAAAAGAAGTCCAGCCGCTCGCCGACCTGCACACGCTCTCGCCGCGTGCCGGAAAACCCGCCAATACGTTTCACACCAAACAATGCGCAAATGGCGTCCCTGATCCCAAACGCCATGTGCAGGAATGGCCCCGGTTCGGCAGTCATGATGTTCCAGGCTTCAAGCGCGGTGACATCGACCGGCAGCAGGATCGACCTGCGGTCGTAATAATCCAGGTCGGCCGGCAGGCGCAGTGTGTGAACAACATCGGTGCTCGCCAAACAGTCTCTCCTTGAAAGGTGGCCGCTGTTGAATGTGCTCAACCGCAAGCCTTACCGCAATTCGTCCAATAAATGTGACGCGCCTGGCTGTGCCTGAAAACGGCAGGACGCCGCTTGCCGGGCAGAGATTATTTTGCGCCTGCGCTCAAGTAAAGCGCGAAATGGCCTTGAAGAATGTGGGCGCAAGAATGCGCTGCCATCGCCTTCCTGAGCTGGCAGCGCCTGCCGCATGACTTATAAAGAGGCGTTATCCCTACCGGGCTGGCCCTGCCTTTTTGTCGCCCTGCTGGGTTCCCGCGGCTCTGGGATCAGGTGCTGCATGCCTTGGTGCCCGGCGGCGTGTTCGTCGGGCATCGGTTTGGCGTACACCGTAGCTGGCCGACGCCTACGCACATGACCTTCCACACCGAGCAGGCCATTCGCGCGATGTGCGAGGGCTTGGAAATAACGCGGCTTCGTGAGTCGCACACATCCAGCACAAACCCTTCCGGCCTGCTCAACGGGCACCGTTTTGATGTGATCGTTCGCAAGCCTTCTCATCCGCTGGCGGCAGCCCTCAGCTCAAACTTGGGCGGCTGACTCGCACATTGACATATCGGTAAATCCCGATACTATCGAGCGCATGGACCTACTCGACATATTCAAAGCCCTCTCAAACCGCACGCGACTCGATATCCTGCAAGGTTTGAAAGATCCCGAAAAAAACTTCCCCGCCCAAGACGAGGGAGACGTTCATACCGTGGGCGTCTGCGTCAGCAGCATCCAGGAAGGCGTCGGCCTTTCCCAGTCGACCGTGTCTGACTACCTGGCGACCCTGCACCGCGCAGGCCTGGTTGAAATCCGCCGTATCGGCCAGTGGACCTACTACAAACGTAACGAAGCCAACATCCGCGCGCTGACGGAGATCCTGGGGAAAGAACTCTAGGTTTTTTTTCATCGCATAATATCGATGTTTCCCGATATCCCTTTTTCCCGAAACGAGGTAATGCAATGAAAGCGATGATTCTTAACTCCTTTGGCGGGCCCGAGGCGTTCGAACTCTGCGACGTGCCCAAGCCCGTGCCCCATACGGGGCACGTTCTGGTGCGCGTACATGCCACTGCCATCAACCCACTGGATTACCAGGTGCGACGGGGTGACTACGCCGACGCGGTGCCACTCCCAGCCATTACCGGCCACGACGTGTCTGGCGTTGTCGAAGCCATCGGGCCAGGTGTGACCGCCTTCGCCCCAGGCGACGAAGTCTGGTACACCCCACAAATATTCGACGGCCCCGGCAGCTACGCCGAGTACCACGTGGCCGCCGAAAGCATCATTGGCAAAAAACCTGCCTCGCTCAGCCACCTCGAAGCCGCCAGCCTCAGCCTGGTCGGCGGCACTGCGTGGGAAGCACTCGCCGAACGCGCGGCGCTCAGGGTTGGCGAAAGCGTGCTGATACACGGTGGCGCAGGCGGCGTCGGCCACGTGGCAATCCAGCTGGCCAAAGCCATCGGGGCAAGGGTGTTCACCACCGTGCGCGCGGCCAACATTGAGTTTGCGCGAAGCATGGGCGCTGACGTGATCATCGACTACGAAAGCGAGGATTACGTCGAGGCCATCCTGCGCGAAACGGCGGGCCGCGGCGTCGATGTGGTGTTCGACACCCTCGGCGGCGACACCTTGTCACGCAGCCCCGACGCGCTTGCACAACGGGGCCGCGTGGTCTCGATCGTGGACATCACGCAGCCGCAAAACCTGGTTCAGGCCTGGGGCAAAAACGCGGCCTATCACTTTGTGTTCACCCGACAACATCGCGGCAAGCTGGACGAGCTGAGCGCATTAGTGGAACGCGGTCAGCTGCGGCCCCACGTGGGCGCGGTTTATTCGTTGGCCGACATCGCGTTGGCCCATGCTCGGCTGGAAAGCCGCCACAACGGTGTTCAAGGAAAAGTCGCGATTGCCGTCGTGCCATCGCTCATGGCGTGAGCACCGTTGAACTCATTTTTGGAGGAACACCATGATTTATGAAATCGCCCAGCTCCCGGTTTACACAGAACAGGTTGAAGCGTTCAGGCGCGCATTTACCCAGGTCGAGCCGTTGCTGTGTCGAGCGAAGGGCTATTGCGGGCACCTGCTCGCACAAGGCATTGAAACGCCGCAGGTGTTCAACTTGATCGTGAAGTGGGCATCACTTGAAGATCACACGCCAGGGTTCGAGGCGAGTGAGGACCATCGGCTGTTTATGCAGGGGTTGGAGACCTATTTCGCCGACGAACCAACGGTTTACCATATCGAAGGCGCAGCCTTTGTCAGGCATATGGGCAACGCCGATGCCCCGAGTAGTTCGTGGTTTTAAGCGCCTCGCCTGGTGTTGATTGTCAGCGGTGAAATGATCCACGTGCGTTGTCGCCATTGCGGCCTCAACGCACGCATCGCTCGACGCCCGCCGGTGTAGCCAGCCTTTCTGGTGCTCGCGGGCAGCCTGGAGTAGTTGAGGTGCAGTTTCCTGAACGGCTGTTGTCGGCCCAAAGCGAACATTGCCACTGAAAAAATAACCCGTTGCCAGCACGCTAAAGACCGTTGGATAACGTTGTGCTTTACACCACTTCCACCAACTCGAATTCTTCTGCCACAAGCTCCATCGCCGCGTCGAACGAGCCCTCCCGTTGAAAAAAATCTTTATGACCCTGCGCCCAATATCCGAGGCTGAGGTCCCCTTCGCCTTCCTTTCTTGCAAATGCTTCATTCACGTCGCAGTAACGAATGATACGCAGCGAAACAAGCCTGATGACACATACCGGCTCACCCTGACCGTTGAGGATGATGCTGTAACCACCAATCGCTGACGATTCATCTTGATGGTTGAATGATGAAAGTGAGCAACATGACGCTGTTTTAATGCCTTTAGCTACACGTTCAGCCAGCTCATCTGCCATCTCTGGAGTATCCCCAAATGCCCATGCACTGGCTTTGGGGTACCTGATCTTTAAATCGTCAATCATGCGCATCATTCGTTCAAACCTTATCGTTGACTGCAGCGTCAGCACCCATTCGCGAATGATTAGCCCGGCACCCTTGATCGAGTTGCACCGCCGCCGGTAATGGCGCGACCCGCTCAGCAGGTCGCGCCCTAGGCGACGGTTTTAATTGCCGTGATAGACAGGTAATCGCCCTTCAGCCTCTGCCTTGCGCCCCTCCTGGAAGTCGTTTGACTTATACAGCGTTGCGCGTTGCGCATCCAATTCCGACAGAGCGCCGGCCTGCACCGGGTCGATGACGCGATGCGCATAGGCCAGCGACGCCTTGATCCCTAAGGGGCCATTGGCGGCGATCCGGTTTGCCAACTCGATCGCTTTGTCGAGGGCTGACTGCGGGTCAGGGATCTCCTGTACCGTGCCCATGCGATAGGCTTCACGGGCGGTCCAATGATCGCCCGTCAGAATGTAGCGCATGGCATTGGCCCAGCCGGCTTCGCGCACGAATCGTACTGTCGATCCACCGCCCGGGAAACGACCATGGGTGTTTTCATCCTGTCCGAAGTCAGTGTTGTTCGCCGCAACCCGTATGTCGCCGACAAGAAACAGCTCATGCGCCATGTTCCAAGTGTCGCCGTGAACCGCCACGATCAGAGGCTTGGTGAGATAGGGCATTTTCTTGCCGAGCGGGTCGATCAGCCCCGCACCGAGCGTAGGTCCGCCCGAGCTGGCAACCGCCTTGAAGCCCTCAACGTCAAGGCCCTGCGAGAAATTGTCGCCGTGCCCGAACAACACAGCGGCACGCAGTGAAGGATCATGGTCGTAGTCGTAATACGCCTTGGCGAGGGCCAGGTACGCTTGCGGATCAAGCCTGTTCTGGATATCGGGTCGGTTGATACCAATCAGTACAATCTTGCCACGTCGCTCGACGGTAATTTTGTGAGCGGCACTGGTCGGGATATCGACCAGGGTGACGTCGTCGGGGGGTGTTTTGACGTCGTCGCCAGATTGCGCAATTACAACGCCGGCGAACAAGGATAATGCTGAGAACATGATGATCTTGCGCAATACTCTTTGCATCGATACATCCTTTGGCGAAGTTGGCTGTGCGCATGGGTTCGCCGCGCCAATCAGATAACGCGGCCGTCCCCACTCGGTGCTCAAGTTTTCAGTTCAGTACTGCGAGACACCGCCATCGACATCAAGCTCGATGCCGGTAACGTAGGCACTGTCATCAGAGGCGAGAAATACGGCCGCCTTGCCCAAGTCTTCCGGGCTGCCCAAGCGGGACAGCGGAATGCTGCCAACAAGGCCGGCACGCGCAGCCTCGGGAATCAATGACTGCAGTCCTGGGGTAAGCGTATGGCCGGGGCTCAATACGTTGATGCGGATGCCCAGTTCCTTGGTGTCCAGTATGAAACCGCGCGCCAGGTTGCGGACGGCCGCCTTGGTCGATGAATAGACGGACATACTGGGGATGCCGATCGAAGCGGCGATTGAACCGGTGAATATTACCGATGCGCCTGTTCCCAGAAGCGGCAGCGCTTTCTGCAGGCCGAACAGCAGGCCCTTGACGTTCGCATTGTAGGTCTTGTCGAAATGCTCCTCGGTGATCTCGCCGAGCTTCATGAACTCATAGAACCCGGCGTTCAACGCCAGTACATCAATGCGCCCGGCTTTTTCCTTGATGCGCGCGTACAGCGCGTCCAGGTCGGCAAGCTTGCCCGCATCGCCTTGAATGCCCACCGCACCGTGGCCAATCTCAGCGACCGCGCGGTCGAGCTCAGGTTGACGCCGGCCCGTGATGAACACGCGAGCGCCTTCATTGGCAAACGCCTTGGCGATACCGAGGCCGATTCCGGCGCTGGCACCCGTGACAACCGCGACCTTGCCTTCAAGTTTTTTGCTCATGTGGCGTACCTTCAATCTGGCTTGCATTGCGCCGCCCGCCCATGTGGGAACGACTCGGCGAGGCGCCAGGCTGGCGCCACAGCGGGAAGATTGAAGGAGGCAATGAGCCCCCTGTAGACGGCAACCGGGACTAACATTCATGCCGGAATGGAATGCTGGTTACTGGTATAGGTCGGCCCGCTTGCGCCGTGCGCTGCAACGCGCAGATTGTCCAGCCAGCTCAACTGCCCTTATCCTCAACGCTCCCCGCCCAACCCGGAGCCGCCATGGACCTTGCCACGCTCGCCCTCTTCCTCCCCGCCTGCTTCGCCCTGAACATGGCGCCAGGCCCGAACAACTTGCTGTCGGTCAGCAACGCCACCCGCTACGGCTATCGCACGTCTTGCCTCGCCGGTGTTGGCCGCTTGCTGGCCTTCGCCGGCATGATCGCCCTCGCCTCGGCGGGCCTGGCGGTGGTGCTGCAAACCTCGGAGTTGTTGTTTTACGCGATCAAGATTCTGGGCGCGGCGTATCTTTTTTATCTGGCGTTTCAGTTGTGGCGAGCTAATCCGCAGGCAGAGCCTGAATCGGCGACGGCCAAGGTGGGTTTGTGGGCGTTGGCGCGTCAGGAGTTTCTGGTGGCAGCGGGCAACCCGAAGGCTATCTTGATCTTCACGGCCTTCCTGCCGCAGTTCGTGGTGCCAGGCCAGCCGATCACGCCACAATTTGCGCTGCTGGGCGCGATGTTCCTGGTGCTGGAATGGATCGCCATCAGCGCCTATGCCTACATGGGCCTGCACATGCGTCGCTGGTTTGCCGAGCCGTGCGGTAAACGGATTTTCAATCGATGCTGCGCGGGGTTGTTGTCGGCAGCGGCGACGGTGCTGTTGATGGCGCGTCGCGCTTGAGGTCGCTGCAAAACAGCGAGTGATGCCATCGCTCGCAAGCGCCGCTACACTGCCCACCTGCACCTCACGAATGGATTCGACATTGCGCCGCTTTGCCCTACCCCTCGCTTTACTTTGCTTTGGCCTGCTGGCCTATTGCTTGGTCGCCTTGGCGATCAGTCTGTGGCGCAGCCCCCACAGCCCCACACTGTTGATTGGCGCCTTCTACGACGAAGGCATCATCGTCGATAAAAACCCGGTCAAGGCCGCAGAGTGGTATTTGCGCGCGGCGGAAAAAGGCGAGACCTTCGCACAGTTCAAAACCGGCTTTTTTTATTTTTTCGGGCGCGGTGTAGCCGTTGATCACCGCAAGGGCCTGGAGTGGATCACGCTATCAGCCGAGGAAGGCAACTCTGAAGCCCAGTTTTTTTTGGGGGATGCAAACTATGGCGGCGTGGAAATGCCGCGCGATAGCGCTCAAGCCGCGGTGTGGTATCGCAAGGCTGCGCAGCAAGGTCATGCCCGCGCCCAGCAACGGCTTGCCGACGCCTATTTCAGAGGCATTGGCGTTGAGCAAAGCGACCGCAAGGCATTCTACTGGGCGCGCAAAGCCAGTGCGCGAGGCGATGCTGAGGGCCAAACGCTGTTGGCGACCTTTTATTTCACGGGCGTAGGCACGCCGAAAAACCCTCAGCAAGGCATCCAGTTGCTGACCCAGGCCGCCCAGTCAGGCAATAGCGAGGCATACGAATGGCTTGGGATGGCCAACCTGAATGGCATCGGCACCCCCAAAGACGTACCCGCCGCCATTGGGTGGTATACCCGCGCTGGTGACGCGGGCCGGGCCAAAGCGCAGTACATGCTTGGCTATCTGTACAGCAGCAGCGGTGCAGTGCCGGCAGACTATCCAACGGCGAACCGATGGCTGCTCAAGGCCGCGACACAAGGGTACGCTTACGCAACAGCGACCCTCGCCGAGCATGTGGATACGGGAAAGGGCTTTGAACCTAACAAGCTCAAGGCATGCGGTCTCGTGCGCGTGGCGCTGAATCAAAAGCTGTCCGAGTACGAGGACGATATACGCGGCCAGCTTGAGCATGAGGAAAAAGCCTTGTCCGCAGAGCAACTGGCCGACGTCGCGGCGCTGGAAGCCCTCTATTCAACCCCGCAAGGGCTTGGGCAATTGCGGGGTGATATAACCAGCGCGCCGTAGACTCACACAAGGGCAAAGTCGATGAGTGCTTTTCAAAAAGGAGAACACGCCATGACCCGAAACCAGCTCGCCGACCTTTACCGAGGGTATATCGACTGCCTCAACCGCCAGGGCTGGGAGCGCCTCGGCGATTTCGTGCACCCGCAGGTGACCTACAACGCCACCCCCGTCGGCCTTGCCGGCTACCGCGCGATGCTGGAGCGGGACTTTCGCGAGATCCCCGACCTGGTGTTCCGCATCCAACTGCTGGTCGCGGACCCGCCCACCGTCGCCAGCCGGTTGAACTTCCACGTCACGCCCACAGGTGAATTTTTCGGCTTGCCGATCAACGGCAAGACGGTGACCTTCGATGAGAACGTATTCTACGAATTCGTCGACGGGAAGATCGCGCACGTCTGGTCCGTGATCGATAAGGCGGCGATCAAACAACAGCTTTAATGGATGGAGCCGCTTGTGGAGAACCCGCTTTTCACCTTTACCACTCAACCCTACCCGCCGCGCCAACGCTTTGAAGTGTGGCGTGAGGAAGTGAATGCGATCTTCGATATCACCATCAGCGAGCCTGAATCCGCAGCCTTCAATTACCGCCTGGCCACCGGTTACCTGGGTTCGTTATTGATGGGCTGCGGTGCCTGGGACGGTGCCGGGGAGCCGGTGCCGTATCGGGTCAAGCGTTCCACACACATGATTCGCCGCGACAGCCTCGACCACTATTACCTCTGCCTCGGCCTGTCTCACACGATTAATGGCACGGCAGGCCGCACCACGCTGGCGGCGGGTAACTCGCAGATCTACATCCTGGACCTGGCCCGTGAACTCGATTGCCTGATCACGGCTGGCGATACCGTGATCCTCACCATTCCTCGCGACTTGCTGGCGCAAAGCCTCGGCTACAAAGACGTGCATGGCCAAGTGCTGCAGGGCGGCTTGAGCGAGCTGCTCGCAGACCATATGCGCGCGTTGCAACAGCGCCTGCCGCGCCTGACACCCGAGGAAATCCCGCACGCCCAACAGGCGACGCTGGCCATGATATCGGCAGCCCTGGCGCCGACAGTGGCCAACCTGCAAACCGCCGAGCAAGCGATCGACCACACCCTGCTCAACCGCGCCCGTCGCTTGATTGAACAGCACCTGCGCAGCCCGGAATTGTCCCCGGCTTTCCTGTGCAAACACCTGGGTATTTCGCGGGCGCAACTGTATCGAGTGTTCAGCCAGGAGTCCGGCGTGGCGGCGTATATCCAGCAGCGCCGGTTGAACCGCGCGCGGGTGATTATCCAGAGTGATTCCGGCGCGCGGCAGCGGGTGTCGGGGCTGGCCTTCCAGTTCGGGTTCAAGAGTGATGCGCACTTCAGCCGCACCTTCAAGCAAGCCTTTGGCTATTCGCCGCGCGAGGCCCGGGAGTTGAGCGTCGCGGCCCAGGCGCCGGAGCGCGTGAGCCGCCACACCGGGTTCTCGTTACGCAACATCCTGGGGCAGATGAACGCGGTCTGAGACACCCAGGCAAGTCATTGAGACGCGGGGACAGGAAGATTTTCTCCGCGTGTTTTTCACCGTTTTATCATTGGCCGACGTTCTAGAGCCCTGACTAAACGGAGAAAATCATGGCCCGTCGTACTGTTATCGCAACGCTTGCCACCGCCCTCTTGCTGACGGGTTGCGCCAATGGCGTCAACGGCCTCAGCAGCTTGAACAACCTGTCATTGCCGGGTATCCAGGGCAAAGCCGGGCCGGATATTTCGCTGTTCGACACCACGTATGTCAGGACGCACATCATTTCTGGCAAGACCACCTCCCAACAGCTCAAAGCCCTGTATGGTGAACCGCAGGATCAGTCGATTTCATCCGACGGCACCGAAACCTGGAACTACGCGCCCTCCACCACCCAGAACGCGTCCATGCGCCACTTGCTCGGGCTGGTCTCCAACCGTATCCCCGGCAATACCTACGACAACGCCCTCGACACCCGGCGCACAGCCATCGACAACCTTGCACCGCAGCAACAGAGCCGCCGCCTGAACATCCACCTCAACAATGGCGTGGTCAGGGACTACAGCATTCTGTAACAGCACCGCCCGGCAGTTCTGCCGGGCTCGCTTCAGCCCTCATCTAAACTCCACGTACCCTTGATACGTGGAGCCCTGAAATGACCCACAAAAATACCCTGTGCCTCTGGTACAACGGCACCGCCCTGGAAGCCGCGACCTTCTATGCCTCGCTCTTTCCGGACAGCGCCGTCAAGGCCGTGCATCACGCCCCAGGCGACTACCCGGCAGGCAAGCAAGGCGACGTGTTGACCGTCGAGTTCACCGTCCTGGGCATTCCATGCCTGGGGCTGAATGGCGGCCCGGCATTCCCACACACAGAGGCGTTCTCCTTCCAGGTGGCGACGGACGATCAAGCCGAAACCGACCGTTATTGGCACGCAATCATCGATAACGGTGGCCAGGCCAGCGCATGCGGCTGGTGCAAGGACAAGTGGGGGCTGTCGTGGCAGATATCTCCGCGCGTGTTGACCGACGCAGTGACCCATCCCGACCCGGTGATCGCCAAGCGCGCCTTTGACGCGATGATGACCATGACCAAAATCGATGTGGCCGCCATTGAGGCTGCAGTGGCCGGGCGCTGACTCGTGTAGCAAACGGGCTTGTCCTGGCGAGCGGGCTTATTGTGGCGAGCGGGCTTGCCCCGCGTTGGAGTGCGAAGCGCTCCCAATTCAAACGCCCCGGTATAACTGACAGATCCCATCAGCAGGTTCTGGGCCTGCTGCGCCGCCCAACGCGGGGCAAGCCCGCTCGCCACACCGGCCCACGTTCTGGCATCCTGCCCCCCCAAAGTCGTCGAATGCGAGCTGCAAGCCCATGAACCACGGCGTCAAACTTGACCCTCGCACGATCCCAGTGCCGCAATCAATCAGCCCTCAAGCCCAGGCCACACTGCAACGCCTGGTCGGGGCTGACGGTGTGCCCCTCAACGCGCTGCACGCGATGCCCGCGCCCGAGGACCATGACGGCTGGCGCCGTCTGCAGGCCGCCGTGGCTCAGAACTACGCCAGCGCCAACGCGGGGCAAGCGGCGTCGCTGCGGGCCAGCCTGCACACCCTCAGGGTTGAAAACGCCAGCGTGCATGTCGCCACACCGGCGTCTGCCACGCCCTTTGCCTACATCGACCTGCACGGCGGCGCGCTGGTGTTCGGCGGCGGCGAAAACTGCCGCCTCGCGGCCGGCAGACAAGCCGATCTGCACGACGTGATCTGTTATGGCGTGGACTACCGCATGCCACCCGACCATCCCTACCCCGCAGCGCTGGACGACTGCCTGGCTGTCTATCGGCACGTTCTCAAGCATCACGCGCCGCAACAGATCGTGATCGGTGGCCGCTCAGCGGGCGGCAACCTTGCGGCGGCCATGGTGTTGCGTGCGCGTGACGAAGGTTTGCCATTGCCCGCTGCGCTGGTGTTGCTGTCGCCGGAAGTCGACCTCACCGAGTCCGGCGACAGCTTCCAGGTCAACCGCACCGTCGACGTGGTGCTGCCCAACCCGTTGATGAACGTCAATCTGTTGTATGCCAACGGTGCGGACTTGTCTCACCCGTACCTGTCACCGCTGTTTGGCGATTTCACCCAGGGTTTCCCGCCAACTTTTCTGCAAAGCGGCACCCGTGATCTGTTTCTGTCCAACACCGTGCGCCTGCACCGCGCCTTGCGCCAGGCGCGGGTAACGGCGCAGTTGCATGTGTTCGAAGCCATGCCGCACGGCGGTTTCATGGGCGCGCCGGAAGACGCGGAGCTGGCCAACGAGGTCGCAGAATTTGTCCGTGAGCAGTTAAAGCGGGGTTGACACATTCCGTCACATCCGCTGAAGATGGAAGCCTTATTCAGGGTGTGTCAGCGCATGTCTGCATCGTCTTTCGTTAACCTTTGTGCCATTGGCTTGATTGCCAAGGCGCAAGGTTGCGTGGCGCACGCCCTCAAATCGAAGAAACAGTCGCTCATGTGACCGGGGCGCGCTGTCCCGTCAGATGAGCTGACAGGACATTGAGCGCGACGGACCTCCCTCCCTTTGCACAATCCCCCTCTGCCCTTCTGACGGTGACTCCAGCGGTCAATCATCAGGAGAAAGTGCATGTCATCGTTTCAAGGTATCTGGGTTCCCGTGGTCACGCCGTTTCACGACGGCGCCATCGACCTCATCGGCCTGCGCCGGTTGGTCAGCCACCTGCTGGAAAAGCACGTCGCCGGCATCATGGTCTGCACCACCACCGGAGAAGCCACGTCACTGAGCCGCGAGGAGCAACTGGCCGTGCTGGATGCGGTGCTGCAACTCATGCCGGCGCAGCGCGTGGTGATGGGCCTGGCAGGCAACAACCAGCGTGAACTGCTGCAGTTCCAGAGCGAAATCCTCAAACGCGCGGTGGCCGGCTTGCTGGTGCCGGCGCCCAGCTATATCCGCCCCTCCCAGGCCGGCCTCGAAGCGTTTTTCCGCACGGTGGCCGACGCCTCCAGTGTGCCGGTCATTCTCTATGACATTCCCTACCGTACCGGCGTGACCTTCGAACAGGCCACTTTGCTGAACATCGTCAAGCACACACGAATCGTCGCGATCAAAGACTGCGGCGGCAACCTGGCGACTACCTTGGCGCTGCTCGCCAGCGGCGACGTGGAGGTGTTGTGTGGCGAGGATCTTCAAATCTTCAACGCGCTGTGCCTGGGCGCCAGTGGTGCGATTGCAGCCTCGGCCCATGTACACACCGAGGACTTTGTGGCGCTGTACCAGCAGGTACGCGACAACCAGCTCAGCGAGGCCAGGGCGACTTTTTTCAGGTTGATGCCCCTGATCAACACCCTGTTCATGGAGCCCAACCCCGCGCCGGTAAAGGCGGCGCTGGCGATGCAAGGCTTGATCGCCAGTGAGCTGCGCGCGCCGATGCAAACAGCCAGCACTGGCGTTATAGAGCGGTTGCAGCAGGTTTCGATGCGCGGCGTTTAAGCGTCAACACGCGCTCATGCGCCAAAAAAAGACATCCAACGGACCGCCCGGTTGCGACCGGCGCGATCCCGGCCTATGTTCCAAGCCATGCTTTGCATTTTTGCTGTCCCTCCCCTACGCCTCTTCCGTACCAGGTGACGACATGCCCACGCTTTCCCGCCCCGCCGTACTCGAATTGATCGGCAACACGCCGCTGGTCAAGGTCAGCCGATTTGATACCGGCCTGTGCACGCTGTTCCTCAAACTTGAATGCCAAAACCCCGGTGGTTCCATCAAAGACCGCATCGGCCTGGCCATGATTGACGCCGCCGAACGCGACGGCCGCCTGCGCCCCGGCGGCACCATCATCGAAGCCACCGCCGGCAACACCGGCCTGGGGCTTGCGCTGGTCGGCCGGGCCAAGGGCTACCGCGTGGTGCTGGTGGTGCCCGACAAGATGTCCACCGAAAAAGTCCTGCACTTGAAGGCCATGGGCGCCGAGGTGCATATCACCCGCTCCGACGTCGGCAAGGGCCATCCCGAGTATTACCAGGACGTGGCTGCGCGCCTGGCCAAGGACATTCCCGGTTCATTTTTTGCCGATCAGTTCAACAACCCGGCCAACCCGCTGGCTCACGAAACCAGCACCGCGCCGGAAATCTGGGCGCAAACCCAGCACGACGTGGATGCGATCGTGGTGGGCGTCGGCTCGGCCGGCACCCTCACCGGCCTGACGCGTTTCTTCAAACGCGTACAGCCGGAATTGGCCATGGTGCTGGCGGATCCGGTGGGTTCGGTGATGGCTGAATACAGCCGCAGCGGCAGGATGGAAACGCCGGGGTCATGGGCCGTGGAAGGCATCGGCGAAGACTTCATCCCCTCTATCGCCGACCTCTCCAGCGTGCGCCACGCCTATTCCATCAGCGATGAAGAAAGCTTCGACCACGCCCGCCAACTGCTCAAGGCCGAAGGCATTCTCGGCGGCTCGTCAACCGGCACCCTGCTCGCTGCTGCGTTGCGTTATTGCCGCGAGCAGACCGAACCCAAACGCGTGGTCACCTTCGTCTGCGACACCGGCACGCGGTACCTGTCCAAGGTTTACAACGACCAATGGATGAACGACGCGGGCCTGCTCCAGTACAAACACTACGGCGACCTGCGCGACCTGATCGCCCGCCGCTTCGAAGACGGCCGCGTGATCAGCGTGAGCCCCGACGATACCCTGCTCACGGCCTTCCAGCGCATGCGCCTGGCCGATGTCTCGCAACTGCCGGTGCTGGTCGAAGGCCGCGAACTGGTTGGCGTGATCGACGAGTCCGACATCCTGCTGGGGTTGCACCATGACGCCGCCGACTTTTCCATGATCGTTGCCAGCGCCATGACCGACACCTTGCAAACCCTGGCCCCGAGTGCCAGCCTGGCCGAACTGCAGGCGGAACTTGATCGCGGCCTGGTTGCCATCATTGCTGACGCTTCAGGTTTTTATGGCCTGATCACCCGCGTCGACCTGCTTAATCACCTACGGAGATCCCTTGCATGAGTCAGCCCGATAAAAGCGCCTTTGCCACCCGCGTGATCCACGCCGGGCAATCACCCGACCCGACCACGGGAGCGCTGATGCCGCCGATCTATGCCAACTCCACGTATCTGCAAGACAGCCCCGGCGTGCACAAGGGCTTTGACTATGGTCGTTCTCACAACCCCACGCGCTTTGCCCTGGAGCGCTGCGTGGCCGACCTTGAAGGCGGCAGCCAGGCGTTTGCCTTTGCCTCCGGGCTGGCGGCGATTTCCACCGTGCTGGAACTGCTCGATGCCGGCGCTCACATCGTCTCCGGCAACGACCTGTACGGCGGCACCTTCCGCCTGTTCGACAAGGTGCGCCAGCGCAGCGCCGGCCACCGTTTCAGCTTTGTCGACTTGAGCGACTTGCAGGCTTTCGAGGCGTCGTTGCAGGACGACACTCGCATGGTCTGGGTCGAGACCCCGAGCAATCCGCTGCTCAGCCTTACTGACCTGAGTGCCATCGCGCAAATCTGCCGCGACCGCGGCATCATCTGCGTAGCCGACAACACCTTTGCCAGCCCATGGATCCAGCGCCCGCTGGAGCTGGGGTTCGACATCGTGGTGCACTCCACCACCAAATACCTCAACGGCCACTCCGACGTGATCGGCGGCATCGCCATTGTCGGCCATAACCCGGAGCTCGCCGAACGCCTGGGCTTCCTGCAGAACTCAGTCGGCGCGATTGCCGGCCCGTTCGATGCATTCCTGACGCTGCGCGGCGTGAAAACCCTGGCTTTGCGCATGGAGCGCCATTGCAGCAATGCCCTGGAGTTGGCCACCTGGCTGGAAAAACAGCCGCAAGTCTCACGGGTTTATTACCCAGGCCTGGCCTCGCATCCCCAGCACGAACTGGCACGCAAGCAGATGCGTGGGTTTGGCGGGATGATTTCGGTGGACTTGAACAGTGACCTGGCCGGCGCCACACGCTTTTTGGAAAACGTGAAGATCTTTGCCTTGGCCGAAAGCCTGGGTGGTGTCGAAAGCCTGATCGAACACCCGGCGATCATGACCCACGCCAGCATCCCGGCAGCAACGCGGGCGCAACTGGGCATTGGCGACGGTTTGGTGCGTTTGTCGGTGGGTGTTGAAGACGTCGAGGACCTGCGGGCCGACCTGGCGCAGGCATTGGCCCTGATCTAACCCAATCGCCCAAACAATTAAGCCTTACCTGTGGGAGCGGGCTTGCTCGCGAGGGCGGTGGGTCAGTCTGTCTATCCAGTGACTGATACGCCGCATTCGCGGGCAAGCCCGCTCCCACAGGGGTTCAGCGTCGGGCTGAAATGATGTTGATTGTCCCCACACTCAAAGGTGGGAGCTGGCTTGCCTGCGAAAGCATCACCTCGGTACACCTGAAACACCGAGGTGTCTGCATCGCGGGCAAGCCCGCTCCCACAGGGGTTCAGCGTCGGGCTGAAATGATGTTGATTGTCCCCACACTCAAAGGTGGGAGCTGGCTTGCCTGCGAAAGCATCACCTCGGTACACCTGAAACACCGAGGTGTCTGCATCGCGGGCAAGCCCGCTCCCACAGGGTTAGCGTCGGGCTCAAATGATGTTGATTGTCCCCACACTCAAAGATGGGAGCTGGCTTGCCTGCGAAAGCATCACCTCGGTACACCTGAAACACAGAGGTGTCTGCATCGCGGGCAAGCCCGCTCCCACAGGGGTTCAGCGTCGGGCTGAAATGATGTTGATTGCCCCACAATCAAAGGTGGGAGCTGGCTTGCCTGCGAAAGCATCAGCTCGGTACACCTGAAACACCGAGGTGTCTGCATCGCGGGCAAGCCCGCTCCCACAGGGGTTTAGCGTCGGGCTGAATGATGTTGATTGTCCCCACACTCAAAGGTGGGAGCTGGCTTGCCTGCGACAGCATCACCTCGGTACACCTGAAACACCGAGGTGTCTGCATCGCGGGCAAGCCCGCTCCCACAGGGGTTTAGCGTCGGGCTGAATGATGTTGATTGTCCCCGCACTCAAAGGTGGGAGCTGGCTTGCCTGCGAAAGCATCACCTCGGTACACCTGAAACACCGAGGTGTCTGCATCGCGGGCAAGCCCGCTCCCACAGGGTTAGCGTCGGGCTGAAATGATGTTGATTGCCCCACACTCAAAGGTGGGAGCTGGCTTGCCTGCGAAAGCATCAGCTCGGTACACCTGAAACACCGAGGTGTCTGCATCGCGGGCAAGCCCGCTCCCACAGGGGTTTACGCGTCAGGCTGAGGTGATATTCGCACGCGCCGCGTGCAGCTTTTTGTAGCTGTCGATCAAGCGCAAATGCCGATCCAGCCCTTCCAGCTTCATGCTGGTCGGCGTCAAGCCATAGAAACTCAGCGTGCCGTTGACCGAGCCGATCACCGCGTCCATGCGCTCATTGCCGAACATGCGGCGGAAGTTGGCCTCGTAATCCGCGAGTTCCAGGTCCTCGTCCAGGTGCATCTCCAACACCGCGTTCACCGCCTGATAGAACAGGCCGCGATCAGCAGTGTTGTCGTTGTACTGCAGGAACATCTCCACGCACTCTTTCGCGTCCTCATATTGCTGCAAGGCGAGGTAGATCAGCAGCTTCAACTCCAGAATGGTCAGTTGGCCCCACGCGGTGTTGTCGTCGAACTCGATGCCGATCAAGGTGGTGATGTCGGTGTAATCGTCCAGCTCGCTTTCCACCAGACGCTCAGCCAGCGCTTTGAGCTCGTCATCGCTGAGGCTGTGCAGGTTGAGGATGTCGGCCCGGAAAAACAGCGCCTTGTTGGTGTTGTCCCAGATCAGGTCATCCACCGGGTAAATTTCCGAGTAGTCCGGCACCAGGATGCGGCAGGCGGTTGCGCCGAGGTGTTCGTACACCGCCATGTAGGACTCTTTGCCCATGCCTTCGAGGATGCCAAACAGGGTCGCGGCTTCCTGGACGTTGGAGTCTTCGCCCTGGCCGGAGAAATCCCACTCAACGAACTCGTAGTCTGACTGGGCACTGAAGAAGCGCCACGAGACCACGCCGCTGGAGTCGATAAAATGCTCGACGAAGTTGTTCGGTTCGGTCACCGCGTGGCCTTCAAAGGTCGGCTGCGGCAGGTCGTTCAAGCCTTCGAAGCTGCGGCCCTGAAGCAATTCGGTGAGGCTGCGTTCCAGCG
The DNA here is from genome assembly GCF_003852315.1 of Pseudomonas sp. LBUM920. Taxonomy (NCBI): domain Bacteria; kingdom Pseudomonadati; phylum Pseudomonadota; class Gammaproteobacteria; order Pseudomonadales; family Pseudomonadaceae; genus Pseudomonas; species Pseudomonas edsoni (SeqCode). The sequence continues at coordinate 3,534,518 of NZ_CP027762.1, forward strand.
CCACTTCCAGGCTTGGGTGGGCGCCGAACGAGGCGAATACGCCGCCGGTGCGTGGGTTCATCAAGGTCACGCACATCACCGGGAATTCACCGCCCAGGGACGCGTCCTTGACCAGCACCGGGAAGCCCTGGGCTTCCAGGCCTTGAATACCGGCAAGAATTCCCGGGTATTTGGCGAGCACTTCAGCCGGTACGTCCGGCAGGGCGAATTCGCCTTCGATGATTTCGCGCTTGACCGCGCGCTCGAAAATCTCCGACAGGCACTGCACCTGGGCTTCGGCCAGGGTATTGCCCGCGCTCATGCCGTTGCTGAGGTAGAGGTTTTCGATCAGGTTGGACGGGAAGTACACCACCTCGCCATCGGACTGGCGCACGAACGGCAGCGAAACAATGCCGCGTTCTTCATTGCCCGAGTTGGTGTCATACAGGTGCGAGCCGCGCAGTTCGCCATCGCGGTTGTAGATTTTCAGGCAGTAGGCGTCGAGGATTTCAGGCGGCAGCTCGTCTTTGCTGCCCGGCTGGAACCAGCGCTCATCCGGGTAGTGCACGAACGGCGCGTTGGCCAGTTCCTCACCCCAGAACTGGTCGTTGTAGAAGAAGTTGCAGTTGAGCCGCTCGATGAACTCGCCCAACGCCGACGCCAGTGCGCCCTCTTTGGTCGCGCCCTTGCCGTTGGTGAAGCACATCGGCGACTGAGCATCGCGGATATGCAGCGACCAGACGTTGGGCACGATATTGCGCCACGAGGCGATTTCAATCTTCATGCCCAGCCCCGCGAGGATGCCGGACATGTTGGCGATGGTCTGCTCCAGCGGCAGGTCCTTGCCAGCGATGTAGGTGCCCGTTTCAGAGGCAGCATTAGGCATCAGCAACGCCTGGGCATCGGCGTCGAGGTTGTCCACCTCTTCAATCACAAACTGGGGCCCCGCCTGCACGACTTTCTTGACGGTGCAACGGTCGATGGAGCGCAAAATGCCCTGGCGGTCCTTGTCGGAGATATCCGCCGGCAACTCGACCTGGATCTTGAAGATCTGGTTGTAGCGGTTTTCCGGGTCAACGATGTTGTTTTGCGACAGGCGAATATTTTCGGTGGGGATATTGCGCGTTTCGCAGTACAGCTTCACAAAGTACGCCGCACACAACGCCGACGAAGCCAGGAAGTAATCGAACGGACCCGGGGCCGAACCATCGCCTTTATAGCGAATGGGTTGGTCGGCAATCACCGTGAAGTCATCGAACTTGGCTTCAAGCCGAAGGTTGTCGAGAAAGTTGACCTTAATTTCCATGCGGGCACACCAGAACGAGCTAAACAAATTGGCCGCCATTATGAAGATTTTCGCCGGGAAGTCTCAGGGTTTTCCGAATTGGCTGCCGATCGGTGCCTCTTTGCAACGCGGCGCCAGCTGCTTGCAGCCCTCAGCTGACGTAGCGATGCATCAGGTTACAACGCTCGCGGACTCAAGCGCTGCGCAAGGCTCGTTCGATTAACGATAAGTTCGTCTCGCACATCGGGTCCCCGATAAACCATGGACGTCTCATGGTGTATGTAATCACCCGAACGATCCGCGCTCAGCCAATTGAACGACCCGACACACAGCAATTCTTCGTCGGCCATGACAATCTTGCTATGAACCTTGTTGACCACACGAACCTGCACATCGAGGGATTTCAGAGCAGCTATGGCTTCCTTGAATTCCGCTACTTTGCCTGTATCACCATCGGGCTTACCGCGCTTGATATCCGTATTGAAACGCAAGTCGGTATACACCGTTACTTCAACACCACGCTGCACCGTCCCACCCATAACGTCCAAAGCACCGCTTTCATGCATCCTGTGTAACTTAACCCACGGCGTCACTATCTGGACCTGCTGGCGGGCCATCTCCAAGGTCCGCAACAGGAACCGATCATGTTCGGCAAACTCGTGCAAATGGCTCAATCCGGTACGTGTGGTGAGCAAGTCAACCCGAGGCTGTAAATCAAACTTCAGTTCATTCGCCGCATCACTGAGCAGGTAGAGGGCCAGGCGTCCGCGCGGTTTACTGGCGGGTACCTGGGTGAACAAGTCCATGTCACCGAACACCAGGAAGCTGTCCTTGGCCCGCGAAACTGCAACGTTGAGCATGCTGTCCCTGCGGTCTATAAAAGGACCATCGGCATGTTTGGAGTAAACCGCCGAAAAAATCACCACTGGCCGCTCTGCCCCCTGAAAGGAGTGAACAGTGCCAACGGTGACTTCACCGTCGCCTTTGCCGGTACGGATACCCAACGCTGAGCACGCCTCGATGATCGACTGAGTCTGTGCGCCGAAGGGGGTTATCACACCCAGAATCTCCCACAGTTCCTTCTTGTAGCGCTGTGTGAGTTCCTGTTCGTTAGCCTTGATCCACGCGGCAATCGTCTGCGCTTCGAGCAGGTTGTGACGGCTACCGCCCTGTTTCTGCTGGCATCTGCCATCAATGTGCAGATAGCCGAGCCCAGGCAAGCCACCGTGCGGTTTTGCACCCCGGCGCGGTTCTAACTTGCCCTTGTAGCAAAGGGCATTGCAGTAATCGATGATCGAGTCATAGCAACGACGGTGTTCATACAAGTACATACCGCGGGCGAGGTCGCGATCGTAATGGTAACGGCTGGTCGACTGCGCAATAGCCATGACACTGCCGTTGGCGGCGCTGCGTCCGCTGTCGCAGAAGGCAGCGTAGTCATCATCCACCCTGTCCCGAGACAACAAGCCCGCGCTGATCAGGTTGCCGATGTCGACAGCAGCGGGAATCGACCAAATAGGTTCAATTTGCTGAGTATCGCCAATGATCAGCGCCTGCCTGGCCAATGCGAATGATGGCGCTGCGACCTCGGGCAGGACCTGACCAGCCTCGTCGACGATCAGCAAATCGACAAAATTCAATGCGTAATCATCGACAAAGCCGTTGCCATCGTGGCGCTTGCAGTGCAGTTCTGCTGGCAGCCTGAAAAACGTAGCCACGACGCACGGTGTCAGCTTCATCCAGCGCCGCCAATTCTTCTCCAAGGTCTTGCGACCCTTTTTGCCACGGCTTTTAAGAATGTGTGGCAACTCGTCAGCGACTTCCATCAACCAACGACCTTCCCAGTAATGCGTGGTCAGCAGGAAGATCTCGAAACGCAAGGAGGTATCCGCCCAACTGTCGCAATCATCAAGTGTCACCTGTGCGGCCGCTTTGCCGGCAGCCTTCGGTAATACCGAGATGACACTCTGCCAATTCAACACCTGGCGTTGCTCGCTCTGCATCAACTCGCGGACCTGCGCCCGTTGCGTTTCAAGTGGTTTCAACGCCTGGGCGGCCTCAGCAACAACGCCGGTCAACTGACGTTCGATCGAACTGACATCGGCGGCGGCCTGCAGCGCGGTATCAGCCTCATCAACTCGCAACTTCGCCAGTCGAAGACGTTTAGCCGCGACTGGCCCGAACCAGCTAAACAGCGAGTAGATCAAGGGCTCATGAGCCAGGTAATGCTTGAAATCTTTGAGGCGGGCTTGCGCTTTGGCAAGCTGTTCGGCGTGGTTCGTGAGTTGGGCTTCAAGACGTGCGATCCCCGCCTGTGGATCATCGCCCAGCAGCCGTTGAACAGCGTTGCGGGCAGCCACCAATGTTGCCCACCCTTTCTCGATCTCGGCGAGCTGGTGCTGACGCGTCCGTATCTCTGCCTGAAGCTTACTCACTGTATTCTTGACGGTAGGAACCGGCTCACGTGCAAATGCGATGGCGGCTTTGCCAAGATAAGCTTGCTGCGCTTTATCAAGATAGGCCTGCGACTCAAGTTCCTGGAAAAAGCTTTTGGTTTGGTAAGTGCGGGCCATTTCCGCTTCTGCCGAGGACTTGGGGAAGTAAGCCCCGAAGCTCTTGACGTCGGGTAGCCAGCGTCCCGCAAAAGGGCCGGTGCCCTCTGAGAAATCTTTACCGAAGGCCTTGATGATGTTGGTGACAGCCTGGTTGTTCGTGGAACTGGCGACAATCACTGGCGGCTCATCACCGTCTACTGCAGCCTTGGCCCAGAGCGAGGCAACAACGGACAAGAGCAACGTGGTTTTACCGGTTCCTGGAGGCCCGTTAACGGCCAACACGTCACCCGTCTCGCCGCAAAGCAGGTGCGCCAGGCTATCGCGTTGGGCAGGTGCTAACGCGTATTCGTCACCGGCATGCCCTAGCCGCCTGGCGAACAGGCTATTGGGGGATAAACAAGGTTCGTCTGGTGTGGGTTCACGTTGAGCGAAACGATCGAACAAGGGCGCCGTGGGTTTTGCCTCTCGCAGATAATCATAAAGCGCGACGATATTGCGGCTAAAACCTTCTGCCTTTTGTTCCTTGAAAATAAAGCAATAATTGACCGGATCAAAACCATCATCGACCCCATTCCAACCGTCGCAAACCGTATGGAACATCTTCTTGCAGAACCGTAGATAGCTGATCCACTTTTCTTGATATTGATCGGCACCAAGCTCGCTGCCGGCCGCAGGCAGATCCAGCTGTGGCGCATGTTCTGCTGACAGAAACGAGTCCAGGTCGAACTGAGAACCGATGGTGAAATTATCGCGATCCAATGGATCAAGGATGTCGCGAGGCACCAGCGACTGTGCAGTCGGATAAATGCGCCCATCGCGGGTCACTGATACACGGCATAAAACCGGCGTGATCCACGCGGGCAGACCATTGCGCGCCTTACGGTGTTCCAGGCGCGACTTGTACACAAAGGGGCGCAAGGTGACTTCAACGTGCAGCAATTGGGCCGGTTCGCCCGCAAACAGCAGGCTGACCTGCTCATCGGGTACACAGCCCTTGGCTAACGCGGCAATGGGCAAAACAGTGTAGGTTTTGACTTGGCTCGGCGATAAGGCCCCATTGCCGTTTTCGGCATCGGCCAGTGAATTACGCCAGTAATTTGCGAGCTTGGAAGAATAGTCGTTCATCGTCCTGATTCATGAAGGCCGTCACTCACTGTGACGGTCGGTGGATGGGTAATAGGAGCCGAGAGTAGCGTTTCGACACGCGGATGACTAATCACCACAGGTGTTGAGATAAAAAGTCCAAGGTGCCTGGGCACCGAGGATAAGGCATTATGCCATCCACCTCATCACCAGTGATCTTCCTTGGCCAACTGGCCTGTACCACGCCGATGCACGCCACTGGCCGAGCTCAACCCGGCGTTGAAGGCTGACCACTTACGTCACGCTCAAGTCTTGCGCCTTTGTTCACAAAGCGCAGTCCTGCGCCAACGCCTTGGTCAAATCCGGTATGGGCGCTGATTCGACGCTATGCTGGACCCCGACCCACATTACGCTGGCGCGGCAGTAAAGAGTTTTGCAACGCAGTAATCGAGGCCAGCGTTAGCCTCCTTGACTACCTGGCTGGATTGGATCTGACGCCTTACTTGAACGGAAAAGCCCATGACCCTCACCGACAACCTCCTCGCCTTCACCTTCGCCGCCACTGTGCTGACGCTCACGCCCGGGCTCGACACCGCCTTGGTGCTGCGCACCGCTACGGTAGAAGGCAAGCGTCAGGCGCTGCACGCTGTCCTTGGCATCAACGCCGGTTGCCTGGTGTGGGGCGCGGCCGTGGCTTTTGGGCTGGGCGCGTTGATTGCAGTGTCGGAGGTGGCGTTCAACCTGCTCAAGTACTGCGGCGCCGCTTACCTGGCCTGGTTGGGCGTGAACATGCTGCTGCGCCCGCGCGGTTCACTGTCGTCGGCCAACGCTGACGCCAGGCCCGGCGGCAACTGGTTTTTCAAGGGCATGCTGGGCAATGTGCTGAACCCTAAGGTGGGGATTTTTTACGTGTCGTTCCTTCCGCAGTTCATTCCCCAAGGCCATTCGTTGATTGCCTGGACGTTCGGCCTGGTGAGCATTCACGTGGTGTTGGGGCTGGCGTGGTCGTTGGCGTTGATTGGCGCCACCCGGCCACTGTCCGGCTTCCTGCGCCGAGAAAAGGTCATTCAGTGGATGGACCGCACCACGGGCCTGATCTTTGTTGTATTTGCCGCGCGCCTGGCGTTCAGCAAGCGCTGAGTGCAGGCTGTTTAGCCAACAACAGCCACGCCACCACCACCGACATCGTCACCGCCACGGCGCCTGCCAGGTACACCGACGCTACGTCGGTAGCACCGGCCAAGGCGCCGGCCAGCGGGGTGCTGATCCCTAACGCAATATCGAGGAAGGCCACATAGGCGCCCATGGCCAGCCCGCGCGTTTGCGGGGGCGCACGCTTGATCGCCTCGACACCAAACCCCGGGAACGCCAACGAATAACCGAAGCCGGTCAGCGCTGCGCCCACGTACGCCGTCAGCGGTGAGCCTGCGCCCCAGATCAACAACTGCCCCGCCGCTTCGATCAGTACACAGACCAAGGCGACGACTGCGCCACCGAGCTTGTCCGGCAGGTGCCCGAAGAAGATTCGCGCGCCAATAAATGCAAGGCCAAACGCGGTGAAGGCGAACGACGCGTTGCCCCAGTCCTTGGACGCAAACAGCAGCGCGATAAACGCTGTGATCAGCCCAAAACCGATGCTGGAAAACGCCAGCCCCAGGCCCGGCAACCACACTGTGCCCAGTACTTTGTAAAACGAGGTGCGCCGCTGGCTGGTGGGCGCAACACCCTTGGCCCCCGCGACGATGGCCAGCGCGCACAGCGGCAACAGCAGGGACGCGATGCTGATTCCACTGAACCCCCACTGGCTGTTGAGTGCCACGCCCAACGGTGCACCCAGCGCAAATGCGGCATAGATCGCAATGCCGATCCACGCCATGACCTTGCCGGCGTTTTGCGGCCCGACCAGGCCCATGCCCCAGCCCATCGAGCCGGTGATGATCAGGCTTTCACCCACGGCCAGCACCACGCGCCCGGCGAGCAGAACCCACACCGACAGCGCCGGTGTGTCGACAAACGCCAGCGACGCCAGGTACAGCACACCGGAACTGGCCGCCACCAGCATGCCAATCAACATCGCGCGCTTGGGCCCACGCATGTCGGCAAAATTGCCGGCCCAGGCCCGTGACAGCAACGCGGCCACGAATTGCGCGCCCACCACCACGCCGACCACCAGGGTGCTCATGCCCAAGGTGTGGTTCAGGTGCAGCGCCAGCACCGGCAACTGCAGGCCGATGATCAGGAAGCCGACGAACACCGCCAGGGTGATCGGCAGCATTTTCAGCAAGACAGGTTGAGTCATGAAAACCTTCCGTCACAGGGTGAGGTAGTCGGCTTGATCAAGGTCTGTGAGCAAGTCCGGGCCGCTGGGCGCCCAGCCCAGCAGGTCGCGGGTGCGCGCGCTGGAAACGGCCATGTCGGCCCCGGCCATCGTCGCGAACCAACCAAAATGCTCACGCGGCCGGGATTGCACCGGCACACCCAGGCGGCGCCCGATGACCTCGGCGATGGCTTTGAACGGCACGGCCTCGTCCGCAACCGCGTGGTACACGGCTTGGCTGACGCCCTCCTCCAGCGCCAGGCGGTAGACCCGCGCCGCATCGGTGCGGTACACGCCCGACCAGCAATTCTCGCCGTCGCCGATATAGGCCGACACGCCCGTCTGCCGTGCCAGGCGAATCAAAATCGGCAGAAAACCATGGTCGCCTACCCCGTGCACCGACGGCGCCAGTCGCACGGTTGCCGCCCGTATGCCACGCTCGGCCAACAGGCGCGCGGCGGGTTCGGATTGGCGCGGGGCGCCAGCGTTCGGCACGTCACTCTCGAGCGCGCCGCGCGCCAGGCCAGACAAACCCGAGGTCACGATCAGCGGCGTATCCGAGCCTTTGAGCACACTTTCCAGCGCCTCGATCACGCGACGGTCCTGTGCGCAGTTTTCGATGAACCGTGTGAAGTCATGATTGAACGCGGTATGGATGACCGCATCTGCGCTCCAGGCCGCACGGCGCAAAACATCCAGGTCATCCAGGCAGCCGCGCAGCACTTTCGCGCCGGTGGCCGCCAGTGCCTGGGCCTTTTCATCGCTGCGGGCCAAACCGGTGACCCGGTAGCCGGCGCCGATCAGATCCTTGACCACTTCGCAGCCAACCCAGCCGGTGGCTCCCGTGACAAATACATGCATGAGGTGACTCCTGTTAGCGCAAGCGGATCGAGAGTTCGATGTCGTCGGCAAAGGGCACGGACAGGTAGCCGTTCGCAGGCTCGCGCACGTGCGCCAGGTAATGCGGGCAATAGTCGGTATTGTCGGCTATCACCAGCGCGCCGGGCCGCAGGTGTTTTTGCACCCGGTGCAGCACGTCGCCATACAGGCTCTTGGCGCCATCGAGCAGCAGCAGATCGACCGCTTCCGGCAGGTCTGTGGCCAACGTCACCAAGGCGTCGCCCTCACGGATTTCGATCAGGTCGCTGACGCCGCCCTGAATGAAATGCTCGCGTGCCAGGGCGATCTTCGAGGGCTCGAATTCACTGCCAATCAGCACGCCGCCACCGTTGTCGCGCAACGCGGCGGCCAGGAACAAGGTAGAAAGGCCAAACGACGTCCCAAACTCCACGATGGCCCGCGCCTTAGTGCTGCGCGCCAACAGGTACAACAAGGTGCCAGTGTCGCGAGAGACCGGCAGCCACAGGTCTTTGAGCATCGTGTAGAGCGCGAGGTAGTCGGTTTTGCTGTGCATCAGACGGTCGCGTTCTTCACGCGTAACGCTGTTGATGAGAGGGCTGGTGGCCGCATTGGCTTGTGCGTACAGGCGTTCGATCAAGGGCGCCATTGGCGCGGAGGTCAGGGTCGACATGATTGATTTCCGTGAGGTTGGGACTAAGATGCGACTAATTCGTCGCATTAAAAGTATGCGAGTGATTCGTCGCATTCGCTATTCGCGTTAGCCCCGCCGCTGGAGCCCTTGATGACAACCCGCCAGACCGCCCGTATTTCCTCACGCAAACAGCCACAACAGGCGCGTTCCACCGAGCTGGTGGCGGCGATCCTGCAAGCAGCTATTCAGGTTTTGGCCAAGGAAGGCGCCACGCGTTTCACCACCGCACGCGTGGCGGAAAAAGCCGGCGTGAGTGTCGGTTCGGTGTACCAGTACTTCCCCAACAAGGCGGCCATCCTGTTCCGACTGCAGAGCGATGAGTGGCAGCAGACCACGCAGATGCTGCGCGACATTCTGGATAAAACCGACGTTGCGCCGCTTGAGCGCCTGCGCACCCTGGTGCATGCGTTTATTCATTCCGAATGCGAGGAAGCGCAGATGCGCGTAGCGCTGAACGACGCCGCGCCGCTGTATCGCGATGCGCCCGAAGCCGTGGAAGTGCGCGCGGCAGGTCAGCGCGCCTTTGAGACGTTCATGCTTGAATTGCTACCCGATGTGCCTGCTGAACGCCGAGCACTGGCCTGCGATTTGATCCTGACCACGCTCAGCTCGGTGGGTAAGGATTTTTCCGGCAGCCCACGTACGGCGGCGGAAATAGCTGTTTACGCCGATGGAATGGCTGACATGTTTCGCGCCTATGTAAACGCACTGAATCTGCTGTAAAGCACTTATCTCCAGCAAAGGAATGCCCATGGACTTCTTCAAGAAGTTGTTCGGTATTGCCAAAAAACCTGACGCCGAAGCGGCCCTGTCCGCGCCGACTGAACCTGTTGAGCCGGTTGAAACAGCAGCAGATGCAGCCAATATCGCCGCGCGCCTTGCCAGCGGCGAATGCCTGGACCGTCACTGGCAGACCGTGGGTCGCGTGGAACAGGACGTGCTGACGTACATGATCAGCCCAAGCTTTATCGGCGGTCCTCATTGGCCCTCCACCCGCCAGGCGTACCGCGTGGTGCGCCGTGATGAATCCATCGTCCTTGCCACCGAAGGCCTGTCCGACCCCTTCGACGATGCAGAAGGGCTGGGCAATGGGTTTGAGATGGAATTGTTCCTGGAAACACCGGATATCCCCGACGACGCCCGTGGCGAGCCGGGTGATGTCGACCCTTTGCGTCGCAGTTGGGCGTTCGAGCTGCTCGAACACGTCGCCAAGACCGTGGCTAACGCGGGCGGCATTACCCACCAGTTGGACAATCACGGCGTACTGTCTTTGGAACTGCCAGGGTTCAGCCTGTCACATCAGATGAGCGATCAAGTGCCCACGCTGTTCGTCCCCGAAGACGACGCCGCCGGCGTGCTGCTCGGTGGGCCGGAACCAGACTTCCCTACCCGCCTTGAAGACATGCCGCTATCGCCGGTGCGACTGGTGCCGGTGGTGTTGATTACCGCGTCGGAGCTTGAGTATGTGCGTGCAGGTGGGCGTGCGGCTCGAGAGGACCTGGTGGCGCGTATGAACGCCGCCGGCGTAGGGCATACCAGCACCTTGTATCGCCAAAGCGTGGTATGAGGGGGCGTTGCGCCGCCGCGACGATTGTTTAACGAAGCCATAACTGAAGGTACACAAACGGCGATTTAAGGCACCTGCGCGTGGTGGGAGCATCGGCAACCATGATTTCGCTAATGCGTGTGTTCCCTCGCCACCTGCACCCTTGCTTTCCGAAGGCACGTGCGCGTCCCTGCGAAAACCCGCTGTTCAATATCATCCTGGCCTTCTGGGCGCTGTGGCATTGCCGTCATGCGCGTCCGCCCGACGCACGCCTCTGATCAAGTCGAAACGCCTCGCCGGCATTCATTTTTCAGAAGGATCATTCCATGACCGCAGCCATGCGCCCTGTCATCGGTGCTGCCCAGCGCAGCGCTTCGTATTACACCGCCAGCCTCAACGACGCTACCCAGTACCCGACCCTGCAAGGCCAGGTCAGCGTTGACGTGGTGATTATCGGCGGCGGCTTCACCGGCGTTGCCAGTGCCGTCGAGCTGGCTGAACGCGGGCTCAAGGTCGCGATTGTCGAAGCCAACCGGATCGGCTGGGGCGCCAGCGGGCGCAATGGTGGGCAAGTCACCGGCAGCCTGTCGGGCGATGAGGCCATGCGCGAGCAAATGCGCAACCGCCTGGGCACGCAGGTGGACGACTTCATCTGGCACCTGCGCTGGCGTGGTCACGAGATCATCGAGCAACGCGTGAATACGTACGCCATTGACTGCGACCTCAAGCACGGCCACTTGCACGCGGCGATGAAGCCCTCGCACCTGAGCGAACTGCGTGCTTTCCACGACCAGGCACAACGGCGCGGCATGGGCGATCAGGTCAGTCTGCTCGATCAGGCCGCTATGCGTGAGCATCTGGACAGCCCGTTGTACCTCGGTGCGCTGAAAAACACGCGCAACCTGCACGTGCATCCACTGAACCTGTGCCTGGGCGAAGCCCGCGCGGCGCACAGCCTGGGCGCGTTGATTTATGAGAATTCCGCGGTGCTGGAAATCGTGCATGGCGACCGGCCTGCCGTGATCACCGCCCTTGGCCGCATCGACGCGCGCCAGGTGCTGCTGGCCGGCGACGTGTACCACAGGCTCGAACCCAAACAGCTCAAGGGTAAAATCTTCCCGGCCATGGGCGGCATTGTCACGACCGCGCCGCTGGGCGCGCTGGCGCAGCAGATCAACCCACAGGACCTGGCGGTGTACGACTGCCGGTTCGTGCTCGACTACTACCGCCTGACGGGCGATGGGCGCTTGCTGTTCGGTGGCGGCGCAAACTATTCCGGGCGCGACTCACGCGACATTGCCGCAGAGCTGCGCCCATGCATCGAGCAAACGTTTCCCGCGCTGAGGGGGGTAGACATCGAGTTCCAGTGGAGTTGTGCGATGGGCATTGTGATCAATCGCATCCCGCAGTTGGGCAAGCTCTCAGAGCATGTCTGGTACTGCCAGGGCTACTCGGGGCATGGCATCGCCACCAGCCACATCATGGGCGAGATCATGGCCGAAGCGCTGACCGGCACGCTGGAAAAGTACGACACGTTTGCCGGCTGCAAACACATCAAGGTGCCGCTGGGCAATGTGTTCGGCAACCCGATGCTGGCGGTGGGCATGTGGTACTACCAGATGCTCGAGAAGCTGCGCTGACCCACTCAGGGTTGAGCGGGTTGCTTGCGGTACATGCCGGTGAAGAACGTGGCATTGTCTGGCGCCGAGTTGTGCTCGATCACCGCGAAATTTTTCACCAGTTGAATGTGGTACGGGCCGTTTGAAGGGGGTGCCAACGGCTCACGCACGATGATCAGGTTCTCGGTTTCCATTGGCCCCGTGTAGCCGCGCGGCATGCTGGAGTTTCCGCCGAACTCGGTGGGCGGGACTTCTTCCTGGGTGTAGGCGCTCAGCCGTACCCGCTCGCCGTTGCGCATTTTCCAGCGGGTAGAACGGGTCCAGCAACAATCGCGGTCCACTTGGGAGAGCAAAATGCCCTCTGAGGGACTGAGCGAGAACATGCCGCTGCTGGTCTCCCAGGCCAGCTTGGTCAAGGGCGCGTTGATTACCCAACGCTGGGTTTGCGGGTCTTGCAGGTAAACATCGAACATCGGTTTGTAGCGCTGGGTGGGATCGTTGCCATTGCGAATCGCCAGGTCCTGGCGGCCGTCCTGGTCGAAGTCGGCGAAATACAGCAGGCTGAACGGCCCAAGCAGCCAATTGTCGGTCTTGCCATGTTGGTCCACCGGCACATTGGCGGCCGGCGAGTGCAACTAGGGGCCGTTTCAGGCGCCCTTACTGGGCGATACCCACCACGTCATTGCACACCGGCTACCGGCTTCAAAGCCGTGGGCGTACTCGTCGGCCAGGAGATCTGCCAGGCGCTTGTCCCCTTCCGGCTGGAAACCCAGGCGGCTGTAAAACGGCGCGTTCCACGGCACATGCTTGAACGTCGTCAGTGTCACCGCACGCAGTGGATAGGAACGCGCACAGTCCATCGCCGTTTCCACCAGTTTGCGCCCCCATCCCTGGCCTTGTATGGATTGCGCGACGGACACTTCATGAATATGCAAAGCATCGCCCTGGCGTTCTGCGCTGAGGAAACCCTGTGGCTGGGCGTCAGCATCGACGACCACCCAACAGGTCGATAGTCCGATCAGTTGGCGATGGCGTTCAACGCTCATCGTGGGGGTGTCTGCCAGCCAGCTCAAGCCATCGATATGACGGAATACGTGAGCGGCGCTCAGCTCAACGCTGGGCAATAGCGGCGCGTCATCGGCAAGCGCCGGGCGAATGTGTACAGGCATGAGTTCTCAGGTCCGTGGCTGGCAGGTGAATCAGGGCTGTTTGCGGTACATGCCCGTGAAGTAGTCCGGGCTGTCCGGCGCCGAGTTATGCTCGATCACCGCGAAGTTTTTCACCAGTTGGATGTGGTACGGGCCAACGCGCTGCGAGGCCAGCGGCTCGCGCACGATGATCAGGTTTTCGGTTTCCATCGGCACCGTATAGTGCGCCGTCGCGATCGCCTTGGCGCTCGCGGTGTCTTTCAGGGTGAGGGTGATTTCTGCCAGTTCCCTGCCCTGGGCATCGCGCTCGGGCAGGATTTTCAGGTCGAGGTCGCCGTCGCGGTCCAGGAAGTCACTGCGCATCTGGTAGTGGCCGCTGCGCTGGTCACGCGCGACTTCGTCGAGTTTGGTGTAGTCCGGTTCCTGGTACTCATCGTGCAATTGGATCGCCAATTCGCGGTTGTCGCCCCTGGCGCCGCTGACCCAGGTGCCGCCATAGTCTGTGGAGATCCGCCAGATGCCGGTTTGATGGCCGTCGTCGGTGTATTCATGCAGGTTGAGAAAAGGCTCACCGTCATAGTCTGCTCTCGAACCAATCAATTTGATCGGCGCACCGCTGCCACTCTTGCTGTATCGCAACTCACCAATCACCACCGCGCCCTGGTCCTGGTACCAGATTTCGACCGGGATCTTGCCGTTGAGCGTGCCGACCAACCGGCGTGCATCTTCGTTGACGGGGCCTTCCAGCCTCGGGGTTTCAGCCATTGGCCGGCCTTCCATTCGCCAGTGGTACGCAGCATATAGCCGCGGGGCATGCTGGAGTTCTGGCCAAATTCGGTGGGCGGGACCTCTTCCTGTGTATACGAACTCAGCTGCACCAACTGACCGTCGCGCATTTGCCACTGCGCCGAGCGCGTCCAGCAGCAACCACGATCTGTTTGCGAATGGATAACGCCGTCCTGCGCGTTGACCGAAAACATCCCGCCGGAGGTTGCATTAGCCAACTCGGTCAGCGGCTCATTCAGCACCCATTGGGTTTTCTGCGGGTCTTGCAGGTACACATCGTAGTTGTACTGGAAACCTTCATCGGCGCCGTTGCCATTGCGGATCGCCAGGTCCTGGCGGCCATCAGCGTTGATGTCGGCGAAGTACAGCAAGCCGTACTGCCCAACCAAATGATCCGGGTCGGTTTTGCCGTTGCGCAGCGGTACGTTTCCGGCCGGGGTCTGCAACTGCTGGAGGACTTCGAGGGTGTTTTTGTCGCGCACGGTGATCAGTGCCGGTGCCGGTTGACCCAGCGCTTCGGGCACTTCGGGGAATAGCACTTCGACCAGGTAGTTACCGCTGGGGTCGTTGACCGAGAACGAGCGTGGTTCGGCCATGACCGGCAACGCGAGGGTCATGGAAAGGATCACACCGCAACGTAGCGCGCGCATCCAGAGCATCCTTGCTGAAATGGGGGGCCGCAGTGTAAAGGCAAACAGCGACGGGTTCGAACAAATCCCTGTTGGCGTGCCTGCAATCGCTGGTATGTTCGCTCCAGATCAGCAAAAGGATGTGCCATGGAACCGTTAGCGACAAACGCAGCATTGGTAATCATCGACATGCAACAGGGCATGAACCATCCCAAGCTTGGGCGCCGCAACAATCCAGAGGCTGAGTTGCACATGCAGCAGCTTCTGGGCGCCTGGCGGCAGTCGCAACGCCCGGTCGTGCATGTCCGGCATATGTCGCGCACGCCTGGCTCGGTGTTTTGGCCAGGCCAGCCGGGCTGTGAATTCCAGGAAGCGCTGGCGCCGCTCACGCATGAGCAGGTGCTGGAGAAAAACGTGCCGGATGCGTTCGCGGTCACCGGCCTGGAGCGCTGGCTGCAGATACGCGCGATCAGGCAGTTGGTGATCGTCGGCGTGATCACCAACAACTCCGTCGAGTCTACGGCGCGGTCCGCCGGCAACCTGGGTTTTGACGTGATCGTGGCGGCAGACGCTTGCTATACGTTTGATCAAACCGACCTGTCGGGGCGGCTCTGGCCTGCCGAGGATGTGCATGCGCTGTCGCTGAGTAACCTGGCGATGGACTACGCCCGGGTCATGGACACACTCGATATCCTTGCCGCGGCTTAAGCGGCAAAAATGCCCGCGTTGACCAGCATTTCAATCAGTCCCTGGGGCCATACCGTGTCCTCGGTCGATCGCAACGCCTGAGCGGACCACCAGCGATGGTCCGCCATCACCTGCGTCTCTTGCGGCGTCCACTCTGCCCTGGAAAGCGCCTCGCTCGCGACGTGAACGATAAAGTAGTGCTCAATCGCCAATACCGTTTCACCGCTGGGCAGCATCAATTCGAAGCTGCTTTGTGCCACAGGCGCTTCAACAGTGCTGAGCACAATGCCTGTCTCTTCGCGCAGTTCGCGCAGAGCTGCCGCGTGGAAGGTTTCGCCCTCCTCGACGCCGCCGCCGGGCGTGGCCCAGTAATCCCTACCGGCCAGGGCGCCGCCTTTATGCACAAACCTGAACAGCAGCACTTCATCCGCCGGGTTTATAACCAACAATCGTGACGCCTTACGCTCGCGCATTCGCTTTATTCCTTGCTTGAAATCGGGTGCTGATGGGCTTGCAGATAGGCCCGTAACAGCAGTGTGGTCTGCTGCTCAAGTCCTGCTTCGAACGCGGGCGATGCATTGCCTTCGAGCAGGGTCCGTACCGGGCCGACGATAGCGCTCAGGGAAATCCCGGCGGTCAGGATCGGGTCTTCAAAATGCGCATCCGGCGCCGTCTCCAGCATGGCGGCGATCACCGCCACCATGCGCGTGTTGATGCGCGCGACCAATTCGGTACCGCCCCGCTCGCCCGCAATGGCATACAACGCCTTGGAAACGCCCTGGTCGCGCAACTTGGCGGTGACCAACGCGCTGACCAGGCCGCACGCCATTTCCGCCACCGGCCTGCCTTGGTGCCGGTCGCACGCCAACTCAACCGCTTCGGCCACCCACTCGAGGTGTTTTTGCAGTACGGCGGCAAGCAGCGCGTCGCGGTTGGGGTAGTACTGGTAGAGACTGCCCACCGACATGCCAGCGCGCTCAGCCACTCGGGTGGTGGTGCAGCGGATCAAGCCCTGCTGGGTCAAAACCTGAAGCGTTGCGGTGTGCAGTGCCTCGACGGTGGCGACTGAGCGCGCCTGAACCGCTGATTTTCTTGGCTTTAAGGTGGCTTTGACGGTGCTCATGGAATGCGAATTCCAAAATCTGAAGGATCCTTCATATTAGAGCCTTACTCAGATGAAGCAAGGGTGATGGCTATGACGGGCTTGGCAAACAGCGGCACCTTCACATTGGGCGACCGCCAGGTAAACCGCATCGGTTACGGCGCGATGCAATTGGCAGGCCCCGGCGTATTCGGCCCGCCCAAGGATCGAGCGGCCGCGCTGGCCGTACTGCGCGAGGCCGTCGAAGCCGGCGTGAACCACATCGACACCAGCGACTTCTACGGGCCGCATATCACCAATCAGCTGATTCGCGAGGCGCTGCACCCTTACCGCGATGACCTCACCCTCGTCACCAAGATCGGTGCCCGCCGTGACAGCGAAGGTGGCTGGCATGCCGCGCCTTCGAGGGAAGCGCTGATACAGGCCGTGCATGACAACCTGCGCAACCTGGGCCTGGATGTACTGGACGTGGTCAATTTCCGCGCGTCCCACAACCTGATGGGCCCCGGCGAAGGCTCGAACGAAGCGCCATTGACTGCGCTGGCAGAACTGCAACAGCAAGGCCTGGTGCGCCATATCGGCATCAGCAACGTGACGCCGACGCAGGTGGCCGAGGCGCGCAACATCGTCAAGTTCGTGTGCGTGCAGAACCTGTACAACATCGCGCATCAGCACGATAACGCCCTGATCGACGAGCTGGCACAGCAAGGCATTGCCTACGTGCCGTTCTTCCCGCTGGGCGGTTTCACACCGGTGCAGTCATCGACACTGACGCGTGTTGCACAGCGGCTGGGCGTGACGCCCAAGCAGCTGGCGCTGGCGTGGCTGCTGCATCGCTCACCGAACATTTTGCTGATTCCCGGCACCTCGTCGGTGGCGCACTTGCATGAAAACCTGGCGGTGGGCGAACTGGTATTGACCGATGAGACTGTCGCTGAGCTGAATGCCATCGCACACTGAACCACCCGCTATGTGGGCATCCCGTCATCGAGCCGGCGTGCCCTTTCGCCAAGTCTTTCGACCAGCCTGACCAAATAACCGTCCGGGTCCTGCACGAGAAACTCACGCTGCCCGACCTCGACCTCACCGGCCCTGTACCAGACATCCTCGCAGGGTTTGAACACGGGATACGCCACAGCATCGAGCCGCTCAATGAGCGGACCAACCGCCGCCACATGAATCTGCAGATTCATGCCGCGCCCCAGCGGCAGGTCCAATGCCGCCGTTTGCCACTGATTGGCGCGCGGGTCGATTTGCTCGAGCATCACCTGCGCGCCGTTGAGGTCAAGGTAGGCAAAGCCTTCTTCCAAACGCTGGTAAGCCACCGTGAAGCCAACCCATGACACCCAGAATTCGAGGCTGGCATTCAGGTCAGTGACCATCAATTCCGGGACCAGCTTATTTCTTTGCATCATCATCCTGCGTCCAGTGTGGAGGTCAGCAATTGCGCGAGCTTCTTGCGCAGGTCACCGTGCTGCTCTTCAGCGTAAGGCGGTGCCGTTTTCCAGTCGTAGAACCATGCGGGCATCGTGCGCTTGTCGTCCGGCTCGGTGGCGTAGCGAGGGAAAATATGGCTGTGCAACTGCGGCTCCGAGTTTCCCAGAATCTCGTAATTAATGCGCAACGCACCGGTGGCGGCCAACAGGGCATCGCCCATGCGCGCCATGTCGAGCAGGTAGGCAGCGCGGGCGTTGGCGTCCAGGTCATTGAGGCTGGCGACCACGGGATCGGGCAGCAGCAGGCAGTAACCGGGCAAAAACTGTACGTCGCCCATGACCGCCCAACCCGAGGCCATGCGGCAGATAACCTTGTCGTTGGCACCCTTGCGGGCCAGTTCTACGCGGTGTGAAATCAGCGGCATGCATTGTCCTTAATGACGCAGGCAAGAAAGTGACAGGCTATGTGAATCGGGCGCATCCATGCAAACATAGGCCGGGCTGACGCTGTTAGCCCAGCAACCGAACGGGTGCACGCCCTGCCGACTGACGAGTGACTCCGATAAACATTGCAGCGCAGCCAACGTGGAATAGCCCGATGCGAATGACCTGTCTGCATACCGCTTCCAGCAATATCAAGGTCTTCGATGCCGCCGCAGACAAGCTGGGGATCGCGCCCAACGTTCTGCATCATGAAGTGCGCGCAGACCTGCTCGCCGCCGCCGAACAGGCCGGTGGCCTGACCGTGGACATTGCCAACGCAACCGCCTCGGCACTGCGCCTGCTCGCGCTTGAGGCCGACGCCGTGGTGCTCACCTGCTCGACCTTGGGCCCGGTGGTCGACGGGCTTTCACCAGGCACAGCCATTTTACGTACTGACCAGGCACTGGCCTTCGCGGCGGTTCAGGCAGGCGGCAACATCGCCGTCCTGTGCGCCGTGGAAACGACACTGGAACCCACCGCTCGCCTGTTCCGGCAGGCCGCGCAACTCACCCGCGCGTCGGTGGATGTGCAATGGGTGCCAGGCGCGTGGGCGCTGTTTAAGGCAGGCGATCTGGACGGCTACCTGGCCGTCATCGCGGACGCGGCCAATCGCGCCTATACGAACGGCGCGTCCACCGTTGCACTGGCCCAAGCCTCCATGAGTGGCGCCGCCGCGCGGGTAACCGCAGGGCCGCCGCCCCTCACCAGCCCGACGGCAGGCCTGAGTGCCGCCCTGCAAATCCTCCTCAAGGGTCGATGACGGGCGGCAGTTAGCAGGCCTTTTCCGGCAGCACCGGCGATAGCCCGACCTGCAACAAGTAAGCCTCCAGCGATTGGATGCTGCTCGACGAAACAATCGCGCCGACATAGCCATCGGGACGCACCAGCACCCACTCGCCAGGCGCCAGTTCGTAAGCGTCTTGAAACTGCCCTTGCTCATCGATTACCTCACCGTGTGCATCGATGAGGTGGATATGCAGCCCCGCCCGAGGCGACACCAAACCGGGTGCAACGCCGTATCCCAACAGCGTCCAATGCGCGCCCTTGAACAGATCAAACAGGCGCAGTGATTGCCCGCCGGCACCACGCAGTCGCGCATCCGGCGCACGGTTGCCGACGCGTTCGGCGTGCCCCAGCGCGAGTGACGATTGCGGGTAACCGAGGTCGAGTTGATGCACGTCCCTGCCCCGGCGCATGTCGCCGCGTTGCATGCCCTGGAGCAACTGGGTCGACAAGCCCAGCACCGAAGCAGCTATCGGGCGCCGCTCTTGTTCGTAAGTGTCGAGCAGCGTTTCAGGTGCACCGTTGGCCACCGCCGCCAGTTTCCAGCCCAGGTTGTAGGCATCCTGCACGCTGGTGTTGAGCCCTTGACCGCCGGTGGGTGGATGAATGTGCGCAGCGTCGCCGACCAAAAATACCTGGCCGACGCGGTAGTGATCGGCCAAGCGGGCATTCATGCTGTAGGCCGACGCCCAGGACACGGCGTGCACCTGGATGTCATCGCGCCCGGTGCGTTTTGCGATGAATGCCGTCAGCCCCTGGGCGCTGAGGTCGACCTGAGCCTCGAGCGCAATTGGCGCCTGAATCTGGAACAGCTCGGTGCCGGCCAGAGGGCACACGGCGACCTGCCGTAGCAGGTCGCCTTCACCGAAGCGGTGCCAGCAGTCCCGCGTAAGCCCCGACAACTGCACATCGGCGACCAGCGCACGCACGCCCAGCGTCTTACCCGCAAACCCGATTTCAAGGGCGTGACGCACAAAACTGCGGCCGCCGTCGGCGCCCACCAACCAGCGCGCACGCACTGATTGCGTGCCTGCCGCGCTGGCCAGTTGTACGCTGACGCCCTCGTCATCCTGTTCGAATGCCACCAGCTCGCAGCCAAACTCCGGCCGATGACCGAGCTCGAGCAAGCGTTCGCGCATCACGCGTTCGGTCAGAAATTGCGGCACCATCAACGGTTGTTGATACGGCTCGGCCGCCGTCGAGGCGTTGCGCTCGATGGAATCGGCCTCGGTGTAGCTGCCATCGTCGCGGTAGCGCCGCTCAGTCGGATAGACTCCACCCACGGCGAACAGGCGATCCAGAATCCCGAGGTCTTCGAAAACTTCCTGTGACCGCGGCTGGATGCCCTTGCCACGCGAGCCGTGAAAAGGCTCGGCGTTTTTCTCGACCAGGCGGAACGTGATACCCCGTCGCGCCAAGTCGATCGCCAGGGTCAGACCGGCCGCGCCGGCACCGCAAATCACTACATCGACAGCGCATCGCTCGTTCATACGGATCACCTATATGTGCAATACGCACATATTAAGACGGAGAGACACAGTGTCAACAAAAAGCGTGCAAAACGCACATATGAGCGCACAACTGCGTGACTTGCACGGCTCGCTCGTGGAGATCGTTGGGGTGATGAACCGCCCGCAGCGTGACGAAGCCATGGTGCGCGAGGCCGGGATTTCCCTGGACCGCGCGTTGTTTCCGCTGCTGGTGCTGGTTGAGCGGCTGGGCCCGATTGGCGTGGTCGAACTGGCCGACCGCGTGGGCCGCGACTACACCACCGTGAGCCGCCAAGTGGCAAAACTGGAAAGCCTTGGCCTGATCCTGCGCCAGGAAAGTGCCGTGGACCGGCGTGTACGCGAGTCAGTCATCACCGAAAAGGGCAAGGCGATGACCGACCGCGTGGATGACGCCCGCGAGCGCATGGGTGTGTCGATCTTCTCGACCTGGGAGGAAGGCGATTTCGAAAACCTGGTACGCCTGATGCGCAAATTCGCCGAGGACATCAAGGACGATTCGATACGGGCAACCAAAGGTCTACGCTGACAACCCTCGGGCAAGGGTCACCAGGGTAACGTCACGCCGTGCCGATCCGTGAACGTCAGGCCGGGCACACCGGCGTGCCCTTCCACGGTGTCCACCACCCGCGGGATGCTTTCGCCGATCTCGAGCAGCGCACCGGGGCCGCCCATTTGCGTGCGCACCCAGCCGGGCGCGACCAGCAGATAGGCCAGGGAGTCGCCCTGATGGCGGCTATAAAAGGTCTTCATCAACATATTCAAGGCGGCCTTGCTGGCGCTGTACAACTCCCATTGGCCGCGGTTGCCTGCAACGCTGCCGAGTTCCGATGACATCACTGCCACGACGCCGTTGCGCTCGACATTGCCATGAAACAGCTCGACCGCGCGCATCGGGCTCAACGCATTGGTGAGCAGCATGTCGACAAAGTCCTGTTCGTCGACCTGCAGCGTGTTCAACTCATTGGCTTTGCAGATGCCCGCATTGATAAACAGCGTGTTCAGGCGATAGGCCGCCAACCGGCCCTGCAGCGCACGCACCGACGCCAGGTCGGCGATGTCGACGTGCTCAAGGGTCAATTGCTTGGGGTAACAAATCTTCAGGTTCTCCAACGGCGCGCAATCGCTGCGGTACGTAGCAATGACGTGGTGACCGCGTGCGCAATATTCTTCGGCGAGGGCCAGGCCGAGCCCACGTGAAGCGCCGAGGATCAAACAGGTTTTGTGGCTCATGACAACGTTCCTTCACACTTGGCTGACAGGCCGGCAGTGAAACATCGCGCTTGGCGCGCCTTCAATATCCCGACCGTCATGGGGCAAGTGCTGCCACGTCATCAATCGAATGAGCATGTTCTGCCGCTCGCACCCCCAGAACAAACACTATTTTTGTTGTACACAAAATACTGCTAAAGATTTACCACCTCCGAGCCGAAACAAGCACCTGCAGATTTCCGCCGCCGCCGAGGAGCAACACAGCGTCGCCGAAGAGATCAACCGGCACATCCAGCAGATCTATGACGAGGCGCGACTGGTCGAAAGCCTGGCCCATTCAGCCCAGGACGATTCGGGGCGATTGGCAGGTTTGTCGGATGAGCTGAACGCCTTGGTGGGACGCTTCAAGTCCTAAAGCCTGCGACTTTGGAAGTCTGCAATCTGCTGCCACATCGCCGCCGGATTGGAATACATCGGAAAGTGCCCGCACTGGGCAATCGGCGCCAGGCGCACGCCATTGGCCTGGATGTGCGGCAAGTAGGACAGCGTGGCGTTCTGCTCGCCGTACATGAACATCGTCGGGCACGGCAGCCCGAGGAACTTGTCCATCAGGTCGGCGTGGTCAGACAGCTCGACCATCGACGCGAAGATCCCGCGCACTGCGCCGGCTCGGACTTTATGGCGCAGGCTCGCCGAATACAGCGCGCTGGCATACGCCGGTGCCTGGCGCGTGCGGTCGATGAAAGCGCTGAAAAACGCATCGGGATCATCGGCCGGGAAATCGACGATTTGCCGGCTGAGGAAACAATCCTCGGGGGCGATATTGCCTTCGATGTCGGTGAAGCTCAGTACCCGCTCCGGAAAACGATGCGCAAGCAGCAATGCGGTCAAACCGCCCATCGAGTGGCCCACCAGATGGAAGCGCTCGACATTGAAATGCTCCAGCACCTGCAAAGCCGTCTCCAGCAGGAAGGGAATGCAAATCTTCGACAGATCGGCGCACTCGCTTTCACCGCAACCGGGCGCGTCAAAAGCGACAACGGCATGCCCGTCGAACGCTGGCTGCAGGACGATATCGGCGTAGTCTTCCTTGGTCGAACCAAACCCATGCAAAAACACAATGGGCGCGCGCGTGCCACTGCGATACAGCGCAGCGATGCTCAACGCAACGCCGTCTACCGTCAGCGGCACAGCGGTGTGGACAAACGACATGGTGGGCACTCCTTGAACAGACAGGCGGCGCATTTCAAGGCTTTCCCGGCCTTATGTAAATGACGGATAACAGAACAGACTCATACGCCAATCGTATGAGCCTGCAAGTGCGCGATCACCTTCGTGACCAATGGATTGGGCCGTTCGCTATTCCACGCCACCGCCGTCGTCACCACGTTGAGCTTTTGTGTCAACGCGCGCAGCACCACATTGGCCGGTGCAAGTTTCTTCAGGGACGCCGGCACCAGGGCGATGCCCTGGCCACAGCTGACGAACGCGATTTGCGATGCCACGGAACGCACCTCATGCAGCACGCGCGGCGAAAACCCGCTGGCGCGACACGTGGCGATCAGGTTGTCGAAATACACCGGGCTGACCCTGCGCGAGAACATCACCAGTGGCTCGCTGGCCAGGCTCGACAGACTGATGCGAGTGCGCGCTGCCAGCGGGTGGTCGCTGGGCAAGGCCACCATCAGGCGATCCTCGAGCAATGGCAGCGACTGGATCGCGGGGCCCAGGTCGCCGTCGAGCCGCGCAAAGGCCAGGTCGATATCCCCCGCCTCCAGAGCGGGCACGGCCTCGACACTGTCAATCTCGCGCACCGACACGGTGAGGTGCGGGTAGTGCTGTTTGAGTTGGTTGATCAACCCCGGCAACACATCAAACATCGCCGTGGAAATCGCGCCAATGGTGAGCAGGCCAGACTGCCCCGCCACCGCCTCCTCGACCGCCAGCTCCAGGCGTTCCAACTGCTCGGCGAACTTGCGCACCGCCGGCAGGATCGCCGCGCCCACCGGCGTGAGTTTGGCGCCGCGCCGCGAGCGTTCGAACAAGGTGACCTTGAGCGCCTGTTCCAGCACCTGGATCTGCTCGCTCAACGGCGGTTGCGACATGCCCAGGCGCTTGGCGGCACGGCCGAAATTCTGTTCTTCGGCAACGGCGAGGAACAGCCAGAGGTGGCGAATCAGGCGAAAGTTGATCATAGGCTCGGCGTATGCAAAGTGAAGTTGAGCGCCAATATACCTATCTAAACCTGCTCTGAAACCATCCAGCTGACAAAGGCCTGCAGGCGCGCGGAAAACGCCGCGCATTCGGCACTCGGGTTGCGCGCTTCAAACAGGAAGTAGGCGATCTGGACACGCATCGACGGGTAATACTGCACGAACAACGCCACGTGCTCTTCAAGGGTTTGCGGCCAGCCCGACGCATCTGCCGCGCGCAGAATGTGCGTCGACCGAATCAACTTGCGCGCCGCTTCGCGTTGCAGGCAAAGCCGCTCGGGTGGCGAGCTGGCGTGTTCAATGCGTGTGAGGTAACCGCTCAACACCGGCTCGAAGTCAGCATTGAGCGCCATGGCGATGTCACGTGAGGGCCGAAACGGCTCGAAGCGCAGCGACAGATCATCGCCCCACACGCAACGACAATGGTGCTTGAGCCAGAAGCCCCAGCGGTTGCGGTTCTCGGGCGCCAGCACCTCGGCGCGGTGGCCGATGTCGAAGTCGATCTTGCTCACCACCTCGTGGCGTTGCTCCAGGGCCTGGCGCAGCTGTTCCAGCGCCTCAAGCACGTGCGCATCCGGCGGATCAGTCAGCACCAGCGTCACATCAAGGTCGGACTCGCCTGGGCTGGCATCGCCCCTCGCCACACTGCCGTAGAGGTAAAGGCTGTGCAAACCCAGCCCTGCGCCTGCCAGAGACTCGCGCACATCGGCCAGCAGCGGTTGGAATTGAGCTTGAATGGGCGCATCGGCAATGATCAGCACACAACCATTGGCATCGACACCTTGAGGCGCGCTCATGGGCGATGCACCTCAATCACCAGGCCTTCCGACTCACTGGGCACACAGAAATGGCGCGTGATCAGGTCGAACTCGGCATCCGTGGCGGCAAAATCATGCTCACCCTGAGCATTGCGCGCATGCAAGCGAGCGCGGCAGGTGGCGTCATCCAGTTCCAGGTAATGCAGGCGGTGCGGCGCTTGAGCCGCGTGTGCCAGGCCCAGCAACCATTCACGGTTGGCCAGCGTGTTCGCCGGAAAATCGAGCACCACATTGATGCCTGATTGCAGCAGATTGATCACCAACGGCCCCACCACCGCGCGAACACGCTGGGCGCAGCGCAGGTAATCGGCAATCGACACAATCTCACCCGGATAGAGCTGCGCCAGCCACTGGTCTTCGCTGAGCACAAAGGCCGCGTGTTCGGCGGCCAGGGCTTGAGCCAGGGTGGATTTGCCGGAGGCAATCTTGCCGCACAACAGATGCAGGGTTGGCATGGAACGGTTCCTTATGTCGGGCCACCCAGCATGCCATTTTTTCACGCCGAACGACGCTGCCAATACTCATAAAATGCCAGCGCCGCGACGTTCTTGTCTTTGGCTTCCAGCATGATGTCGAAGCGCTCGAGAAACTGCAGCGCGTAGTCATTGGTCCAGCGGTTCCACATTTGCGCGCTGTGGGCGTAAAGATCGCGTTTGGCGACCACCTTCAGCAGCGCGCCCATTTCCAGCTTGTGCTCGGCGTCAAACCCCAGCGCTTGCAGGCTTTCCTGGGGCTGGGAGTAATGCATCGTCGGGCGTACGCCGCGCCAGCTCTCGATGACGCGGGCAACCCGCGGTGAATCGGGGTCGATGTATTCGTCTTCGTTGATCCAGCAGTGATGAATGTCCAGCACCACCGGTGCCAGGTCGGCGACTTGCAGACAGTGGTCCAGGCCGTAGGTTTTTTCGTCGTTTTCAAAGGTGATGCAGTTACGCGCCACCTCGGACAAGCGTGACCACACCGCGCGGGTGCCTTCAACGCCCAAGCGGCCGGCGATGTGGACGTTGCACTTGAGGTCCTGAAAGCGGCGGCCGTAGCCCATCATGCGGATCATGTCGGCGTGGTATTCGAACTCGGCCACGCTGTTTTCCACCACGCCGGGGTTGTCCGAGCCCAGCACGCAATATTGCCCAGGGTGAAAGGACAACCGGATATCCGAGGCGCGAGCCAGGTCGCCGATGGCGGCGAACCCCTCGCTCAACTGACGCACAAGGGCCGGGTCTTTGTAGACATCCGCCACTTTCGGATGGCTGTAGAACGGCAGCAGGTCACTGCTCAAGCGCAGCATGCGCAGCGTCGCAGGCAACTCGGCGACGTACGCCAGCAGGCGCAATTGCGCTGCGAGGTTGTGGGTCACCACCTCGACCAATTTGCTGCGGGCGACCTGAGGTTCGACGCTCTCCATCCAGCGCAAAGTGGTGGTACGCGGGTTGTAGGGGCCTTCGATTAACTTGAGCGCACTGGCTGACGGCAGGCGTTCAGGGTGCTTGTACTGGCAGGCAAAGCCGATGCGAGGATGGGTCATGGAAAGGCCAGGTAATGAGTGAGCGTGAGGACAACAGAATGTTAGGCGCATGGCACCGCCAGGGGTTCATTCAACCCGCGTCCTGCGTGAATCAAGTTGAATCCCGGTTTCGCCTGGCGGTCACCTATAAGGAACGATAACGCAATGGAGGTGATGATGAACCTTGCAATGACACTCTGCAGCCTGTTTGCCGGCTGGATGGCAATTGTGTTTTCCATGACGTGGGGCCTGTTGCGCGTCCTGCGCTGGCACCATGCTTAGCACTCCCGACGGGCGCTACTTTGTGATCAAGGGTCAGCTGTGGCGCTGCACCAACCCCGAGCTGGATGAAGCCACGCGACAGCGCTGGGTCAACGCTTTGATGGACGCGCGCCGCGCCGTCAAGTCGGCCAAGGCCAACGGCGACGCCGGCCAATTGCGCGCGGCTCGCCAGCAGGTGCAGCAGGCCAAGGTCGCACTCGGTGAGCGTGGCCCGGTGTGGTGGCGTGATGGCAGCCCGGACTACAACCGTTACCGGGTGGCCAATACGCCGTATGCGGCGTGGTTTGAAAAACATCTCGACACGAAGCCCCACTGAACTTTCTTACAAATGCCAGGCTCCTTTCCTATGCGAAGTCACCGTGCCCTGATCCCAGGGTGCTGAACGATAAGGAGCCGCCACCGCATGACTACCCTCCCCGCCTATCCCACCGTCAGACCTGGCCCGCTGCACTCGATCTTGCTGGCCGGCGCCGTGCCATTGTTTTTGGGTGCCTTGCTCAGTGACATTGCCTACGGCCAGACCTACCAGATCCAGTGGGCCAACTTTGCGTCCTGGCTGATCGCCGGCGCGCTGGTGTTCAGTGGCTTTGCGCTGTTGTTTGCGCTGGTCAACCTGCTGCGCGCCGAACGCAAGGCCGGGCGCCCCGCGGCTTATTTCCTGCTGCTGTTGGCGACGTGGGTGCTGGGGCTGGTCAACGCCTTTCAGCACGCCAAGGACGCCTACGCGATGATGCCCGGCGGCCTGATCCTGTCGGTGATCGTCACGGTGCTGGCCATCGCCGCAACGTGGATCGGCCTGACTAACCTGCGCTCGGGAGTTGCCCAATGAAACCATTCCACACCCTGAGCGTATTGAGCGCCGCCCTGTTGCTGACCGCCTGTGGTGGCGAAGGCGACAAAACCCAGGCCCGCGGCCCCGACCCGAAATTGCCCGAGCAACAAAGCAGTCTGTTGCCGAGCATGAAAATTGCCGAGCCCGCGCCCTGGGGCGAGCAGAAACCCAAGGTGCCCGAGGGCTACAGCGTTACCGCCATTGCCACCGACCTGGCTATCCCGCGCCAGACCCTGGTGCTGCCCAACGGCGACATCCTCGTCGCCGAAGGCCGTGGCGGCAGCGCGGCCAAGCTCAAGCCCAAGGACGTGATCGCCAGTGTGATCAAGGCCGAGGGCAACACCAAGGTCAAGGGCGGCAACCGCCTGACGCTGCTGCGCGACGCCGACGGTGACGGCACCTATGAATTGAAAACGGTATTTGCCGAAAACCTCAACGCGCCTTATGGCCTGGCCTACGCAGACGGCAAACTCTACGTCGCCAACCAGGACGCGCTGGTGCGTTTTGACTACGCCGACGGCCAGACCAAAGCCAGTGGCCCGCCGACCACAATCACCGACCTGCCGGCGCAGATCAACCATCACTGGACCAAGTCCCTGGCGGTGAGTGAGGACGGGCGCCAGCTGTACGTGGGCATCGGCTCCAACAGCAACATCACCGAGCGCGGCATGGAAGTCGAAATCGACCGGGCGATGGTCTGGCAAATCGATGCCGCCACCGGCGCGCACAAACCCTACGCCACCGGCATTCGCAACCCGACCGCGCTCACGATTCAACCCGGCTCCGGGCAATTGTGGGCGGTGGCCAACGAGCGCGATGAACTCGGCCCGGACTTGGTGCCCGACTACCTGACCTCGGTGCGTGAAGGCGCCTTCTATGGCTGGCCCTACAGCTACTGGGGCCAGAACGTCGACCCGCGCGCGCAACCGCAGAACCCGGCGAAAGTCGCCGCCGCCATCAAGCCTGATTACAGCCTGGGCTCCCACGTTGCAGCGTTGGGTGTGGACTTTTCCAGCCCTGCGATGGGTGAGAAATTCGCCGACGGTGCGTTTGTCGGCGAGCACGGCAGCTGGAACCGCGATAACCCGGTGGGCTACAAGGTGATCTTCGTGCCCTTCAGCAATGGCAAGCCGGCGGGTGAACCGATTGATTTTGCCACCGGCTTTCGTGGCGATGACGGCAAGACACGTGGGCGCCCAGTGGGTGTGACGGTGGACCCCAAAGGTGCGCTGATCATCGCCGACGACCTGGCCAATACCATTTGGCGCGTAACACGTAATCGCTAGCCCGTGCATGACAGGGGCGATTCGCCCCTGTCAGCCCTCACCGTGCAATTGCATTTCAAGCCAGGCCAGCAGCGCCGCAACTTCGCTGCGCGGGCCTGCGCCTTGCTGCCTGTAGACCGAAATCGCCTCGGGTAGCTGCACACTCTCGGCGCAGGGTCTTACCAGCGCCCCACTTTCAATCAAACGGCTGGCGGTGCGACGCCAGCCCATGGCGATACCGTGCCCTTCCACGGCGGCCTGCAACATCAACGGGTAGCTATCGAAGGTGGCGCCACGCGCATCCGCGGCCAATACCTGACCAAATGCCTGCAACCACTCGTCCCACTCCATCAAATGCGGTGGCGCGGCGCTGTGGTGCAAAAACGTATGGGCGTGCAATTCGGTGAGTGGCAAGGGGTGTTCAGCGTTCAGGTACGCAGGACTGCAGACCGGAAATACCTCGTCAGAGGCGGTGAGCATCAACGGGTGGGCGCCACTGGGGCGTCGGGTACTTTGCAGGGCCACGTCGAAGTGGTCCTTGAACTCCGTGAGGGGCCGGGTCGAGGTCACCACCTGGATTTCGATGTGCGGGTATTGCTGGTGAAACGTCGACAGACGTGGCATCAGCCAATAAAACGCCTCGCAGAGCTGGCAGAGCAGCACCACACGACGCTGGGCCGTGGACGCGCGCAAACCCGCAGCGCCGTCACTGATACTGTGCAGCGCCTGGCTGACCACCTGGCCCAATTCACGCCCTTCCTGGGTCAGGAAAACCGCACGATTACGTCGATAAAACAGCTTCACCCCGAGGTTGTCTTCCAGCCCACGAATTTGCCGGCTGACCGCCGCCTGAGTGATGTGCAGCTCATCCGCCGCCCTGGAGAAACTCTCCAGGCGGGCTGCCGCTTCAAACGGTAGCAGGCTGGCGAGCGGCGGCAGGTTTTTACCAAGCGTATTCATAATCTGAGGTTATGCATCCGGGGCCGAGAACTCGTTTGTAGCACAGCCCGGCGGGTGTGCACCATTCATCCATGACTTCACGGATGCCTCGGATGACCTCACTACGAACCTCTTTTTTTGTTGGCGTGCTGCTCGCGTGTGTCGCCACATTGGGCTGGGCGCTGAACTTCATCGCCCCTTATGTCACTGGTGACTACAGCCTCTATGACCTGATGGCGGTGCGTTTTCTGGGTGTCGGCGTGCTGGGCGTGGGCGGAGTGATCCTGTGCCGGGCCCAACTGAAATGGCTCAGCCCAAGGCAATGCTGGCTGGCCGCAGCGCTCGGCGCGGCAGGTTGCCTGGCGTACGGCGTGTGCATCGGCGCAGGCGTGATGTTGGGCGGCCCGGTATTGACGCCCGCGTGTGTCGGCATGGTGCCGGTGCTACTGGCCCTGGTTGGCAATGCCCGGAACAAGACCGTGGCGTGGGGCCGGCTGGCGGCGCCTTTAGCGTGCCTGACGCTGGGGCTTTTGCTGTCGAACATCAGCAGCCTGCACCAGCCGGCGTTGAGTACCGTTTCGTGGCTGGCCGGTGTGTTTTTTTCGTTCAGCGCCGTTGCCTTGTGGCTGGGATTCAGCGTGATCAATCAAAAACACCTGACAACCCTTCCGGCAACCGCCACCGGCCTCTGGACCGCGTTGATGCTGGTGGGGGCCGGCGGCACTGCCCTTTGCCTGCTGCCGTTGCTCTGTGTATTCAACCTGCTGCGCCTGCCAACCCTGGGATTTGGCTTCGCCCAGGCGGGTGCGCTGTATGCCTGGAGCCTGATCATCGCGCTGATGTCCACGGTGGTCGGTGCTTGGGCCTGGAATGCTGCCATCCGACGACTGCCGATGGTGCTCAGCGGCCAATTGATTGCCCTCGAATCACTCTTCGCGACCCTGCTCGGCCTGTGGTTTCACGGTCGCGGCCCTTCGTGGATGGAAGCCACCGGCCTCGCGGCGGTGCTGATCGGCGTGGTCATGGCGGTGGGTATTATCCTGACCGGCACAAAGCCTGCCGCAACGCCCGACACTGACGGGAGCGCCGAGGATGACCCACAGCATCGGCTCACTTGCACCCACCGAGACCTTTGAGTGTCACGGCCTGGCTATCTGGTGAAAGCAGCGAAGAGCGATCGTCGGGCGTTAAAACGGTTGACTTGATTGCCTTAGGCAACTATATATTTGCTTGAGGCAACCAACCGAGCACTGCCATGACCACGACCCTTGTCGAACGCGCCGCGATCATTCGCGGTTTCAACCGTTTCTACACCCACCAGATCGGCGTGCTGCAGGAACACTTGCTGCAAAGCGATTTCTCGCTGACCGAAATCCGCGTGATGTACGAACTCTCCTCCCGTGGCGACCTGACCAGCGCCGACCTGTGCCAGATGCTCGGCCTTGATGCGGGCTACCTGAGCCGGCTGATCAGCGGCTTCGAAAAGAAAGGGCTGATCCAGAAAGTCCGCTCCGTCACCGATGCGCGTGCGGTGCAACTGCACCTCAGCGACCTCGGTCGATCAGTGCTGGCGCCGCTGGAAAACCAGACCCAACAGGAAGTCATCGCCTTGCTCCAGGCCTTGCCCGAGCAGCAACAGCAGCAACTCACGGCGTCGATGCAGCGTATCCAGACACTGTTGCAAGGCGGCACGCCTAGTTACCTGCTGCGCGACCCGCAGCCCGGCGATATGGGCCTGGTGGTGCAACAGCAATCGGCGCTGTATGCGCGTGAGTACCACTGGAATTGGGAGTTTGAAGCGTTGGTAGCGGAGATTGTCGCCAAGTATTTGCGCGAATTCGACCCGAGCGCCGAGCGTTGCTGGATCGCAGAGAAGGACGGTGAAGTGGTGGGTTCAATCTTCGTGGTGCGCCATGACGAAACCACCGCCAAGCTGCGCATGCTCTACGTGGACGCCAGTGCACGGGGCATGGGCATCGGTCAGCGACTGGTGGAGGAATGCCTGCGTTTTGCGCGCAATGCCGGTTACAAAAGCATGCTGTTGTGGACGGTCGACGCGCTGACCGATGCGCGCAAGCTGTATCAGAAAGCCGGCTTCCGCCTGGTAGACGAAGAAGCGACGGTGAGCTTTGGCAAATCGTTGATCAGTGAAACCTGGGCCCGCGAGCTGTAAGGCGTTCCCGCGCTGTCGCCAGCGCGGGCGTTTGCGCGGTTAGAGGTCAGTGATTTCTTTATGGCGCGGCACCAGCGCCTTCATCACGCTCCACGCCACCAGGTAGGCCAGGGCACAGATCGCAAACATGATCATGTAGCCGGTGTGGATGTCGTTGATGGACTTGTAGTAGTCGAACACCCAGCCACCGATCTTGGTCATCACCACACCACCCAAGCCCCCGGCCATGCCGCCGATGCCAACCACCGAGGCGACGGTTTTTTGCGGGAACATATCGGACACGGTAGTGAAGATGTTGCACGACCACGCTTGGTGCGCCGAGGCGCCCACACCGATCAGCAGCACCGGCACCCAGAAACTCAGGTAGCCAAAGGGCTGCGCCAGCAACACCACCAGCGGGAACAGCGCGATCACCAGCATGGCTTTCATGCGCCCGTCGTAGGGTGCATCGCCACGGGCCATGAAGTAGCTGGGGAACCAGCCGCCGCCGATACTGCCGACCATGGTCATGCTATACAGCACCGCCAGCGGCATCACGATGTCCGCGCCTTTCATGCCGTATTGCGCCGACAGGTAAGTGGGCAGCCAGAACAGGAAGAACCACCACACGCCGTCAGTCATGAACTTGCCAAAGGCAAAAGCCCAGGTCTGGCGATAGGTCAGCAGTTTGAACCACGAAACTTTTTTCGCGGCAGCACCCGCAGGCTCTGGCGTGAACGGCTGCACCGTCTGGTCGCTACGAATGTAAGCCAGCTCTTCGGCCGACAGGCGTTTTTGCTGCTCCGGTTTTTCGTACACCGCAGCCCACACCGCCACCCAGATGAAGCCCAGCATGCCAATGACCATAAAGGCCGCTTCCCAGCCCCATATGCCGGCAATCAAGGGCACGCAAATCGGCGCCAGGATCGCCCCCACGTTAGCCCCGGAATTGAAGATACCGGTGGCCAGCGAGCGTTCTTTTTTCGGGAAGTATTCGGCGGTGGCCTTGATCGCGATGGGGAAATTGCCCGCCTCGCCAATCGCCAGCACGGCGCGTGACAGCATGAAACCGGCAATCGACACCGGGATTACCGCCAGGCCGATAGCGCCGCTGACCGCAGCGATGCCCTCACCCATCGGCACCGAAAACGCATGCATGATCGCGCCGGTGGACCAAATGCCAATCGCCACCACGTAGGCGGCCTTGGTGCCGATCTTGTCGACGAAGCGTCCGGCAAACAGCATGGAAATCGCGTAGACAAACTGGAACACCGCCGCGATGTTGGCGTAGTCCGTGTTGCTCCAGCCAAACTGCGTCGACAGCTGTGGCGCGAGAAGGCTGAGGACCTGGCGGTCGAGGTAGTTGACGGTAGTGGCAAAGAACAACATCGCGCAGATGGTCCAGCGATAGTTGCCGACGGCCGTGCCGACGCGATGGGCGTTGATGGGCTCATTCAAATTCATGGCATCACTTTTTATTTTTGTTAGGTAGGACATACGTAACGTCATATGTCGTCGTACAACTGTGACTTTTATATCGGGCCGCCTACCCGGTGTCAATCTCGAAGATTGCCTTTTAACGAGGGATTACGCAGATCTGAAAGTACTTAACTACGTGCAGTTGTAGGATGACAAATCCTGAATACCCGGCTGGGTGCTTTGCCGGGCACATCATCAAGCAGGCCGAAGGGCTGCATACCGAGCTTTTCCAGCACACGAATCGACGCGGCATGATCCGGCCGCACCAACCCGAATACCTGAGGCAAACCCAGCGTTTGAAACGCCATCGTCAGCGCATCGCGGCCAAGCTCGGTGGCATAGCCCTGCCCCCAGGCATCGACCGCAAAGCGATAGCCCAGGTTGTTGCGCCGCTCGGTCAGGTAATTGAGCGGCGCCACGCCGCCAAAGCCGATGAGGTGATCGGGCGCCTCGCGGCGGGCAATGGCCCACCAGCCATAGCCCTGGCTGGCCCATTGTTCGAGCCAGTGGCTGAGCAGGCGTTGCGCGTCGTCGAGGCTGGCCATTGGGCCACTCGGGTTAAACAGGTTTGTCTGCGGGTCGCCGAAGATCGCGAACAATCGGTGCACATCGCTGGGCTCGGGCTTGCGATAGATCAGGCGGGAGGCGGTGGCAGGCATTCTGATAATTCCCTGGTCAGGTCGTGAAGTTCAATTCATCTGCAAAAAAAGGTAAATAGCGGTGAATTATTTCATGTCCGCTTGTATCTGAACTGACAGAGCGGTGCCATCGCAACGATGGCACCTCCCCTGTTCTGTTTTAGAGTGGCCCGCATGAAATTACGTAAGAAAAGCGTCAAACCCATCGGATTGAAAGACATCACCATCGTCGACGATACCAAGGTGCGCAAGGCGATTACCGCCGCCGCCCTGGGTAACGCCATGGAGTGGTTCGACTTTGGTGTCTACGGTTTCGTCGCCTATGTGCTGGGCAAGGTGTTCTTCCCGGACGCCTCGCCGAGCGTGCAAATGATTGCCGCCTTGGCCACCTTCTCGGTGCCCTTCCTGATTCGCCCGCTGGGTGGCCTGTTCTTCGGTGCGCTGGGTGACAAATACGGACGGCAGAAAGTCCTCGCCGCAACCATCGTCATCATGTCCTTGAGCACCTTTGCCATCGGCCTGATTCCCGGGTATGCCTCGATTGGCATCTGGGCACCGATCCTGCTGTTGCTGTGCAAAATGGCCCAAGGGTTCTCGGTAGGCGGTGAGTACACCGGCGCTTCGATCTTCGTCGCCGAGTACGCCCCGGACCGTAAACGCGGGTTTCTCGGCAGCTGGCTGGATTTTGGCTCGATTGCCGGTTTCGTGCTCGGCGCCGGTGTGGTGGTGCTGATTTCGACGATCCTCGGTGAAGCCGATTTCGAAGCGTGGGGCTGGCGCCTGCCGTTCTTCCTCGCCCTGCCTTTGGGCATTATCGGCTTGTACCTGCGTCACGCGCTGGAAGAAACTCCGGCCTTCCAACAGCACATGGACAAGCTTGAACAAGGCGACCGCCAAGGCCTGACCCACGGTCCCAAGGTGTCGTTCAAAGAGGTGGCTACCCAGCACTGGCGCAGCCTGCTGACCTGCATCGGTATCGTTGCCGCCACCAACGTGACGTACTACATGTTGCTCACCTATATGCCGAGCTACCTGTCGCATAACCTGCATTACAAAGAAAACAGCGGCGTGCTGATCATCATCGCGATCATGGTCGGCATGCTGTTCGTGCAGCCGTTCATCGGTTTTGTCAGCGACAAGATTGGCCGTAAACCCTTCATCATCGCCGGCAGCGTCGGGCTGCTGTTCCTGTCTATCCCGGCGTTTATGTTGATAACCAGCGGCAAAATCGGCCTGATTTTCGCCGGTCTGCTGATTCTGGCCGTGGTGCTGAACTTCTTTATCGGCGTGATGGCCTCCACGCTGCCGGCTATGTTCCCTACCCACATTCGCTATAGTGCGCTGGCCAGCGCGTTCAACGTCTCGGTACTGATCGCCGGCCTCACCCCCACCGCGGTGGCGTGGCTGGTGGAAAGCACCAACGACCTGTACATGCCCGCCTACTACCTGATGGTGTTTGCGGTGGTAGGGCTGATTACCGGCCTGACCATGAAGGAAACCGCGAACAAGCCGTTGCGCGGCGCGGCGCCGGCAGCGTCCGATATGGCAGAAGCCAAGGAAATATTGCAAGAGCACCATGACAATATCGAGCAGAAGATCGAAGACATCGACGCCGAAATTGCCGCTCTGGAAGCCAAGCGCCAGAACCTGGTGCAGCAGCATCCGCGAATCAACTGATACCTGACCGTGCGTGGCGGCCCCGCCGCCACGCCTTTGGAGTGCCCAAACATGGTTCCAAGCGTCACCGCAGCCCACTCGTTACTCAGCGCGGACGAACGCGCCGCCATCGCCGAAATCGAAGCCACCACCAGCATTCTGCAACTGGTAACCCGCCTGACCGGCATGCGCTTTGCCGGCATTGCCAAATTCACCGACCTTGAATGGGTGGTGTGCTCGGTCCATGACCCGCTGCACATGGGGATTCATGTCGACGACATACTCGACCTGGAAACCACCCTGTGCAGTGAGTTCTGCGTCGACCCGCAGGCCCTGTTCGTTCCGCAGATCAGCCAGAATGGCCGCTTTGCCACCCGCCCGGTGGTCAAGCAGTACGCCATCGAAAGTTACGCCGGCGCGCCGATCTTTCT
Source organism: Pseudomonas sp. LBUM920 (assembly GCF_003852315.1). Classification (NCBI taxonomy): domain Bacteria; kingdom Pseudomonadati; phylum Pseudomonadota; class Gammaproteobacteria; order Pseudomonadales; family Pseudomonadaceae; genus Pseudomonas; species Pseudomonas edsoni (SeqCode). The sequence continues at coordinate 3,570,437 of NZ_CP027762.1, forward strand.
GCCCGATGGCCGCCTGTTCGGCGCGCTGTGTGCACTGGACTCGCGGGCGATGCTGTTTGACGACCCCAACCTGCCGGAAACCCTTAGCCTGTTTGCACGGCTGATTGGCTGTATTTTCTTCGCTAACCTGACAACGCCTGATCAGTAACCGCCGCCCTGCCCCGCAGTGCAGCAATATCGCGCTTCCGCGGCACGCCAAACAATCGGCTGTACTCACGAACTGTAAAGGGCTTTCATAGCCCACAGCGCAAGTAGGCTGGTGGATTTGGCTTTCCAATCGGCAATCGATTCGGGCGCCACCCTGCGTATCGCCAGCCTGTTGGCCTACCTGACCTCGCGGCGTGCCACAGCGACCTACGTGAGCCGCCGCGCTACCTGAAAAACTGACTCGGGGTTTTGCCAAACTGTTTCTTGAACATGCTGGTGAACGCGCTCGGGCTCTCATAGCCCAGTTCGATGGCCACATCGATGATCTTCTCCCCCACCGCGATGCGTTCCAGCGCCAGCAGCAACCGCGCCTGCTGGCGCCATTGGCCGAAGGTCAGGCCGGTTTCCTTGCGGAACAGGCGCTGGATGGTTTTCTGGTCCAGGTCCAGGCGATCACTCCAATCGGCGACTGTCGAGGCATCACCCGGTTCCTGCTGCAGCGCCTGGCAGATACGGTTGATGCGCAGGTCGGCCGGCTGGGGCAGTGACAACGGCAAGGCCGGCAGGATCGCGAGTTCGTCGAGGATCAAGTGCATGATCCTCGCCTCGCGCGAGTCCTCGGCATACGGCGGCTTCAAACTCACCGAGGCTTTGATCAGCTCACTCAGCAACGGCGACACACTGACGGTCTTGGGCTCGCTCGGCAGATTGGGGAAACGGTCCGGGCGCACAAACACGCTGCGCATCTTCAATGTGCCCACGCAACGCAGCGAATGCACCTGCCCGCTGGGCATCCAGAACCCGCGATTGGGCGGCACCGTCCATTGGTTCAACGCCGAATACACCACCATCACGCCTTCGACGGCGTACAACAGTTGATGCTTTTCGTGACTGTGGTCGGGGATCACCCAGTTTTCGGGGTAATCGGTCGCGGAACTGATGACAGCCCAGTCGCCCTCGTCGATCTCCCGCAGAAATACATCCAGTGGTTTGATGATTTCGCCCTTTTTGCGATGGTTGGCGCCCGAATTACGCGAGACAGGCATTTTCAGCGAATCTAGCATAAACGCCGCAACATTTAGAAACGGGCAGCGCGCTAAAGTACGCACTGCCCCTGTTCGCTGCCTTGTATGGAATGCCTGCATGTCGAGCCTGACCGCGCCACCCGCCACTGCAACCGCTACGCCGCAAATAAGCCCCTTGGTCATGCGTGTCCTGGGCGCCTGCGCCCTGGCGCACATGATCAACGACCTGATCCAGGCCGTGCTGCCGTCGATCTACCCGATGCTCAAGGCCAACTACGGGCTGAGCTTTACCCAGGTCGGCCTGATCACCCTTACCTTCCAGTTGACCGCGTCCTTGCTGCAACCCTGGATCGGCTACCACACCGACCGCTATCCCAAGCCCTGGCTGCTGCCGGCGGGCATGGTGTGCACGCTGATCGGCATCCTGCTGCTGGCGTTTGTCGGCACCTTCCCGTTGATCCTGTTGGCGGCGGCGCTGGTCGGGGTCGGGTCGTCGACCTTCCACCCGGAAACCTCACGTGTGGCACGCCTGGCCTCGGGCGGGCGCTATGGCCTGGCACAATCGACCTTCCAGGTCGGCGGCAACACCGGCAGCGCGTTCGGCCCGTTGCTGGCGGCGGCGATCATCATTCCCTACGGCCAAACCCATATCGCCTGGTTCGGGCTCTTCGCCGTGTTCGCGATCATGGTGCTGTATGGCTTGAGCCGCTGGTACCGCCACCACCTCAACCTGTTCAAGCTCAAGCAAGGCGGCAAGGCCACCCACGGTTTGTCCAAAGGCCGCGTGACATTTGCCCTGGTGGTACTGGCGTTGCTGGTGTTCTCCAAGTACTTCTACATGACCAGCCTGACCAGCTACTTCACCTTTTACCTGATCGAGAAATTCCACCTGTCGGTGGCCAGCTCGCAGATGTACCTGTTCCTGTTCCTCGGCGCGGTGGCTGTCGGCACCTTTGCCGGTGGCCCGATTGGCGACAAGATCGGCCGCAAGAAAGTCATCTGGTTCTCGATTCTCGGCGCCGCGCCCTTCACCCTGGCCCTGCCCTACGTCGACCTGTTCTGGACCGCCGTGCTCAGCGTAGTGATCGGCTTCATCATCGCTTCGGCCTTCTCGGCCATCGTGGTCTTCGCCCAGGAACTGGTGCCGGGCAATGTCGGGATGATCGCCGGGATCTTCTTCGGCCTGATGTTTGGCTTCAGCGGGATTGGTGCCGCGCTGCTGGGCTTGCTTGCCGACAACCACGGCATCGAGTACGTCTACAAAATCTGTTCGTTCCTGCCACTGGCGGGCATCCTGACGATCTTGCTGCCCTCGACCAAAGGCGTCTGACCGGCCAATCATCGGCTGGCCGTGTGCTATCACGCGGAATGCTCTGAAAAACCTGCGTGTGCGCTTACAATCCCGATTTTCAAGCGCACACCCAGGCAGACCCGGCACGACATGACGCTCGACCCTCCTACGATTCTGATATTGACCATCGCGCTGGCTGCCGCTGCTGCCCTGTATCTGGCGGTGGAATGGCGCAGTGTGCGCGAGCCTTCGCTGCTGTTCTGGGCGGCAGGTTTCGCGATCATCAGCGTCGGCTCCACCCTGGCCCTGCTGCGCAGCAACGGCCTGTTGATGATCGGTATCTGGTTTGCCAACGGCTTGCTGGTGGCCGCGCACTGGCTGTTTTTGCTCGGCGTGGCACGTTTTACCCAGGTGCGCTTGTCGCGTGCGTGGCTGCTGATGCTGGTCGCCTGGCTCGGCGTGCTGCTGTTGCCCAGCGACCTGGCGTGGTCCAAGGCCATGCTGATGGTCAACTCATTGCTGGTCGCGTTGCCGACCTTGCGCGCCAGTTTCCTGCTGCGCCCCCATGGCAGATCCCTGAGCATCGGCGCGGTGCAACTGCGCTATGTATTGCTGCTTCACGGCGCCTTTTATATGGCCAAGGCGCTGTCGGTAATCATCCCCGGCACGCTGATCGATCTTGCCGCGTTCAAGGGCGAAATCATCCAGGTTTCCTTGGTGGAGGGCGCAATGGCGATCATGTTGATCGCGTTGTCGATGACCGGCTCCGAGCGCTACCGGCGTGAACAGCAGATCGCCCGGCTGGCGGCCCGTGACCCGCTGACGGCGCTGTACAACCGCCGCGCCCTGGATGTGCGTGCGCCGCAGCTGTTGGCCCAGGTATCGCCGCAACAGCCGGGCGCTTTGCTGTTGATCGATATCGACAACTTCAAACTGGTCAACGACCTCTACGGGCATATCGCTGGCGACCGTTTGCTGATTGCCCTGAGCGAGATGATCCGCACGGTGGTGCCCGAAGGCGCGCTGGCGGCCCGCTTGGGCGGGGATGAGTTTGTGATCCTGTTGACCAAGGCCTCGACCGCCCAGATCGTCGAACTGGGCAGCCGCTTGCGTGAGCAGTTCCAGCAGTTGGCCGCACACACCTTCACCACCCCGGTACCGGTAACCCTGAGCATCGGCGCCAACCTGTTCGACCACCCACCGCCGAGCCTGACGGCGCTGATCGAACAAGGCGACACCACACTCTACGAAAGCAAACGCGGCGGGCGTGACAGCATTCGGCTGGTGGACCGAACGGGAACCGGTTCGTACGGTTAATGGCTTCCTGTGGCGAGCAGGCTTGTTGTGGCGAGCGGGCTTGCCCCGCGTTGGGCTGCGCAGCAGCCCCATAAAGGACGCCAAGTTGTTCCAGGGACACCGCGTCGGCAGTTTTTTGGGGTTGCTGCGCAACCCAACGCGGGGCAAGCCCGCTCGCCACTGGCAGCCCGCTTACCACTGCCAGCCCGCTCGCCACTGCAAACCCGCTCACCACCGCTAGCCCGGTTGCCAGTGCGGGCTTGCTTATTGCCCCAGGTTTGAGCCTCTCAGGCGGGCGCGCGAGTGCTCGGCGCTTGGCGTGAGAACCCATTCACGACGATGTAAAGCAACGGTCCCACCGACACAAACACCGCCGTCAGCAAAAAATACGGCACCAGCGACGCCATCGACCGCCCTCGCCCGCGCGCATCCCGATACATCCACACGCACGCAAGTACCGCCATCAGGTACAGGTCAATCACTACCTGCGCGGTGTCCGGCCGCGACATCAATTCCCGCCCAAATTCCAACAGTGAGTGCTCGGCCGTGAGCATCGTAGCCAAGGTGTACAACGAAAACCCGAGCAAACCGGCCAGGGCTAAATAAGGTCTGCGCATGGTGCCTTCCTTGAAATGATCGAGGCTCAACATAGTGATAAGGTTGCGCCTCTCGCAATGACCTCGGAGGTCATGATCAGGCCATGGACACCCCTTCAACTGCCGGCCAGCACCTGCGCCAATTGCGTCGACACGCCAAGCTCAGCCAGCTGGACCTGGCCTTGATCACGGGTGTCTCCCAGCGCCATCTCAGTTGCATCGAAACCGGCCGGGCCAAGCCAGGCCCGGGCACTTTGCATACTCTGCTGACGGCGCTGCAGGCCCCGCTGGAGCACTGCAACCAGGTATTCCTCGCCGCCGGATACGCGCCGCGTTACACCGCCACTCCACTCGCCGCCCCGGCCATGGCCGCCGTCCGTGACGCCGTCAGCCATGTGCTGCACGCCAACAATCCCGCCCCGGCGATTCTGCTGGACAGCGAATGGCAAGTGCTCGCCGCCAACGCCAGCACCGGCCTGTTGTTTGAGCTGGTCGGGATTGAGCCGAATGCCGCCCAAGGGCTGAACCTGCTGACCACGCTGTTGCAAACCGGCGGCCTGGGCGATCACCTGATCAACGCCGAAGAAATCCGCACCGTCGCCTGGCAACGCGCAACCCGCGAAGCGCTGGGTAATCCTGCACTGGCCGGGTTACTGGCCCGTTTGCCGGTGCCGAGCAGCACGCAGTTGCCCAATGAAATGCCGCCGCTGTTGCTCACCCGCATCCGCTCACATCGCGGTGAACTGAATTTCCTGTCGACCTTCACCACCTTCGGCATGCCCCAGGACATCACCCTCACGTCACTGCGCATCGAACATCTGATTCCGGCTGACGCGCCCACGTGGCAGGTGATGCGCGCCGCTTACGCGGAGTATGCGGCGCTGGTTTTGTGAAATATCTGTACGTAGACTGCCGCCATACCTCCCACTTGAAGGCGGCGAAAAAAACGTGATGCAAGTTACCGAAGTCTCCATTGCCCAATTGCGCGCGGCGCTTGAAAGCGGCCAGACCACTGCCGTTGAACTGGTCCAGGCTTACCTGGCGCGGATCGAGGCCTATGACGGCCCGCAGACCGCGACCAAATTGAACGCCGTGGTGGTGCGCAACCCGCAAGCACTTGAAGAAGCCAAGGCCGCCGATGCGCGCCGGGCCAAGGGCGAAACCTTGGGGCCATTGGACGGCATTCCCTATACCGCCAAGGACAGCTACCTGGTCAAAGGCCTGACGGCGGCCTCTGGCAGCCCGGCCTTCGCCTCGCTGGTGGCGCAGCGCGACGCCTTCACCATCGAGCGCCTGCGCGCCGGCGGCGCTATCTGCCTGGGCAAGACCAACATGCCGCCGATGGCCAATGGCGGGATGCAGCGCGGCGTTTATGGCCGTGCAGAAAGCCCGTACAACGCTGACTACCTGACGGCACCGTTTGCCTCCGGCTCGTCCAACGGCGCGGGCACCGCAACGGCTGCCAGCTTCGCCGCCTTCGGTTTGGCCGAGGAAACCTGGTCGAGCGGCCGCGGCCCGGCGTCCAACAATGGCCTGTGTGCCTACACGCCATCGCGCGGAATCATTTCCGTACGCGGCAATTGGCCGCTGACGCCAACCATGGACGTCGTAGTGCCGTACGCACGAACCATGGCCGACCTGCTCGAAGTACTCGACGTCGTGGTCGCCGAAGACACCGACACGCGCGGCGACCTCTGGCGCCTGCAACCGTGGGTGCCGATTCCGAGCGTGGCGTCGGTGCGCCCGGCCTCCTACGCTGAGCTGGCTGTGGGCAGCGAATCCCTGGCCGGCAAGCGTTTCGGCGTGCCGCGCATGTACATCAATGCCGACCCCGAGGCCGGCACCAGCGAGAAACCCGGGATCGGCGGGCCAACCGGGCAAAAGATCAATACCCGTGCCAGCGTGATCGACCTGTGGCACGCCGCGCGCCAGGCGTTGGAAGCGGCCGGCGCCGAAGTGATTGAAGTCGACTTCCCACTGGTCTCCAACTGCGAAGGCGACCGTCCTGGCGCGCCGACGGTGTTTACCCGTGGCCTGGTCTCCAAGGAATTTTTGCACGACGAATTGTGGGAGCTGTCGGCCTGGGCGTTCGATGACTTCCTGCGCGCCAACGACGACCCGGCGCTGAACCGCCTGGCGGATGTCGACGGGCTGAAAATCTTCCCGCACGACCCCGGCACCCTGCCCAACCGTGAAGACGACCTGGCCGCCGGCATGGACGAATACGTGCGCATGGCCGAGCGCGGCATCACACCGTGGAACGAAATCAGCACCGTGCCGGATGGCCTGCGCGGGCTGGAACAGACTCGGCGCATCGACCTGGAAGACTGGATGGACGCACGGGGGCTGGACGCGGTGTTGTTCCCGACCGTGGCCGATGTCGGCCCGGCCGATGCCGACGTGAACGAAGCCTCGGCGGATATCGCCTGGAGCAACGGCGTCTGGGTGGCTAACGGCAACCTCGCGATCCGCCACCTGGGCGTGCCGACCGTCACCGTGCCGATGGGCGTGATGGCGGACATCGGCATGCCCGTAGGGTTGACCTTCGCCGGGCGTGCCTATGACGATTCGGCGCTGCTGCGTTTTGCTTCCGCGTATGAAGCCACCGGCAGCAAACGCCTGATCCCGCCGCGTACACCACCACTGGCAGCAGGCTAAACACGGTTCAATTATGGGAGCTGGCTTGCCTGCGATAGCGGTCGATCAGTCAGCCTATTTTGCACTGACAGACCGCCTTCGCGAGCAAGCCCGCTCCCACAGTGTTGACTGCATTTCAGGCCACGCCGATCAACAGCTGGCTAAACATGCTGCAAATGTGGGAGCTGGCTTGCCTGCGATAGCGGTGCATCAGTCAGCTCTTTTTTCACTGAAAGACCGCCTTCGCGAGCAAGCCCGCTCCCACAGTTTTGAATGCATTTCAGCCCACGCCGATCAGCAGCTAACTAAACACTCTCCAAATGTGGGAGCTGGCTTGCCTGCGATAGCGGTGCATCAGTCAGCTCTTTTTTCACTGAAAGACCGCCTTCGCGAGCAAGCCCGCTCCCACAGTGTTGACTGCATTTCAGGCCACGCCGATTAGCAGCTGGCTAAACACGCTCCAAATATGGGAGCTGGCTTGCCTGCGATAGCGGTGGGTCAGCCAGCCTGTTTTTCACTGACAGACCGCCTTCGCGAGCAAGCCCGCTCCCACAGTGTTGACTGCATTTCAGGCCGGGCCGGTCAGCAGCTGGCTAAACATGCTGCAAATGTGGGAGCTGGCTTGCCTGCGATAGCGGTGGGTCAGCCAACCTGTTTTTCACTGACAGACCGCCTTCGCGAGCAAGCCCGCTCCCACAGTGTTGACTGCATTTCAGGCGGGGCCGGTCAGCAGCTGGCTAATCACGCTGCAAATGTGGGAGCGGGCTTGCCTGCGATAGCGGTGGGTCAGCCAACCTGTTTTTCACTGAAAGACCGCCTTCGCGAGCAAGCCCGCTCCCACAGTGTTGACTGCATTTCAGGCCGGGCCGGTCAGCAGCTGGCTAAACATGCTGTAAATGTGGGAGCTGGCTTGCCTGCGATAGCGGTGGGTCAGCCAACCTGTTTTTCACTGAAAGACCGCCTTCGCGAGCAAGCCCGCTCCCACAGTGTTGACTGCATTTCAGGCCGGGCCGGTCAGCAGTTGGCTAAACATGCTGTAAATGTGGGAGCTGGCTTGCCTGCGATAGCGGTGGATCAGCCAACCTTTTTTTCACTGACAGACCGCCTTCGCGGGCAAGCCCGCTCCCACAGCGTTGACTGCATTTCAGGCCACGCCGATCAGCAGCTGGCTAAGCCCGCTCCAAATGTGGGAGCTGGCTTGCCTGCGATAGCGGTGGATCAGCCAACCTGTTTTTCACTGACAGACCGCCTTCGCGGGCAAGCCCGCTCCCACAGTGTTGACTGCATTTCAGGCCACGCCGATCAGCAGCTGGCTAAGCCCGCTCCCACAAGTTTTACTGCATTTCACATCAAGTCAGGTAGGGCACGGCAATCAACAGGATGGCCGTGCCATGGGCCACGGTTGCCGGCAACACGCCATAGCGCATGCGCACCAGCGCGCAGGCCAGGCCTTCGATCAGGGTGAACAGCAATACCGGCCAGCCCAACTGGGTGACACTCAAGGCCAGAAACGCGTGGCAGGCCGCAAAGGCTACGCCGCTGATCAATGCCGCGCGCAATGGCGTCACCTGCTGTTCGAGGTAGCCCTGCAAAAACCCGCGAAACAGCACCTCCTCCAACGCATTCGCGCCATAGGCCAGCACCACCATCCCCGGCAGCCAGACCCAGTAGCCGTGAATCTCGAACGCCTCGATGCCCTGGTAAACCCGCAGCGGCACACCGAGCAAACAGCCCACCACAAGCCCCACGGCCAAACCCAGCGCAGGATTGCCGATGGTCCAGCGCATCAGCCGCCATAACTCCGGCGCCGTGCGTGCAAGCACCATAATCAGCAGCACTGACATCCCACCCAGCGCCGCCAATACAAAGGCATTCGCGCTGAACGCGATCTGCACCTCGCTGCTGAGCGACCACATCCCGAGCGGCGTCATCGCGTCACGCATCAACACAAATGCCGTCAGCAGGATCAGGATGCGCATCGCCAGCATCGCCCTGGGCGTCAGCGCAAACCACAGCCCAAACAGCACCAGCCCCGGCGCCAGGTGAACGCCGTAGTTGGTCAGTACGCCCATGCCTTGGGTGATCATGCCGGCCTCAACCGTGGGCGACAGCAATCATGTCGATCTCGACCGCTGCCGATTTCGGCAACTGCATCACCCCCACCGACGTGCGGGTGTGCGTGCCGGCGCTGCCGAGAATTTCATGCAGCAGGTCCGACGCACCGTTGGCCACCTCGCTTTGCTGATCAAAGTCTTCGGCGCTGCGCACGTACACGGTGATACGTGCGATGGCCTTGACTTGATCCAGCGAGCCCAATGCCTGCTTGAGCAAGCCCAGGCAACGCAGCGCGCTGATGCCGGCGGCGATTTGCGCCTGGGCCAGGGTCAGGCTTTCGCCGACTCTGCCGGGCAGCACGATCGTGTCGCCGACCCGGGGGATCTGGCCGCTGATGTACAGGTGGTGACCATCGCGCACCAAGGGTGTGTAGTTGCCACCGATTTTGAACTCGTCCAGTTGATAGCCGAGGCGCTGCTGGGCTGCCTGGTATTTTTCGTCTGCTGTCATGCTCGTCAAACCTCGTTGCGACGTTGCCACTCATCCACCACATCGCTCAGGGTCTTGGGGATGTCGCTGCGAATCCAGGCCATGAAGGGCCGGTCGAACTTGAACCCCGGCCCGCAGTGTTCAAGCATGAAACGGCGAACGTTCTGGGTATTTTTGTAGTGTGGGGTGACGGGGGTGGCGCGGGTAATAACGTCGCTGTGCCAGTTAAAATCCACTTTTCCCTCGGGGGTTCTTGTTGTGTCGGCAGTAGCATAGCGATGTGCTACTTGAGCAGGAAGCGGCACGGTAAAACTCACACCCCTACACGATGTGTTGAGATGTCGTACAAGACTATAAAGCGCTTATAACGCGTCATCGCCTAACCTTTTCAACATATTTCAAAATTTCACTTTCCTTCCCCATCAGAAATATTGCATGGTTGTACGACGACTTAAATAATCGTGCCCGACCCCAACAACAATAAGGAAACACCCATGCAAAACGTCAAAGTGCTGATCGGTTTTCTGTGCCTGTTCACCGGCTACGTCGCAGCAGCGCCTGCCCCCGCCGAAAAGGATGTGGCCCAAGCGGTCGACCAACTGACCCAAGCCATGTTGCACCTGGACCTCAAGCAGCTTCATGCGCTGACCTCCGACAAACTCACCTACGGCCACTCCAGCGGCAAGGTGCAGAACAAAGCGCAATTCATTGCTGATCTGGAAACCCACACCAGCGCGTTCAAGACCCTCGAAATGCAGAACCAGACCATTACCCTCGACGGCGACACGGCCCTGGTGCGTAACCACTTTCACGCACTGGCGGTGAACAGTGGCGTAGACACGCCGACCGACATCGACAACTTCCAGGTCTGGCAGAAGCAAAAAGGCAAGTGGCTGCTGATCGGGCGCCAGGCTTACAAATACTGATGACCGGTGGTGAGCTGGCGCGGGTCAGCTCACCATTGCACCACCTCGCGGACCTTCACCAGCGCCTCGCGCAGCGCCGACATGCTCACCGAGCCCAACGCCAAACGCAGCGCGTGGGGCACGGTTGCCGAAACCGCAAACGGCTCGGCGGTGGACACCGAAATGCCTTCGCGCTGCAAGGCCATGGCGATTTGATCGGCCCTGGCCTCTTCACCCAGCGGCAACCACAGAAAATACGATGACGGGTGGCTGATGTAATGCACGCCCTTGAGCACGTGCGCCGCCAAAGCCTGTCGCGCTTTGGCATCCTGGCGCTTTTGCGCTTCCAACTGATCGACCGTGCCGTCCTCGATCCAGGCCACGGCCATCGCACTCATGACGCCGGGTACGTTCCAGGTGGTGGCCATGATGGTGCGTTCCAGTTTCTTTACCCAGGCCGGGGGCGCGACAATAAAGCCGACCCGCAACCCGGTCGCGACGCTCTTGGAAAACCCGCCGACGTACACCGTGCGCTCAGGCGCCAGGGTTGCCAATGGGGGCGGCGCCTCCTGCGCCAGAAACGCGTAGGCCGCGTCCTCGATGATCATCAGATTGTGTTGTCGGGCAATGCCGACTAATCCCTCGCGCTGTTCCAGGCTCATCACCCAACCCAACGGGTTATGCAAGGTCGGAATGCTGTACACCGCGCGCACCGGCCGTTTGCTGCACAGGCGTTGCAGGGCGTCCAGGTCCGGGCCACTGGCGGTGACCGGGATCGCGACGATTTCAAGGTGCAGGGTTTCGGCCAGCACCTTAAAGCCTGAATACGTCAGGGCATCGACGGCAATCACATCCCCCGGCTTGAGCAATGCCATCATCGTCACCGCCAAGCCGTGCTGGGCACCGCTGACCACCAGCACTTGCTCGGCCTCCACCACCAGCCCTCGGCTCAACAGATGCCGCGCCACCGCTGCCCGCTCGTGCAGGCGGCCGGCATGGGGCTGGTAGCGCAGAAGCGCCTCCAGGTCGCCCGACAGCGCCAATTGGCGCAACGCCGTACGCAGCAAATCGGCCTGGCCCGGCAGCGACGGGTAGTTGAAATTGAGGTCGAGCATGCCCGTCGCTACCGTCATCTGCCCACTGCCCTGCCCCGGCGGCAACGAGATTTCGCGCACGAAAGTGCCGCGCCCGGTTTCGCCACTGACCAGGCCCATCGCCTCAAGCTCGCTGTACACACGGCTGGCCGTGACCAGCGCCAGGCCATGGTCGGCGGCCAATTGGCGGTGGGTGGGCAGACGCGTGCCGGGTGGCAGCGCACCGCTGCGGATATCCCCGGCAAACGCATCGACCAGCGACTTGTAGCGAGCACGTGGCATAAGCGATGTATCCATGACAATTTTTTGATTGTCTTAATCTTCGACCCTAGGATGGCCGAACGCAACTTATCCTTTTCAGGCACGCCCTCATGGAACGCACCTTTGGCCTCAACAGGCTCGACAGCAGCACTCAAGGTTGGATCAACGGTTTTATCGGCGTGCTCATTTTCAGCGGCTCACTGCCGGCCACGCGCCTGGCGGTGATGGAGTTCAACCCGGTATTCCTGACCATGATCCGCGCCACCCTCGCCGCCGCGCTGGGGCTGTGCCTGCTGAGACTGTTCAAGGAGAAACGCCCATCGCGCGCGCAAGGGATGCCGCTGGCAATCGTCGCGCTCGGCGTGGTGATTGGCTTTCCGCTGCTCACGGCACTGGCGTTGCAATACGTCACCTCGGCGCACTCCATCGTCTTCATCGGCCTGCTGCCACTGGCCACGGCGGTGTTCGGCGTGCTGCGTGGCGGCGAGCGGCCGCGCCCGGTGTTCTGGCTGTTTTCGATACTCGGCAGCCTGTTGGTGATGGGCTACGCCGTCGCCCAAGGCTTGAGCGCCGCGCCCGTGGGTGACGTGCTGATGCTGTTGGCGGTGCTGGCATGCGGTTTGGGCTATGCCGAGGGCGCCAAATTGTCACGCACCCTGGGCGGGTGGCAGGTGATCTGCTGGGCGCTGGTGGTGTCGCTGCCGGTGGTGGCGCCGCTGAGTCTGATCCTCGCCCCCGCAACCTTCAGCGGCATCAGCCTGCCGGCTTGGCTGAGCCTGGGCTATGTGGCGTTGTTCAGCATGCTCATCGGCTTTGTGTTCTGGTACCGCGGCCTGGCTCAGGGTGGCATCGCCGCCGTCGGCCAGCTGCAGTTGCTGCAACCCTTCTTCGGCCTGGCGCTGGCGGCGGGCCTGCTGCATGAGCAGGTCAGCCTGGGCATGGTGCTGGTAACGGTTGCGGTGATCGGCTGCGTGGCCGGCGCGAAACGGTTTGCACGTTAACGCTGCGGCGCGACCATCTTGAACTTGATGGTGATGTCGTTGGACACCACGCTGTTGCCCGCCCACTCACCTTCGCCAATCTTGAAGTCGTCGCGCTTGAGCACGAACTCACCGTCGAACACGCCGATGCCGCTTTGCTCCTTGAGCAGCACAGTGATGTCCACCGGCCGCGTGATGCCCTTGATCGTCAGGTTGCCGGCGATCGTGTAGCGGTTGTCGCCCAGTGCGGTGGCGCCGTTGGATTCATACACGCCGACCGGATAGGCCGTGGTGTCGAACCACGCGGGCTGTTGCAGTTGGGTATTGGCGTCCGGGCTGCCTGCGTCGATGCTGGCGAGCTGGATCTTGAGCAACGCATGCGCCGCCTCGGGCTTTTGCGTATCGAACGTCAGGGTGCCTTCAAAGTCGCTGAAGGTGCCATACACTCGCTGCCCGAACTGCTGGAAGGTAAAGCTGATCTGGCTGGCGGTGCGGTTGACGTCTTTGTATTCCACAGCCTGCGCGCTGGAAAACCAACCGAAGACGAGGGCCAGCAAGAACACCTTGGACATTCGACGCTTCATGAAACGCTCCGCGAGAGAAAAGGACACACGTGCTGAGCTAACACGCCATGGCATGGATTTATTCCCATCGGGCGCGCGTCCTGCTAAACAGAGTAGTCGCGAAAAACAATAAGGACTTTTCATGCCCACCCCTTCTCTGCAGGACACCACCGCCCCCGAAGGCATCTGCTACGGCTGCGGCGGCAGCAACCCGCATGGCCTGCACATCAAAAGCCGTTGGGACGCCGATGGCATCCACGTCATCGCCGAGCATCAGCCCGAGGCCAAATACAGCGGCTGGCCCGATCTGGTCTACGGCGGCCTGATCGCCATGCTGGTGGACTGCCATTCCAACTGGACGGCCATGGCTTATCACTACCGCGCCGAGCAACGTGAACCCGGCAGCTCGCCGCGCATCGATTGCGTCACCGGCAACCTCGGCATCAAATTCATCAAGCCCACGCCCATGGGCGTCACGCTGAGCCTGCGCGCGCGGGTTGAGGGCGAGGTGGGGCGCAAGAGCCGCGTGGTCTGCGAGGTGTACGCCGGTGAGGTGCTCACCGCCATCGGTGACTCGGTGTTCGTGCGCGTCGATACCGGCCAACTGGCGGCTGCCGCCCATGGTCGCGCGGGCTGATCCTGGTCTACATTGATTGCCACCGCTAATCGAGGAATGCACCGATGACTCGTCTCACCGCGAAAGACTTTGCCCCCGAACTGCTGGAACTCTACGACGGCTACGCCCATGGCAAGCTCAACCGCCGCGAATTTCTCGACCGCGCCGCACTGTTCACCTTTGGCGGCCTCACCGCCTCTGCGCTGCTGGCGGCCCTGAGCCCCAACTACGCGCTGGCCGAACAGGTCAAGTTTACCGACCCGGAGATCATCGCCGACTACATCACCTACCCCTCGCCCAAAGGCAACGGCACGGTGCGCGGCTACCTGGTACGCCCGGCCAAGGCCAGCGGCAAGGTGCCGGCGGTGGTGGTGGTTCACGAAAACCGTGGCCTGAACCCCTACATCGAAGACGTCGCCCGCCGCCTGGCCAAAGCCGGCTTCATCGCCCTGGCGCCGGACGGCCTGACCTCGATGGGCGGCTACCCCGGCAACGATGAAAAAGGCGTGGAACTGCAACAGAAAGTCGACCCCGAAAAACTCATGAACGACTTCTTCGCCGCCATCGAATGGCTGATGCACCACGACAACAGCACCGGCAAAGTCGGGATTACCGGCTTTTGCTATGGCGGCGGCGTGACCAATGCGGCGGCGGTAGCCTATCCGGAGTTGGGCGCGGCGGTGTCGTTCTACGGCAAACAGCCGGAGGCCAAAGATGTGCCGCGCATCAAGGCGCCGATCATGCTGCACTACGGCGAGCTGGATACGCGCATCAACGAAGGTTGGCCGGCGTATGAAAAGGCGTTGAAGGCGGCGGGCACGACGTACGAGGCGTACATCTACAAGGGCGCCAACCACGGGTTTCACAATGACTCAACGCCCCGGTATGACGAGGCGGCGGCGAATCTGGCGTGGGAAAGAACCCTAGTCTGGTTCCACAAATACCTGGCCTAGCCCCGATCTGAAATGTGGAAGCTGGCTCGCCACAACAAGTCAGCGCTCAGCTTGGAAATAACCCCCGCTTCTCCTGTCACGACACAGAACCCATGTGGGAGCGAAGGAAATAAGGGTCAGACCACGGTTAATGCTAGAACCGGGGTCTGACCCCGCCTCTGCGCTGCGTTGGGGCGCGAAGCGGCCCCAAAACCTGACGACTCAATTTGTCTGGAGAAGCGCGGTGACTGTTCTGGGGCTGCTGCGCAGCCCAACGCGGGGCAAGCCCGCTCGCCACAAAGGGAAATAAGGGTCAGACCACGGTTAATACTAGAACCGGGGTCTGACCCCGCCTCTGCGCTCAGCTTGGAAATAATCCCCGCTTCTCCTGTCACGACACAGAACCCATGTGGGAGCGGGCTTGCTCGCGAAGGCGGTGTGCCAGCCGGCTGATTGGGCGCTGACCCACCGCATTCGCGGGCAAGCCCGCTCCCACATGGGGTAGTCGCTGTTTTCCAGATCAGTGTTCGAGGGCATACCGCCGGCAATGGTTGGAAGAAATAAGGGTCAGACCACGGTTAATGCTAGAACCGGGGTCTGACCCCGCCTCTGCGAAACCTGCGGTTAATAGTAGCGATCGGGCTTGCCCGCGTTGGGGCGCGAAGCGGCCCTGAAACCTGACGACTCAATTTGTCTGGAGAAGCGCGGTGACTGTTCTGGGGCTGCTGCGCAGCCCAACGCGGGGCAAGCCCGCTCGCCATAACTAGCCAGCGCCCAGCTTGGAAATAATCCCGCTTCTCCTGTCACGACACAGAACCCATGTGGGAGCGGGCTTGCCCGCGAATGCGGTGGGTCAGCGCCCAATCAGTCGGCTGGCACACAGCCTTCGCGAGCAAGCCCGCTCCCACATCGAGTAGTCGCTGTCTTCCAGATGAAGAAATAAGGGTCAGACCACGGTTAATGCGAGAACCGGGGTCTTGCTAGAACCGGGGTCTGACCCCGCCTCTGCGCGGTGGGTCAGCGCCTAATCAGCCGGCTGGCACACCGCCTTCGCGGGCAAGCCCGCTCCCACATCGAGTAGTCGCTGTTTTCCAGATCAGTGTTCGAGGGCATACCGCCGGCAATGGTTGAGATAACCCTGCTCATGACTCCCCACCAACAGGGAAATAAGGGTCAGACCACGGTTAATGCTAGAACCGGGGCCTGACCCCGCCTCTGTGCTCAGCTTGGAAATAACCCCGCTTCTCCTGTCACGACACAGAACCCATGTGGGAGCGGGCTTGCCCGCGAAGGCGGTGGGTCAGCGCCGAATCAGCCGGCTGGCACACAGCCTTCGCGAGCAAGCCCGCTCCCACATGGAGTAGTCGCTGTTTTCCAGATCAGTGCTCGAGGGCATACCGCCGGCAATGGTTGAGATAACCCTGCTCATGACTCCCCACCAACTGCACCACACTGGTCCATAACCATGACGGCGCATCCAACTGTTTGGAGCGGTTTTCCTGCAGCACCGCCATCCACTGCTTGCGCGTGTCACGGTCCATCTGCCGGGCATGGGCGATGCCGACCACGCGGGCCAGGTAACCGGCGGCGTGCATGGCGTCGGTTTCGCTGAGTTCATCCAGTTCCAGCTTCATGTCCTGGGGCAGCAACTCACGGATAAAAAACCCATGATCGAGAAAACGCGTCGCCAGCATGCGTTCTCCGAGGCCCGGTGACAGCTGACGCGCGCCCTCCACCACCCGCCGCCCATTGTCGCGGGGCATCTTCGCGCGCGGTGTACGCGGTGCAGCCGCGCCAACCGCCTCCTTGATATCGATCAGGCAATATTCCTGATCATCCTTGTCACCAACGCCCAGCAGTGCTGCATAGCGCAGCAAGCCGAGGGAACTGCAGCCCTTGACCCAATAGGCTGAGTCCAGCAGTTCGACCTTGGCGTCTTTGGGCCGGCCTTTGAGCGAGGTGACCAACTGGTGGATTTCATCCGAGGCGCAGAGGGTTTGCAGGGCGCCCTTTTCGGCCCGCGACAAAGCCCAGAAGTGCTTGCCCAGTGGAATCGTCGGCCGCACGTTTTCAATACGTTCACGCGCCAGGTTTTTCCAGGTGCGCTCCACCGCGCTGCGCATGCCGGCCTTGACCTGGGAGGGGCGTGGCGGTGCTTCGTCGGGCTTGTCTTTGAAGGCTTGTTCGTAGCCGCCGATCATCTCTTCGAGCATGCGCGCGGTGGTCACCCCCGGCAGGTCCGAGCCGCGGGCGGCGGTGGCCAACGACAAGGCCAGGCGCACCAGGTCGTGCGCCGGATTGCCGATCACGGTCTGGTCAAGGTCGCGGATGTGCATGTCGATACGGCCCTTGATATCGCCGGTCGGGCCCAGATTGCCTGCGTGGCAGTCGCCGCAAATCCAAATCGCCGGACCATGCGGCAAGCGACGACCGGGCTGGCTGTGCAGCCATTCATAAAACTGCACCGTGCTGCCGCGCACATAGGCGTGGGCAGAGCGCGCCATTTTCAAATTGCGCAGTTGCGTGAGGTGGGGCATGCGGTCGGCGGGGCGCGGGGTCTTCATGGATGAACTCAGTGCGGGAGATACAGTAGAGCTTCGCCGCCAAGAGATGTTTCATTTTGTTTCAAGATAGTGGCATTAAGACAGTTTTCCCGGCTGTGCACACACGTCCTGCAGCCACGCCTTGAACGCCAGCATCGCCGAGGTTTCGGCCCGCGACTGCAAGCGCGTCAGCCAATAACTGCCGGTGGTGATGCCGATGTCGAACGGCTGGCGGATCACATCGCTTTCCAGTTGCCGCGAAAACATCATCGCCGGCGCCAGCGCAACGCCGATGCCTTGCAGCGCCGCCTCCATCATTGCCAGTGAAGAGTCGAACACAATGCTGCGCGGTATCAGGGTATCGGCGGGCAAACCGGCGGCCTGGAGCCACAGGCTCCATTCATCGGCGCGGTAGGAGCGCAGCAAGGTGTGTTTCAACAAATCGACGGGCGTGCGCAACTGCTCGGCAATGCTTGGCGTACACAGCACGGTCAACGGCGCCGCCAGCAGCTCGCAGGCGTCGGTGCCGTGCCAGGCGCCGGCACCAAAGCGGACCGCGTAATCCAGGCCTTCGGCGGCCACGTCGACGCGGTTATTGTGGGTGGACAGGCGCAGGTCGATAAACGGGTAGCGCGCGTGGAAGTCCGGCAAGCGTGGCAGCAACCAGCCCACGGTAAAGGTGCCGACGGCCCCCACCGTGAGCACTTCGCGGTAATGTCCGCCTTCGAACTGGCTGAGGGTCTGGGCAATACGATCAAACGACTCACGCACCACCGGCAGCAACGTTTCGCCTTCACGGGTCAGCATCAAGCCGCGTGGCAGGCGCTTGAACAAGACTACATTGAGTTGGACCTCCAGGCTTTTGACTTGGTGACTGACCGCCGCCTGGGTCACGCACAGCTCAATGGCCGCGCGAGTAAAACTCAAATGGCGGGCCGACGCCTCGAAGGCGCGCAAGGCATTGAGCGGCAGATGGGAACGCAGCATGCTTGACCCCAGATTTTCTAATGGCTGGTGCGAGATATCATCGGTTGTTCGCAGTGGGCAAACTGCCTACATTTGCGGCGCCTGCGCAGGCTATCTATTCAATCGATCATTCTCATGGAAGCCACATCATGCCCCAACTGTTTCTGTTTGGAGTGCGTAATTTAACCGCGCTGGCCGTCTTGGCGGCGGCCGGCAACTGCCTCGCCGCCACCGACCTGCAGGCCTTGGTAGATGCCAACGTAAAGCCGTTGATGCAACAACAGGCCATTCCGGGCCTGGCGGTCGCCGTGGTCCAGGACGGCAAGGTGCAATACTTTAACTACGGCACTGCATCAAAGGAATCCAAGCAGCCGGTCAGCGAAAACACCCTGTTTGAAGTCGGCTCGGTGAGTAAAACCTTCACCGCCACCCTCGGCGGCTACGCCCAGGCGACCGGCAAGCTCAAGCTCTCGGACACCGCCAGCCAGCACCTGCCGGCATTGGCCGGCAGCGCCTTCGACAAGATCAGCCTGCTGCAACTGGCAACCTACACCCCCGGCGGCCTGCCCCTGCAATTTCCCGACGCTGCCGACAGCGCCGAGGCCATGCTCGGCTACTTTCAGCACTGGAAGCCCACTTACGCACCGGGCGCACAACGCCTGTATTCCAACCCAAGCATCGGGCTGTTCGGCTATCTGGCGGCGCAAAGCCTGGGCCAGCCGTTCAACGTGGCCATGGAAAAAACCCTGCTGCCCAAGCTGGGCTTGACCAACACCCACATAAGCGTGCCCGCCGACAAATCCAGCCTGTACGCCCAAGGTTATGACAAGAACCTGAAGCCCATACGCGTCAGCCCCGGCGCGCTGGACAGCGAAGCCTACGGCATCAAGACCAGCGCCCAGGACCTGGCTCACTACATGATGGTGAACATGCACCCGCAAACCCTGGAAAAACCCCTGCAACAGGCGATTGCCACCACCCACGCGGGCTATTACACCGTGAACGGCATGACCCAGGGCCTGGGCTGGGAGCGCTACCCTTACCCGGTCACGCTGCAAGCCTTGCTGGAGGGCAACTCCACGCCTATGGCGATGGAGCCCCACACGGTCAACTGGCTGACGCCCGCACAGCCGCAACCGGCCAACGTGCTGTACAACAAAACCGGCTCGACCGGCGGTTTCGGGGCGTACGTGGTGTACGTGCCGAGCAAGGACATGGGCGTGGTGATGCTGGCGAACAAGAATTACCCCAACGCTGAACGAGTCAAAGTGGCACACGCGATCTTGAGTGCGATAGATCACTAAGGCCTCGAACATCAACTGTGGGAGCGGGCTTGCTCGCGAAGGCGCAGTGTCAGTCGGTGAAAATGTTGCCTGACACACCGCTTTCGCGAGCAAGCCCGCGTCCACATTTTTGACCGTGCTACATCCCCAACCAGTGCGGCAGCGCCAGCGAGATAAACGGCAAGTAAGTCACCATGATCAGGAACACCAGCAAGATCATCAGCCACGGCAATGCCGCGCGGATGGTCTGCCCCAAGGTCAGGCCAGTCACCGCCGAGGTCACGAACAGGTTCAACCCCACGGGCGGGTGCACCAGGCCGATTTCCATATTCACCACCATCACAATCCCCAGGTGAATCGGGTCGATGCCCAACTTCATGGCAATCGGGAAGAAGATCGGCGCCAGGATCAACACAATGGCCGACGGCTCCATAAAGCTGCCCGCCACCAGCAACACGATATTGACCATGATCAGAAAGCCGATCGGCGTGAGGCCTTCAGAGATCACCCAGGCCGTGATTTCCTGTGGGATCTGTTCAGTGGTCAGCACGTGGGCGAACAGCATGGCGTTGGCGATGATAAACATCAGCATGATCGCCAGGCGCCCGGACTCCAGCAACACCTTGGGGCAGTCACGCAACTTCATGTCCTTGTAGATGAACAAGGCCACGAACGCCGAGTACACCGCCGCCACCGCTGCGGCTTCGGTCGGGGTGAACATGCCGCTGTAAATGCCGCCGAGGATGATCACCAGCAACAGCAAGCCCCAGAAGGCGCGACGCGCACAGGTCAGCCATTCACGAAAGGTGGCACGCGGTTGAGCCGGCAGCTTCTTGATGCGCGCGACGATGTAGATCGCGACCATCAACATCAAGCCCAGCAGCAAGCCTGGAATGACACCGGCCATAAACAGCTTGCCCACCGAGGTTTCGGTGGCCGCCGAGTACACCACCATCACTATCGAGGGCGGAATCAGAATGCCCAGGGTGCCGGCATTGCAGATGATCCCCGCGCCGAATTCCTTCGGGTAACCGGAGCGCACCATGCCCGCCACGGCAATCGAACCCACCGCTGCCACCGTCGCCGGCGATGAGCCCGACAGCGCGGCAAACAGCATGCACGCCAACACCGCCGCAATCGCCAGGCCGCCACGGATGTGGCCGACACAGGCGTTGGCAAAGTCGATCAAGCGCTGCGCCACGCCGCCGGTGGTCATGAACGCACCGGACAGCAGGAAGAACGGAATCGCCAGAAAGGTGTAGGCGTCGGAGGTTTCAAACAGCTTGATCGCCAGCGAACTCACCGAGTCCTGGCTGAACATCAAAATCGACACCGCGCCGGACAGCCCGAGGGAAATCGCAATCGGCACGCCCAGGAACATGAACACAAACAACAGCAAAAACAGACAGAGCACGGCCATCAGTGACGCTCCTCATGGCTGCCGGCCAACTTGCTGGCCTCGCCGGCCTCGTCGGCAAGGCCCAACCCGACCTGACGGTGGGTGAAAATGCGGTAGAAAATTTCCAGGTAGCGGATGAACACCAGGGCAAAACCAATCGGCACGATGATCACTATATCGCCGACGTCCACGCCGTATTGGTCCAGGTCTTCGGCGCCAATATGGGCGCTCATCACCGCGCTCACCCACTTGTAGCTGGCGACCATGAACAGCCCGGCGTAGGCCAGGCAGCACAGGCACGCGAGCATGCCGAGCAAGCGTTGCACCGGGCGCCTGGTCAGCTTGACCAGCGCGTCCACGCCAAGGTGGCCGGCAGTGCGCACACCGTAGGAGATGCCGAAGAAAATCAACCAGCCGAACATGGCCTTGGTCAGCGCCACGCTCCAGGTCATGTCCTGGGCCCAGGTCATGGTGTGATCGCCCAGGGCATTGAAGAAATTGCTGCTCCACGCCCACTT
This sequence comes from Pseudomonas sp. LBUM920, assembly GCF_003852315.1. Lineage (NCBI taxonomy): Bacteria > Pseudomonadati > Pseudomonadota > Gammaproteobacteria > Pseudomonadales > Pseudomonadaceae > Pseudomonas > Pseudomonas edsoni (SeqCode). The sequence continues at coordinate 3,592,033 of NZ_CP027762.1, forward strand.
GTCCGCCAGGGAAAAGAACAGCGTGTAGATGTTGTTGAGCATGACGTAGATAAATGTCACCAGGGTCATGGCGGCCAGCAGGAAGGCGATAAAACCTTCCTCCAGGTGCTCCCAGACGCGCCTTAGCGTTTGCATGGCAAAACCTCGCGAAGCGGGAATGATGTCGGGGTGGAAACCGGATCAACAGGTGTGAGCGAACCACTGTGGGAGCCGGGCTTGCCCGCGATGGGATCAACCCGGTTCCACAGATACACCGAGTCGCCTGCATCGCAGGTAAGCCAGCGCCCACATAAAGCCGTTTCCACAGTAGGTTGGGGTGTTCGCCCAACTACTGGTTGGACGCGTCCGCCGCCTTGATCAGGTCAGCGCCAATCTCACCCTCAAACTTCTGCCACACCGGGCGCATGGCTTCGCGCCAGAGCTGGCGTTGCTCGGGGGTCAGTTCGATGATTTCGCTGGTCTTGGCGTCGATGATCTTCTGCTTGGCCGACTGGTTCAGCGCCTCGGCCTGCTTGTTCACCTCCACAGTGACCTCAAGCATGATCTGGTCCAGGGTGGCGCGGATGTCCGGCGGCAGGCCGTTCCAGAACGTGGCGTTGGTGATCACCATGTAATCGATCAGGCCGTGGTTGGACTCGGTGAAGTACTTCTGCACCTCGTTGACCTTCTGGCTTTCATAGTTCGACCAGGTGTTCTCGGTGCCATTGACGGTGCCGGTCTGCAGGCCTTGGTAGACCTCGGCAAAGCTCATCTTGCGCGGGTTGGCGCGGATCGCCTTGAACTGCTCCTCAAGCACGCTGGAAGCCTGCACGCGGAACTTCAGGCCACGGGCGTCCTTGGGTTCGTGCAGGGCTTTGTTTGAGGACAGTTGCTTGAGGCCGTTGTGCCAATACGCCAGGCCGAGGATGTTCTTGTCCTGCATCGAGGTCAGCAGATCCTTGCCCTGGGCGGCCTGGAAGCGGTCGACGGCGGCCAGGTCGTTGAACAAAAACGGCAGGTCGTAAATCTGCACTTGCTTGGTGTACTGCTCGAACTTGGCCAGGGACGGCGCCAGCATCTGCACGTCGCCCAGCAACAGCGCTTCCATCTCCTTGCCATCGCCGAACAGCGACGAGTTGGGGTACACCTCAACCTTGACGCGGCCCGGCAGGCGCTCTTCGGCGAGCTTCTTGAACAGCAGCGCGCCCTGGCCTTTGGGGGTGTTTTCGGCGACCACGTGGGCGAACTTGATCACAATCGGGTCCGCCGCCTGGGCCAGGCCCGCGGCAAACAAAGTGGCGGCGCACAGCAGCGCCCGAGAAAGCTTGAGCATGGACAATCACCTTCTTATTGTTGTGTTGTAGGGCAAGGTGCCTGATGTCACGTGTGTAGTGAATTTCGAATTTTAGATACCTGCGTTCGGCTAGGACGAACGCCGATGTTCAGAACAGTGAAGATCAAGTGTGGGAGCTGGCTTGCCTGCGATAGCGGTGTGTCAGGCAGTAGATTTGTTAGCTGAGCCACCGCAATCGCAGGCAAGCCCGCTCCCACATTTTGATTCGGTTTCGTCAGTCAGCGTCGGGCCGCCAGCAACCTCTGTGCGCGCAGCAGCACCGGCGCATCCACCATCTGCCCATCAATCTGATAGGCCCCTGCCCCGTGCGCGCCGGCATCCACTACGCGTTTGGCCCACGCCAGGTCTTCAGCACTCGGCGCCAGGGCCGCGTGGATCACCGCCACCTGCTTGGGGTGAATACACAACGCGCCGGCAAAGCCCATCTCGTAGGCGTGCCGGATCGAACGCCGTAAACCTTCCGGGTCATCGATAGCCGGGTGCACGCCATCCAGCGGCGCAACCAGGCCTGCCGCACGCGAATGCACGATCAACGCCAGGCGTGCCTGGTCGAGGGCGAACTGTGCGGCCGCGGAATGGCTGCTCAGGTTCAAGTCCAGCGCCAGGTCCAGGCCCCCAAACGACAGGCGCTCCACCTGCGGCGCACGAGCGATTTCAGCCACCGCCAACAACCCCCGCGCACTTTCGATAATCGGCCAGATCAGTTTGCCGGTGGCCGCGACCACGGCGACCTGCGCCGCGCTCTCGACCTTGGGCAGCAGCACGCCTGCCACATTTGCATGGGCTTTGCAGAACGCCACGTCCGCAACATGCTCGGCATGCTCCGGCGCGTTGATACGCACCCACACCTGGGCCTGAAGATGGCCTTGCAGAAACGCCCCGAGGTTATCCCGCGCCTGGCGTTTGAGCGGTTCTTCGACCGCGTCTTCAAAATCGACAATCACCGCATCGGCGCCACTGGCCAACGCTTTGGCAAACCGCTCCGGGCGACTGCCGGGCACAAACAAGGCCGAACGAACCAAAGGCTTTGGCATCACTTGAATTCCTTATTAGATAACGCCGCGCGCACGCAAAGTATCGATGGCTTCACCCGAGTAGCCGAGCTGTTCGAGGATGCCCTGGCTGTGCTGCCCCAGCGCCGGTACGGCATCCATTCGCGGGCTAAACGCGGCATTGCGCGCCGGTGGCAGCAGCGACGGCAATGGCCCGGCCGGGCTCTGGACTTCGCGCCAGCTGCCTCGCGCCTTGAGCTGCGGGTGGTCCCACACGCCCTGCATGTCGTTGACGCGCGCACTGGCAATCTGCGCGTCTTCCAAACGCTGGATCACCGCCTCGGCGTCCAGCTGCGCGAAGCTGTCGACGATGATCTGGCGCAGCACCTCACGGTTGGCCGAACGCTTGAAGTTGGCCGAGAAACGCGCATCGGTGGCCAATTCAGGCGTGAGCAGCACCTTGTCGCAGAACGCCGCCCATTCGCGCTCGTTCTGCAAACCGAGCATCACCGTGCCGCCGTCGCCGGTGGGAAACGGCCCATACGGGTAAATCGTCGAATGCGCCGCCCCGGCGCGCGGGGGTTGCGGCGCGCCGTCGAACGCGTAGTACATCGGGTAGCCCATCCACTCCACCAGGCTTTCCAGCATGCTCACGTCGATGCGGCTGCCCTTGCCCGTTTTGCCGCGCAGCAGCAGCGCCGAGAGGATGCCGCTGTAGGCGTACATGCCCGCAGAGATATCGGCGATGGAACAACCGGCCTTGGCCATCTGGTCGTCACCGGGGCCGCCGGTCACCGACAGGAAGCCGCCCTCGCTCTGGATCAGCAAGTCATAGGCCTTCTTCTTCTCGTAAGGCCCGCCCTCGCCATAGCCGGAAATATCGCAGACGATCAGCCGCGGGAAACGCGCGTGCAGCGCCTCAAACGACAAGCCCATGCGCGCGGCCGCGCCGGGTGCGAGGTTCTGCACCAGTACGTCGGCGTCGGCCAGCAGGGTGTCGAGGATGGCGCCCGCCTCGTCCTGCTTGAGGTCCAGGGTCAGGCTTTCCTTGGAGCGGTTGGTCCACACAAAATGCGAGGCCAGGCCGCGCACGCGCTCGTCGTAGCCGCGGGCAAAATCACCGGCGCCAGGGCGTTCGATCTTGATGACGCGGGCGCCCAAATCGGCCAGTTGCCGCGTGCAGAATGGCGCAGCAATCGCGTGTTCCAGGCTGACGACAGTGATGCCGTCCAGCGGTCGTTGATGAGTCATCACAATTCCTCAAAGCCAGTGGGCCATGGACGCGGCGTTACGCAGGTTCCAGACCTTATCGATCAATGCATCCGCCTGGGCCGGCGTGCGGGCGCCGCTGAAGTGGGTCAGGCGCTGGAATTTGTCCGCCAGCGCCTCACGGTTCAAGGTGTTGCCCGGGTCGCCCTTGGGCTCATCGATGGCGCCGTGCAGCGTGCGCCCGTTGGTGGTGGTGACGCTGACACGGCCCAGCCAGCGTTGCGGGTAGGCGCCGTCCACTTCTGGGTCCAGCGTCATGCTGACCTTGTCGCGAAAGCTCGCAACGGCGGGATCGGTCAGCGCCAGGTGGTGAAACTCGGTGAGCCCGGCCTTGCCATGCACGGCGATCAGGCCGAGCACCGTGCCCATGGAGAACTTGGCCTGGTGCACGGTCGTGGGTACTGCCACGCGGCCCAGTACATCAATGGCGCCCTGATGCACACGGGTTTCCACGCGCGCAATGTGATCGGCGCCCAGCCCTTCGCGCTGCATCAAATCCAACAGCGCATCGGCGGCAGGATGGGTGTGGCGGCACGAGGCGTGAAACTTGAACGAGGTTTCCAGCAGCGCCCAGCGCGTGCCCAGGCCGGCCGACAATTGGCTCGGCTGCGCATCACTGGACATGCCCGCGGCCAACCCTTGGTCGCCTTCAAGAATATTGCGCGCGCCGGTCAGGCCGTCCGCGGTCAGGTACGCGGCGAGCAAACCATCGGCGGCAGCCTTGGCGGTGTGCAGTTGCTTGGAGTCGGCAGCGTCGCGCAGGAACTCCCACAGCCCAGCGGCCTGTGTGCCGGCGCTGCCGAGCAGATTGATGAATTGTTCTTCGTTGAAATCCAGCAGCTTGCCCACCGCAACGGCCGCCGCCAGGGTGCCGACAGTCGCCGTGGTGTGGAAGATGCGGTAGTGAGAACGCCCCATGAATTCGCCGATGCGAATCCCGGCCTCATAACCGGCCACCGACGCCAGCAGCAACTCGCGACCGGATTTGCCGAGGTCTTGCGCGGCGGCCAAGGCTGCTGGAAACACCACGGTGGCCGGGTGCAGCACCGAGCTGTTGTGCAGGTCATCCTGCTCCACCAGATGGGACGAAGCGCCGTTTACCAGCGCGGCGAAATACGCGCTGCTGCTGGCGCCACTGACGATAATCTGCGCCGGGCCGCTGCTCGGGCCCATCTTGTGCGCATAGCGCTCGAACAAAGGAATCGGGTGCGCGCCCTTGCTCGCCAATGCGCAGGCGAGCCAATCCAGGTACAGGTCTTCGGTGCGCGCCAGCACGTTTTCGGGCAACTGTTCGTAGTTCAACTCGGCGAGGAACCGACACAGGGCTTGGGTATGGCTCATGGTCGGGCCCTCAGAAACTGCGTGGCAGTTCGAGCAAATGCTCGGCCACGTAAGACAGGATCAGGTTGGTGGAAATCGGCGCCACTTGGTACAGGCGGGTTTCGCGGAATTTGCGCTCCACGTCGTACTCGCAGGCAAACCCGAAACCGCCGTGGGTTTGCAGACAGGCGTTGGCCGCTTCCCACGACGCCTTGGCTGCCAGGTACTTGGCCATGTTGGCGCTGGCCCCGGCATTCTGGCCGCTGTCGTACTCCTCGCACGCGCGCCAGCGCATCAGGTCCGCTGCCTCAATCTCGATGTGCGCTTCGGCAATCGGGAACTGCACGCCCTGGTTCTGCCCGATAGGTCGGCCAAATACCACGCGGTCGCGGGCATAAGCGCTGGCCTTTTCGATAAACCAACGGCCGTCGCCGATGCATTCGGCGGCAATCAGCGTGCGCTCGGCATTCAGGCCGTCGAGGATGTATTTGAAGCCCTTGCCCTCCTCGCCGATCAGGCTGTCGAGCGGCAGCTCCAGGTTGTCGAAGAACAGCTCGTTGGTTTCGTGGTTGACCATGTTGGCGATGGGCTGCACGGTCAGGCCGTTGCCGATGGCTTCGCGCAGGTCCACCAGGAAGATCGACATGCCCTCGGACTTTTTCTTCACCTCGGCCAGTGGCGTGGTGCGCGCCAGCAGGATCATCAGGTCGGAATGCTGCACCCGCGAGATCCAGACTTTCTGGCCGTTGATCACGTATTTGTCGCCGCGTTGAATCGCGGTGGTCTTGATCTTGGTGGTGTCGGTGCCGGTGGTGGGCTCGGTGACACCCATCGATTGCAGACGCAGTTCGCCGCTGGCGAGCTTGGGCAGGTAGAAGCTTTTCTGTGCGTCGCTGCCATGGCGCAGCAAGGTGAACATGTTGTACATCTGGCCGTGAACCGTGCCGGAATTGCCGCCGCAGCGGTTCACTTCTTCAAGAATCACCGAGGCTTCGGCCAGGCCCAGGCCGGAGCCGCCGTATTCTTCCGGGATCATCGCCGACAGCCAGCCGGCGTCGGTCAGCGCTTTGACGAAGGCTTCGGGGAAGCCTTTTTGTTCGTCGACCTTGCGCCAGTAAGCGGCATCGAATTCGGCGCACAGGGCGCGCACGCCTTCGCGGATGGCATTGAGTTCTTCGTTGTCATTGGGGTTCATTAACGGCTCTCCGCCTGTTGTTCTGGTTTTATTCGAAATGCAGTTCGGCTGTTTGCGCCACGCCCTCGGCATTGCCGGCCCACAACTGCGCCACACCGGGTGCCGTCACGCGCCCGCCCAGTGCAAACGGCTGCGGCGCGATCAAAGGGCGTACGCCGCGATAGGCAAACCGGCGCAGGGTGGCTTCGGGATGAGCACGGCAAAACGCGCGCAGGCTCAAGGTGGCGATCAACGGCCCGTGCACCACCAGGCCCGAATAGCCTTCGGTGCCGGTGACGTAGGGGTAGTCGTAATGGATGCGGTGGCCGTTGAAGGTCACGGCGCTGTAGCGAAACAGCAGGGTTGGCGTGGGGTCGACCGTCTCCTGCCATTGACCCTGGGCCAGTGCCTCGCCGCTGCCCTGCTTGGGTGGCGAGGGTTCGCGGTAGACAATGTCCTGTTCTTCGCGAATCGCCAGGCGACCGCCCTGGGAATAGTCATGGCGCACGGTGACAAACAGCAGCGAGCCGGTGCGGCCGGTCTTTTCTTCGACGTGGGTGATGGTCGATTCCCGGGTGGCCGCCTCACCGGCGCGCAAGGCCTGCAGAAACTCGATGCGCCCACCGGCCCACATGCGATTGCGGTTATCCGCCGGCGGCAGGAAGCCGCCACGCGCCGGGTGGCCGTCGGTGCCCAGCGCCGATTCCGGCAGTGGGTCTTGAAAGAAGCACCATTGCCACAACGGTGGGACGGCATCGCCCTCTTGGGGCACCGCTTCGCCGAAGGTTGCGGCAATACGCTTGAGCAGGTTGTGGCTCAGATGCTCGTGGGCGGTTTCACTTCGGCCGATCCAATCGGTGGCGCTCATCGGGTACAAATCCTCTGGCAGTGGTTGTCTGCCCCGGATCATGCAAGCGCCTGCCCGTTCTGAGAATTTGCATTTCAATAAACCAGCGTTCGGTTATGCTGAACGCCGACTCATCGATGCACACCCTATATCCCTGTGGGAGCTGGCTTGCCTGCGATGGCGGTGTGTCAGCTAGCACATGCATTGCCTGCTCCACCGCTATCGCAGGCAAGCCAGCTCCCACAGTTGATCTTCACCGTTGCCGAATAGGTGTTCTGCATGCACTTCGATCTCGCTGACCTGCGCCTGTTTATCCATATCGCCGAATCCCCCAGCCTGACCCAAGGCGCCAAGCGTGCGTTCCTCTCGCCCGCCGCCGCCAGTGCGCGGATCAAGGCGCTGGAAGGCCAACTCGACACGCGCCTGCTGTACCGCGACAGTCGGGGCGTGGAAATCACCCCGGCGGGCGAACGTTTGCTGCACCATGCGCGGCTGATCATGCGTCAGGTGGATTACCTCAAGAGCGAGTTCACCCAGTACGGCGTGGATTCGGCCGGGCATATCCGCATATTCGCCAACACCACGGCGGTCACCGAGTTTTTGCCGGAGGTGCTGGCGGGCTTTTTGTCCCAGCGCCCCGGCGTCACCGTCGACCTGCAGGAGCGCCTGTCGCGCGATATCGTGCGCGGCGTGCTCGATGGCACCAGCGACATGGGCATCATTGCCGGGCCGGTTGAGGCGGCAGGTTTGCAGGTGCTGCACTTCAGCACCGACGAACTGGTGCTGATGGTGCCCGTGGGGCATCCGTTGGCCGACCAGCCTTCAGTGACGCTGGAACAAACCCTCGCCTACCAACATATCGGCCTGCACGAAGGCAGCACGCTGTTGAGCTTTTTGCGTGAACACGTGGAGCGTCTCGGCAAACATTTGTCGTTGCGTATCCAAGTGTCGAGCTTCGAGGCGATCTGCCGGATGGTCGAGGCCGGCGTGGGCATCGGCATCATCCCCGAGTCGGCCGCGGTGCGGCACAGCCGGACCATGCAGTTGGTGGCGGTGAAACTCGATGAGCCCTGGGCGATTCGCGAGCGCAGTATTCTGGTGCGCGAACTGGAAGCCCTGCCCGGCACCATTCGGGCGCTGATCGCCACCTTGATGCCGCAAAGCGCCTAAGCTCAACAGTCACTTTGCCAGAGGAGATTGCCATGCAACTCGAAGGATCCTGCCATTGCGGCACCGTAACATTCAGCCTGAGCAGCCAGCACCCGTACCCCTATCAGCGTTGCTACTGCTCGATCTGCCGCAAAACCCAAGGCGGCGGCGGTTATGCGATCAACCTTGCCGGCGATACGCAAAGCCTGAAGGTGCAAGGGCGCAAGCACATCTCGATCTACCACGCCAGGCTCAAGCCCGAGGGCGCCAGACGTGCGCACGCGAGCACTGCCGAACGGCATTTTTGCTCGCAGTGCGGCAGCGCCTTGTGGCTGTTTAGCCCGGAGTGGCCGGAGCTGATCCACCCGTTTGCCTCGGCCATCGACACGCCGTTGCCGGTGCCGCCGGAGCACACGCACCTGATGCTCGGCTCCAAGGCGCCGTGGGTGGAAGTCAGCGTGCGCAAAGGCGACCTGCAGTTCGACGAATACCCCGAAGAATCCATCGCCCAATGGCATGAGCGCCTCGGGTTGACCCGTTAACAGTCTTTGACAGTTTCCCGACAAAGCTCCCAAAGATTGTTGGCCCGCGCAGCCCTAGCATTCGAGCATCCAACTCACCATTCGGGTGCTCTTCATGTTTTGCACATTGCGCGGTATTCCGCTGTTGGGTTGCCTGCTGGGTACGCTCGGTTGCCACGGGCAATCGCCTGCCCCGCCGCCGATTCCCAAGGGCGATTACGGCGCGATCATCCGTTACCTGCAAGCGCGTATTCCGCGTGAAATGGGCCGGGAAAATGTGCCGGGCCTGTCCATTGCGCTGGTCAATGGCCAGGAGCTGATCTGGGCGCGCGGCTTCGGCATGGCCGACAAAGCCCAGGGCGTGCCGGTGACAGCCAATACGGCGTTTCGCGCTGGCGGCATCTCCAAACTGCTCACGGCCACGGCGGCCTTGCAGTTGGTCGAGCAACAGCGTCTGTCGCTGGATGCGCCGATCCAGCAGAGCCTGCGCGAGTTCCATGTCCGCTCGCGCTTTCACGACGACCCGGCGGCAGCGGACCGCGCGATCACCTTGCGCCGCTTGCTCAGTCACCAGTCCGGCTTGCCCAGCGAACACTTGCGCGACCTGCGCAGCACCTTCGCCATGGGCCAGATGCCGATGCGTGTATCCGGTGTGTGGCTGAGCAGCCCACCGGGTGCCCAGGTGGCCTACTCCAACCTGGGTTATTCGTTGGTCGGCGCCGCCATCGAACGCAGCAGCGGCAAAGCTTTTGAAGCGCAGTTGCAAGGCAGCCTGCTCAAGCCACTGGAGATGAACCAGTCGAGTTTTGTCGGTACCGGTGCGCAGATGAGTTACCGCGCGCTGGGCTACGAAGACGGCGTCGCCAGTGCCGATGCGCAAGTGCGCGACCTCGCTGCCGGCGGTTTGTGGGCAAGCCCGAAAGACCTCAGCCGCTACGTGCAGATGCTGTTTGCGCATGGGCTCTACAAAGGCAACCGGGTCATCGGCAGCGCGTCGATCGATGAGATGTTCACCCAGCAAAACACCGGCAATGCGCTGGACTTCGATTGCCAGGTGGGCCTTGGCTGGTTCCTGGCACCCTGTGGCGATGAACCGGTTGCCCCGGGGATACGCACGTATCAGCACAGCGGGGGTGGCGACGATTTTGCCGCGCAACTGAGCGTGCTGCCCGATCAGCAAATGGCCGTGATCATCATGGCCAATGACAGTAACGCCGAAGACCTGGTGGCCAGCCTTGCCACCGACGCCCTGCGCTTGATGCTGCAAGCGCAGACCGGCCAAGCGGTCTGCGCCGACGACTGCCAGGCACCCAGTCACGGGCTCAAATTGCGTCACGTGCCGGCTGCCATCGACCGCAAGCGCCTGGCCGGCTTTTATGCCACGGCCTGGGGCGTGTTCCGGATCAAGGATGAGCCTCATCAGCTGTCGGGCGAGTTGGCCGGTTTGAGCTTCGAGTTGTTACGCGACGATCAGGGCTGGCTGCGCGCGCAGAAAAAAATCTTCGGTTTCTGGCTCAAGGACCTCGGCGACCTGGGCCGCGTGCAGCTTGATGTGGTGAAGGTGCAGGGGCGCCAGATGCTCACTGCGCGCACTCACGGCCAACGCATCGCCATCGGCGAGCGCATCGACCCGACGCCGCTGCCCCTGGCCTGGGCCGACACCATCGGCACGTATCAAGTGCTCAACACCCACGAGCCCGATGCACCGTTGAGCGGCATCAGCGTGCGCCTGGAACAAGGATTTCTGGTGATTCGCGGCCAGTTGCGCGACGAGCCGCTGACCGACTACATCCTGCTCCCCGTCGACAACGCCCACGCGGTGCTGGCCGGCAACGGCTATGGCCTGGGCGACACCGTGAGCCGCCAGGTCAATGGCCTCAGCGCGTCGGGCTACGCCTTCAAACGCACGAATTCTCCCCACAACCGCTTGAATTTCTGACACGGACGAACCCTCTGATGCGCTCAAAACATTTCTGCCTGTCGTTCACCTCGCTGTGCCTGCTCGCCGCTGCCGACACCGCGTTTGCCGAAGACTGGCAATACAGCCTCAAGGCCGGCGTGGCCAATGCGCCACGCTACAGCGGCAGCGACGAACGCATGACCGCGCCGCTGCTGGGCGGCGCCATCGTCAGCCCGTGGGGTGTCTTTCTCGACACTGACAAGGGGCTTGGCTGGGGTTACGAAGGCCACGCCCTGAGCGTGAGCGCGTATGTGGGCGCCAGCGGCGCGCGCAGGGACAAAAACCAGAGCTTGCATGCCGGCTCCAAGCGCCTCAAAGGCATGGGCGAGATCAAGGCGCGTCCGCAACTGGGGGTGAGCGCCAGCTATAACCTGGGTGGCGTGATTGTTGGCGCGACCCTGGAACATGCGCTCAAGGAAGACGACCACACGGACAACGGCAGGGCTTACACCCACCTGGAGCTGAGCCTGGGCACCAACCTGTATGAAGGCCGTTACGGTTCGGTCGAGGCCAGCTTGAGCAGTCACTTTGGTGATCGAGCGTACTTGCAGACCTGGTACGGCGTGACTACCGGGCAGGCGGCGCAGAGCCGGTTCAAGGCCTACAAGGCGGACGCGGGCAATATCAGTAATGGCATGAACCTGGTGTGGAGCGTGCCGATCAGCGAGCACACGCAGTTCTCGACTTTGCTGGATGTGCAGTATTTGGCGGATGAAGCGGGCAAGAGCCCGATTGTGGAGCGGCGGTTGCAGGCGTCGGTGGTGGGGATGGTCGAGTACGCGTTTTGATGGGGTAATGGATGGTTGGGGGGCGGCGGGTGTCGGTGATGCGTCTGTGTTGGGGGGCATATCCGGTGTTTGGGAGATGGCGGCTTATGGTTCCGCCCTTACGGCGGGTCACTTTGGAAAAGCCCCAAAGTAACCAAAGGGCTCTTGCCCCACCACTCGGCACCTCGCTCACGCTTCGGTGTGCCCGAACGAAGGCTTGAATCCGTGGGCCGCCGCGACGGGCCATCCATGGCCCAACACGGCTAACCCGGCGTCCTGCCGGGTTACCCACGGATTCAAGCCTGCGTTCGGCCAGCGTGGTTTAACGGGGCGCCTGAGATCAAAATCAAAAGCAAAGCACGGCGGCCTAGTAGCCGACCTGAGTGGTAGAAGCAAAAGCAAAGGCGAGGCGGCCTGACAGCCGACCTGACCTTGAAGGCTGAACTCAACCAAAGGTGGGAACTGGCTTGCCTGCGATAGCATCAACCCGGTGTACCTGATACACCGAGGTGCCTGCATCGCAGGCAAGCCAGCTCCCACAGAAAAGCAAAGCACTGCTGTGCTAGCAGCTGAACGCGGTCAACTTGTGGGAGCGGGCTTGCCTGCGATGGCATCAACTGGGTGTGCCTGATACACCGAGGTGCCTGCATCGCAGGCAAGCCAGCTCCCACAGAAAAGCCAAGCAGTGCGGTGCTTGCCGTTGAACTCGGTCAACTTGTGGGAGCGGGCTTGCTCGCGAAAGCGGTATGTCAGTGACACATGAGCTGACTGACCACCGCCTTCGCGAGCAAGCCCGCTCCCACAGTTGGATCGCAGTGCATCAGGTAGATGGGTGCTGCTCGTTTGTACTCGGTCAAAAGTGGGAGCTGGCTTGCCTGCGATAGCATCAACCCGGTGTACCTGACACACCGAGGTGCCTGCATCGCAGGCAAGCCAGCTCCCACAGAAAAGCCAAGCAGCGCGGTGCTGGCAGCTGAGCCCGCTCCCCCTCCTGTGCATCGCTGATTCCACGCCAAGTCTTACTCGGCATACGCCCAGGTCATTCGAAACGACGCTCCGCCCCACTCCGAATCCAGCACTTCCACTTGTCCGCCATGCCACTGGCTGACCCGTTTTACCAATGCCAGGCCCAGGCCGAAACCGCCGGTGCGGCGGTCGCGGCTGGCGTCGAGGCGCAGGAAGGGTTCGAAGATCTTTGCCCGCCCGTCCATCGGCACACCAGGGCCGTCGTCATTGACGCGCACTTCGTAACCGCTGCCAAAACTGATCAACGACACTTCAACACGGCGCTCGGCGTAGCGAATGGCGTTGCGCAGCAGATTGATCACGGCACGCGCCATAAAGCGTGGTTCGATTTGGATAAAGTCGACCTCACAGGTACGCAATGACAGCTGCACACCCGCCGCCTCAGCCTCCAGGGCCACGCTGCCGATCACGCTGTCGAGCCAACTGTGGGCCTCGATGTTTTCGCGGGTAACCTGGGTGGCGCCGCGTTCCAGGCTGGCGTAGGTCAACAGTTCGGAAACCATTTCCTCCAGTTCGCCCAGGTCGGCGTACATGTCGGCGATCAACTCACGGCTCTGTCGCGGGTCGGCCTGCTGCCTGAGTTGATCAAGCTCGAACGACAAGCGCGCAATCGGTGTGCGCAGTTCGTGGGAAACGGCGTTGGTCAGTTCGCGCTGGTTGGCGATCAGGCTTTCGATGCGCTCGGCCATCTGGTTGAAGTGCCCCGCCAGCTCGCGCACGGTGGAACGGCGCGGCAGCAGGATGCGCGACGCCAGGTCGTTGTCGCCAAAGCGTTGCGCGGCCAGCCGGATATGCTCCAGGTCGCGCCAGTGCGGGCGTACCCAGAAATACAGGACGATGGCCAGGCACAAGCCGAGAAAACCATAGGCCCACAGGTACAGCCACTTGGGCTCTTCCGGCAGTTTGATCTCCAGCAGTTGCGGCCCGCCGTCGATATTGGTCAGGAATTCCATGAAATCCCCGCGCACCACCAGCAAGCCGTCGGCCAGCAACTGCTGTTCGCGCTCGGTCAGCGCCTGGGTGTCGCTCTGCACCAGCTTGAGGCGCAAACCATAATGGGGCTGCAGTTCGTCCAGGCGCGCCTGCCGGGCCTCGCCGTGCAAGGGTCGCAACTGCTCCACCAGGCCATAGGCCGGACCGCGCAGCGCCTCACGGTTATAGGTTTCGTTGGCCTCGGGCAGTAACTCGTCGAAGGTGTAGTTGACCAGCCAGATTGCGCCCGCCAACCCCAGCGCCAGGATCACGTACAGGCGCAGAAACAGCCGCAGCATCTAAACCTCCCACGCAAATGGATTGAACAGATAGCCCTTGCCCCAGATGGTCTTGATGCACACCGGCTCACGCGGGTTGTCATTGAGTTTGCTGCGCAGTTTGCTGATGTACACGTCGACGCTGCGGTTCAGGCCATCGAAGGCAATGCCGCGCATGCGGTTAAGAATGTCATCGCGCGAGAGGATCTTGCCCGCGCTGCTGGCCAGCAGCCAGAGCAGTTCAAATTCCATGGTGGTGAGGTCGATCTTGTCACCGCCCAGGCTGACCACCCGGCAACTGCGGTCAATCGCCAGCCGGCCAAACTCCAGCGAGCCGCGCACGGTGGGTTCGGGCACCTGGCGACGTTGCAGCGCACGCAATCGCGCCAGCAGCACCGGAGGTTTTATGGGTTTGATGACGTAGTCGTCGGCACCGGACTCAAGGCCGAGGATATGGTCCAGGTCGTCTTCCTTGGCGGTCAGGATCACGATGGGGGTGTCTGACAGGTTACGAATCCCGCGACACACGTGCAGGCCGCTCTGGCCGGGCAGCATCAGGTCGAGCACGACGATTTTCGGCTTGAAGTCGAGAAATGCGGCCAGGGCTTCGTCACCGCGGTGCACCACCCGCACCTCGAAACCGTGTTGCGACAGAAAGTGCGCGATCAGCCCTGCCAGCTTTTCATCGTCCTCAACGAGCAGGACCTTGCCCAGACCCAGGTTTTCCATAAATTCTCAGTGTGGCTGCGCGGATTGAAGTGCAGGCATTATAGGTGGCAAGCTGCTCAACAGAAGCCGCTGGCCATCAGTGACCGACCAAGCTTCATGCTTTTAAGAGTTTTTAACAAATAGCCTGCAATCTTTAACGCCATTCACAGGGAGTTGTATGCGCAAGGATTACCTGGCGTTCTTTGTTTCGCTGTTTCTGTCGCGGCTGGCGGACCAGATTCTGCTGTTTATCGTGCCTCTGATCGTGTTCCAGACCACTCGGAGTGTGTCCTGGGCGGGCCTGGCGTTTTTTGTCGAGTCACTGCCGCGTTACCTGGCCTTCCCGGTGTGCGGCGCGGTGTGCGACAAACTCTCACCGGTGCGCATTCTGCATATCAGCCAGGTCTACCGGGCGCTGGCCTGCGTGGTGGCCGTGGCCTTGTACGGCGTGTTCGACGGCATTTACTGGATCGTCATGCTCTCGGCGCTGTGCGGCGTGCTGACCACCCAGGGCATCATGGCGCGCGAAGTGTTGATGCCGCATATTTTCAAGCAGTACACCTACGCCAAGACCCTTTCCTATTCACAAATCGCCGACCAGAGTGGCCTGGTGCTCGGCCCACTGCTGGCGGCGCTGATGCTTGAAGTCTGGGCCTGGCATTGGGTGGTGCTGGGGGTTGCCGGGCTGTTTGTGCTGGCGGACCTGGCCATGCTGCTGTGGCAGCGCACCAGCGCGGTGAGCCTGCCAACCTTTGAGCAGCACCGGGACATCTGGCTGCAACCGCTGCGCATTGCCTTCGGGCATATCCGCACGCTCGCCGATTTGAAACGGATCATCACCCTGGCGGTGGGCGTGAATCTGATTATTGGTGTGACGCTGGCCACGTCGGCGGCGATGGTCACCGGCCACTATGGCGCCGGAAAGGACACCTACGCCCTGCTGCAAGCCGCGGGCGCCGTGGTGACGATCGGGATTCTGTTTTACCTGGCGCGCGCAACCTTGCCGTTGAAGGTACTGGGCGGCCTGTCGTATTCGATGATCGGCGTGGGCGCGCTGATCACGGCCATCAGCCCCGGCGTGTGGGCCTATACCCTCGGGTTCCTGTTGATCACCGGCTTCGACAAGATGTTTAACGTGTACCTGCGCAGCACCCGTCAGCGCGTGATTCCGGTACAGGATTTTGGCAAAACCGTGGGCGTGATCACGCTGCTCAACAACCTGTCGCAGCCATTGGCGGGTTTGCTGATTGGCGTGCTGGCGGCGCCGCTGGGCACACAAACGGTAATCCTGCTGCTGACCGGGATCACCACACTGCTGGGCGTGGCCGTCGCCTCAGGCTGGCACGCCACTGTGAAAGCGGAACTCGATGTCGGGTGATTCGATCAGTTCCTGCTCGGTCGCCCTGACCCGCTCGATCACCTGGGCGATGTCTTTGGCGTCGCCGTACTGGTAGGCCAGTTTCAAGTACCCCTGGAAGTGCCGCGCCTCGCTTTTGAGCAGACCGAAATAAAACTTGCCGAGTTCTTCGTCCAAATGCGGCACCAGCGCTTCGAAACGCTCGCAACTGCGCGCTTCAATGAAGGCGCCGACCACCAGGGTGTCCACCAGTTTGACCGGCTCATGGCTGCGCACCACTTTGCGCAAACCCGAGGCATAACGGCCAGCGTGCAGTTGACGCAGCTCGACTTTGCGCTTTTTGATCAGGCGCATGACTTGCTCGTGGTGCACCAGCTCCTCGCGCGCCAGGCGCGACATCATGTTGATCAGGTCAACATGCGCGTGGTACTTGGCAATCAGGCTCAAGGCGGTGCTGGCGGCTTTGAATTCGCAGTTCTTGTGGTCGATCAGCAGGGTTGCCTGATCGGCCAAGGCAGCCTGGACCCAGGCGTCGGGGGTGCGGCAGCCGAGGAATTCGTGGATTTCGGGCAGGTTCATCGGGCTCACGGGCAAATAGATCACAAAAGGGCGCCGATTATACCGACCCCACCGCAGACCACCAGCCACTGGCTTTGATGTGCATCAACATGACGTCTGGCGGGCAGCAACTATAGTTGTGCAAGGCCCCTTTTATTGCGTCTCTGGAGATCCGTCCATGCAAGCTATCCGCAGCATCCTGGTGGTCATCGAGCCCGAGCACTCGGAAAGCCTGGCGCTCAAGCGCGCCAAGCTGATCGCCGGGGTCACCGGCGCGCACCTGCATTTGCTGGTCTGCGACAAAAAACACGAGCATTCGGCGCTGCTGAGCCTGCTCAAGTCCGGCCTGCATGAAGACGGCTACAGCGTGACCACCGAGCAGGCGTGGAATGAGAGCCTGCATGAAACCATCATTGATGTGCAGCAAGCCGAGGGCTGTGGGTTGGTGATCAAGCAGCATTTCGCCGACAGCCCGCTGAAAAAGGCCTTGTTGACGCCGGCCGACTGGAAGCTGCTGCGCTATTGCCCAACGCCTGTGCTGCTGGTGAAAACCTCGACGCCCTGGGCCGACAAGGTGGTGCTGGCGGCAATCGATGTGGGCAACAACGACAGTGAACATCAGGCGCTCCACAACACCATCATTGATCACGGCTTCGAAATTGCGAGCCTGGCCAAGGCGCAATTGCACGTGATCAGCGCCCATCCCTCGCCCATGCTGTCGGCCAGTGACCCGACGTTTCAGCTCAAGGAAACCATCGAGGCGCGCTATCGCGAGCAGTGCAAGACGTTCCAGGCCGAGTTCGATATCGACGACACCCATTTGCACATCGAAGAAGGCCCGGCAGATGTATTGATTCCCCATGCGGCGCATAAGTGGCAGGCGGCGGTGACGATTATCGGCACCGTGGCGCGCACCGGGATTTCCGGAGCATTGATCGGGAATACGGCGGAGGTGGTGCTCGACGAGGTGCAGAGCGATGTGCTGGTGCTCAAGCCGCAGGAACTGATGGATCATCTGGAAGCGCTGGCGACCAAGGCGTGACCCACTGAAAATCCCTTGTAGGAGCGGGCTTGCTCGCGAAAGCGGCGGATCAGTCAATTAATTGATTGCTGACACTTCCTATTCGCGAGCAAGCCCGCTCCCACATTTTTGCTGTGCGGTGTCAGCCAGCAAATGCATCGTTGAGGAACCCCGGGGCTATATAGCGCTGGTAGTGCGCCTCCGAGAGGATAAAAAACTCCCGATCAATCGCATCGCGCAGCTCCGGCAGCGCCCAGTCGCGAAACTCTGGCAGCAGCACCATGCCATAGGCTTCCAGGTTGGAAATCACCCGTGCGCCCCGGGCGATCAATTGGTAGGCCCAGCAGTACTCGGACTGGTGCGGCACAAAGCGAATCTTGCGCTGCTCCAACTGCCCGCGCAGCCTCTTGGGGTCGAACACTTCGAGTTTACCGGCCATCACCTGCACCAGCAGTTGCTCGAGCCGCAGCCATACCGCGCGCTTTTCTTCCTCGTTATAGCCATTCCACAGGATCACTTCGTGGTGGAAGCGCTTGCAGCCACGGCACACGAGATCGCCGTAAACCGTGGAGCACAGGCCGACGCAGGGGGTCTTGATGGTTTGGTTGGGCATAGGCAACGACACACAAATCCGCGAAACAATGCCGCATGTTAGCCCTTTGTCTAAGGTTGATCACCCAGCAAACTTGGTTAGGCAACTTACCTTTAGATTTTTTTTGCCGTAGAATCATCCGGCCTTGTAAGGCGCCAATAATCCGCTGGAAGCTGTTTTCAAAGCGTCACGAGCACAGTCGTTCCTTCAGAACGGTGTTGGCGATGGTTATTACCCGGTAGGTAATTGCCAGCGCCAACCCTCATCAGCTCCGTTCTGCAGGCGTAAAACTTTGAAAGCAGCTTCTGTGAGGAATGCCGGCAGCGCTGGCTTTGCGGCCCAAAAAGCCCCCGAGCGCATGCGTGCCGTTCATTTCTGGATGAGCGTCCCGTGGGACCACTGATGAGGGTAATAACTGTGCTTGAAGCCTACCGCAAACATATCGAAGAGCGTGCAGCACTGGGTATCGTTCCCCAGCCGCTTAACGCCGAACAAACCGCAGGCCTGGTCGAGCTGCTGAAAAATCCCCCGGCTGGCGAAGAAGAATTCCTCGTTGACCTGATCACCAACCGCATTCCACCAGGCGTTGACGAAGCTGCCTACGTCAAGGCCGGTTTCCTGTCTGCCCTGGCCAAGGGCGAAGCCACTTCCCCCCTGATCGACAAAAAGCGCGCTGTTGAACTGCTTGGCACCATGCAAGGCGGCTACAACATCGTGACGTTGGTCGAGCTGCTGGACGACGCCGAGTTGGCGCCTGTCGCTGCCGCCCAACTCAAGCACACCCTGCTGATGTTCGATGCGTTCCACGACGTGGCTGAAAAAGCCAAGAACGGCAACGAGCACGCCAAAGCCGTGCTGCAATCCTGGGCTGATGGCGAGTGGTTCAAGAACCGCCCTACCCTGGCCGACAAGATCAGCCTGCGCGTGTTCAAGGTCACCGGCGAAACCAACACCGACGACCTGTCCCCTGCCCCGGACGCCTGGTCCCGCCCTGACATCCCGCTGCACGCCCTGGCCATGCTGAAAATGGCTCGCGAAGGCATCGTGCCGGACGAGCAAGGCAAGACCGGCCCGATGAAGCAGATCGAAGAAATGCGTGGCCAAGGCTTCCCGATCGCCTACGTCGGTGACGTGGTCGGTACCGGTTCGTCGCGTAAATCGGCGACCAACTCCGTACTGTGGTTCTTCGGCGACGACGTTCCTTACGTGCCGAACAAGCGCGCTGGCGGCTTCTGCTTCGGCAGCAAGATCGCTCCCATCTTCTACAACACCATGGAAGATGCCGGCGCACTGCCAATCGAATTCGACGTCACCAACATGAACATGGGCGACGTGATCGACCTGTACCCGCATGCTGGCAAAGTCTGCAAACACGGCACCGATGAAGTCCTGACCACCTTCGAAATGAAGACCCCGGTGCTGTTGGACGAAGTTCGCGCTGGCGGCCGTATCCCGTTGATCATCGGCCGTGGCCTGACCGAGAAGGCACGTGCCGAGCTCGGCCTGCCGCCTTCGACGCTGTTCAAGCTGCCGGAAGCACCGGCTGAAAGCGACAAGGGCTTCACCCTGGCGCAAAAAATGGTGGGTCGCGCCTGCGGTCTGGCAGAAGGCAAAGGCGTTCGTCCTGGCACCTACTGCGAACCGAAGATGACCACCGTGGGTTCCCAGGACACCACCGGTCCGATGACCCGTGACGAACTCAAAGACCTGGCGTGCCTGGGCTTCTCGACCGATCTGGTGATGCAGTCGTTCTGCCACACCGCGGCTTACCCTAAGCCGATCGACGTGACCACCCACCACACCCTGCCTGACTTCATCATGACCCGTGGCGGTGTATCGCTGCGTCCAGGCGACGGCATCATCCACAGCTGGCTGAACCGCATGCTGCTGCCGGACACCGTCGGCACCGGTGGCGACTCCCACACCCGTTTCCCGATGGGCATCTCGTTCCCGGCCGGTTCCGGCCTGGTCGCGTTCGCCGCAGCCACTGGCGTCATGCCACTGGACATGCCGGAATCGATCCTGGTGCGCTTCAAAGGCAAAATGCAACCGGGCATCACCCTGCGTGACCTGGTTCACGCCATTCCTTACTACGCGATCCAGGCTGGCCTGCTGACCGTAGAGAAGAAAGGCAAGAAGAACGCCTTCTCCGGTCGCATCCTGGAGATCGAAGGCCTGAACGACCTGACGCTGGAACAGGCTTTCGAGCTGTCCGACGCCTCGGCCGAACGTTCGGCTGCCGGTTGCACCATCAAGCTGTCGAAAGACTCGGTCACCGAGTACCTGAACTCCAACATCACCCTGCTGCGCTGGATGATCGGCGAAGGCTACGGCGATGCACGTACCCTGGAACGTCGTGCTCAAGCGATGGAAGCCTGGGTTGCCAACCCTGAGTTGATGGAAGCCGATGCCGACGCGGAATACGCCGAAATCATCGAAATCGACCTGGCTGAAATCAACGAGCCGATCCTCTGCGCACCTAACGACCCGGACGATGCCCGTCTGTTGTCCAGCGTTGCCGGCGAGAAGATCGACGAAGTGTTCATCGGTTCGTGCATGACCAACATCGGTCACTTCCGCGCTGCCGGTAAGTTGCTGGAACAGGTCAAGGGTCAGCTGCCAACCCGTCTGTGGCTGTCGCCGCCGACCAAGATGGACGCTCACCAACTGACCGAAGAAGGCTACTACGGCATCTACGGCAAGGCTGGCGCGCGCATGGAAATGCCGGGCTGCTCGCTGTGCATGGGTAACCAGGCACGCGTAGAACCGAACTCGACCGTTGTGTCGACCTCGACCCGTAACTTCCCGAACCGTCTGGGTGATGGTGCCAACGTCTACCTGGCCTCGGCTGAGCTGGCGGCAGTGGCTTCCACGCTGGGTCGCCTGCCGACCGTCGAAGAGTACATGGGCTACGCGGCCAAACTGGACACCATGGCCAGTGACGTCTACCGCTACCTGAACTTCGACCAGATCGCCGAGTTCCGCAAAATCGCAGCAAGCGCCAACATCCCGGTGATTCAAGCCTAAGGTGTGTTGATCTAGCTACACCGGGTAAATCAGCGCCGCGTATCGCAAGGTACGCGGCGTTTTTTATGCCGGGCATACAGCCTTCACACCCCAACAAAACACCTGTGGGAGCTGGCTTGCCGGCTCCCACACTTGACGCTTTGCACACTCAGGACGGGTGCCGCAGCGCCAATTGCACAGCGCCATCAACGCTCAAGCCACTGAGCAGCACCTGTGGCGCAAGCGCCTCCGGCAAGGCTTGCAGCACTTCCAACGCCTCATGCCGCACACGCGCCAGCACCAAACGCTTGCCCTCCCCGCGCACCTGCGCGAAAAACGCCGCCAGCGCTTCGACACTGGTGCCATCCAAATCCGGAGATTCTTCCAGGCTCAGCACCACCGCCTCCACCGCCTCCACCGGCGACTGGCGCATCAGGCGCAACGCCGCACCCAGGATGCGCTCGGCATTCGCGAAAAACAGCGCCTCGCTGGGCCGTACGATCAGTAGACCTGGCACTTGCACGGCATCGGCGTGGTGCTCACGATCAACAAAGTCATGACTGTCACCCAAGCGCCCCAGCACCTGGATATCAGCCGCCGACATCTGCCGCAGCATCAGCACCACGCTGATCGCTACCGACACCAGCAAGCCATCCAGCACGCCCAGCACCAGCACTGCCGCCACGGCACAGATCACCAGCAGACGATCGCGCCGCCAGAGAAAATAACGCCCCAGCGGCTGCAGGCTCAAACCACGGCCCAGCGCGTAGATGACGATGGCGGCAAGCACCGGCTCCGGGGTCAGCGCGACATACGGCAACACTGTCAACACAATCACCAGCACCACCAGCGCGGCGACGATTCCGGCCAGGCGTGAACCGGCACCGGCGGCCTCATTGGCCGACGTCGCGGAATAGCCGGCACCGGCCGGCATGCCGTGAAACAACCCAGAGATCAGGTTGGCCGCACCCAGCGCGAGCAAGTCGCGGTTGGACGACACGCGATCACCGTGTTTAAGCGCGAACGAGCTGATAGAGCCGTAGGACTCCGCATACAGGATCATCACCAAAGCAAACGCCAGCTCCCCCAGGCGCAGCCAGTCGGCAAACGGCAGCACCGGCAAATGCCCCAACTCAAGACGCAGGTCGATCAGGCCGATCAGCGCCACGCCATGGGCCTGCAAATCCAGGTACTGCCCGGCGACGATTCCCAGAATCACCACCAGCAGCCCACCCGGCAGACGCGGAATACGCGCGCACAACCACAACACCATCAACGCAACCGCCGCGACCATCGCTGCCGGCCAGTTCCATCCAGGCAGTTGCTCTATCAGTTGCGGCAGGAAGCGGATCAGGTTGTTATCGGTCAGGTGCACGCCGACGACGCTGGCCAACTGCTTGAGAATGATGGTCAGCGCCAGGCCGAAAGCAAACCCGCGCAACACCGGCTTAGCGATAAACGAAGTCACGCCGCCGAGCTTGAACAGCCCGGCCAACAGGAACAGCACGCCAGTGATCAACACCAGCCCGAATGCCAGGGCCAGCCTCAGCGCCGGATCACCACCCGCCAGACTGGCGGTGGCGGCCGCGAGTACGGCTGCCGAGGACGATGTGGCCGAGACAATCGCAAACCGGCTGGTGCCGAACAGGCCGTAGCACACCAGCCCGGCAAACAGCGCAATCACCCCGGCCTGCGGCGGCAGCGCGGCGATACTGGAATAAGCCACGGCCTCCGGCAGCAGCAAACCGGCAATGGATAACCCGGCGAGCAGGTCCTGGGTGCGATTGGGTGGCGTGGCAACGGGGTCAGCTGTTTCAGTTTTCAATCGGCCCGACCCATCCCGGCAAATAACGTGCTTCCTGGCTGCGCGCCAGGCCCATGGCCTTGCTCAACAGCTTGGCGTTCGGCTGGCTGACCACGTCGCTGCCGATGCGGCTGCGAAAGAAGTCGGCCCACAGAAATTCGCTGAACGGCGTCGCGTCCTTGGCATAGCCACCCGCCATGCGCAACAGTCCCGCCAGGCTGCGGTAGGGATCGTCCTGCAGGTCGGTAATCTTGCGCGGAATAGCTTCGTAGGTTCGACGCAAGCCACGCGCGTCGTAGGGATGCACCCACTGATTGAACGCCATGACATTCCAGAAGGTGCTGCGCTCCACAAACGACAAGTCCTTGAGCATCAGCAACGAAACACTCTTGACCTCTTCCAGCAGCAGCGCCAGGCCGAAATGGTGGTGATCGGTGATGTAATAACGCTCGTCCGGCCCCAGCACGCAAGGAAACCAGTGCTTGTCGAGCGCGGCGGCGCGCTCCTTGCGTTTGAGCCTGGTCCAGGCTTCGCGCTTGGTAGCGACTTCAGCCATGCCGACGGTCAATTGCGTCGGATGCAGTTTTTCCAGTTTGCAGGTAATCAGTTGCGGGCGCGGCCGTGCCATGAATCTCTCCACAGGAAATGACTATGCCGACAGCTTAGTCCTCATTGCCTGCCCGGGGTCGAGACTCGACAGGTTTTCCAAGGCCAAAAAAAGACCGATTCGCGGAGTGCGCGAATCGGCCTTGGGCAGCGCAGCTCGGTGTCAGGACAGCAGCGAGTAGACCAGCGCGGTAATCGCGACCAGACCAACAGCAGTGACAAACACATTGGACGCCTGCCCGCGGTACTTGGCCATGGCGGGCACTTTGCGGATCGCATACATCGGCATCAGGAACAGGATCGACGCAATGATCGGCCCGCCCAGCGTCTCGATCATGCCGAGGATGCTCGGGTTCAGCGTGGCGACGATCCAGCACACCACCAGCATGAAGGCGGCGGTCATGCGGTCCAGGGACTTGGCCGCCGGGCGGCGACCGGTCTTGAGCACCAGGCCCTTGAGGCCTTCACTGGCACCGATGTAGTGGCCCAGGAACGACTTGGCAATCGCCACGAACGCAATCAACGGCGCGGCGAAGGCGATGGTCGGGTTGTCGAAGTGGTTGGCCAGGTACGACAGGATCGACAGATTCTGTGCTTTCGCTTCGGCCAGTTGCGCCGGCGTCAGGGTCAGTACACAGCTGAACACGAAGAACAGCACCATCACCACCATCAACAGGTGTGCGCGGCAAAGGATCTGCGAGCTGCGCCCATCCGCGTTGGCACCGTACTGGCGCTTCTGGTCCACCGCAAAGGCCGAGATGATCGGCGAATGGTTGAACGAGAACACCATCACCGGAATCGCCAGCCACAGTGTGTTGAGCAACGCAGACGGCGCCGGTACTTCACTGGCGGTGCTGAGAATGCCGCCGGTCCAGTGCGGGATCAGGTACACGGCCAGAAACAGCAACGCGACGATAAACGGATACACCATCAGGCTCATGGCCTTGACGATCACTTGCTCGCCGCACCGCACTACGGCCAACAGGCCAAGGATCAGCACAAACGCCAGGATCGCGCGCGGCGGCGGCATGATGTGCAGCTGGTGCTCCATGAAGCTGCTGACGGTGTTGGTCAGGGCCACGCTGTAGATCAGCAGGATCGGGAAGATCGCGAAAAAGTACAGCAAGGTGATCAGTGCGCCGGCCTTGAGACCGAAATGCTCTTCGACCACGTCGGTAATGTCCGAACCTTCACGGCCGGACAGGACGAAACGGGTCAGGCCACGGTGGGCAAAGAACGTCATCGGGAATGCCAGCAGCGCCAGGATCACCAGCGGCCAGAAGCCCCCGAGGCCCGCGTTGATAGGCAAAAACAAAGTACCGGCGCCGATGGCGGTGCCGAACAGGCCAAGCATCCAGGTGGTGTCCTGGCGGCTCCAGCGCGTAAGGGTTGCAGGTGTCGTTGCATAGCGTTCGTCGACGCTATTGGCCTGATCATTCATCCGGTCGGATCTCCGCATTTCCACAGCCGGGACGAGTCAGAAAAACCTGACAGGCAGCGCCCCGACCATAACAAGCGCGCGATTGTCCGGGATTCTCCTGAATAAGCAAAGACTTAGCTGAGGAACGGTGGCCTTGGACAGATCAGTCGGGGTCGCTGCAGGCAGCGGTTCCAGAGGGCTGCAGCGCCGTCGAGATAATACATGCCCAAACAAATCTATTTTAGAGTCGCGGGCTTTGCTGTACTTTTCAGGCAACGCCCGCCTTTATTCTGAGAGCCCTGTCATGCCCCGCGTGTCCCGCAAACAAGCCGAACTCAACCGTGAAATCATCGTGGAGGCCGCCACGCACCTGTTTCGCGAGCGCGGCCTGCACGGCATCAGCCTGGCGGACGTGATGGCCGCCGCCGGGCTGACCCACGGTGGTTTCTACGGGCATTTCGCCTCCAAGGAAGCCTTGGCCAACGAAGCCTGCCAGAAGGCCTTTGAGCATTCGAACCAAGGCTGGCAGGACAAGGTCGAGCGCAGTGAAGACCCGCAATCGGCATGCGAGGCCATCTTGCGCCACTATTTTTCGGCCACCCACCGCGACAATCCCGGTGATGGCTGCCCGATATCGGCCTTTACCCCGGACATGTGCCATGAGCCCGCCAACACGCAATTACAGCGCACCTTCATCGCCGGTGTTGAACGGTCGCTGGAGATCTTTGCGCAGTTTCAGGCCCAAGACCGCCAGGCCATGCTGGCCAACTACGCGATGATGATCGGCGCCGTCACGCTCGCTCGTGCGACGCGCGGCAGTAGCTTGTCGGACGAATTTCTGGAGGCTGCACGAAATACGCTGCTACCCGAGGCGAAATCGACCGCGCCCGTTGACAGCCCTGCGCCCGTCCCAGCATGATCGGGCCATGAAGCCTATTCAGCTGCACCTCACCTGCACCACCACCACGACCGCTTATGGCGGGTCGTGCGGTTGCTGTGGGTGCTTGAGCTAAAACACCCGGATTCAACCCAAGGCCCCGCCAGCAATGGACGGGGCCTTTTTATTGCCCCGCCCTCTGGCCACTGCAAGGAGCAAGACCATGGCAAACGCCCTGCTGATCATCGATATGCAAACCGGTTTATACGATGGCCCGGACAAACCTTTCCAGCGCGAACGGGTACTGGAGAACATCAACCAGCTGATTCAGCGCGCCCGCGCAGTCAACGCGCCGATCTTCGTCGCCCGCCACACCGGCCCGGCGGGCTCGCCGATTGAAGCCGGCAGCCCGCTCTGGCAGCTGTGGCCCGGCCTGGCTGTCGACGAAGCCCGCGACCACCTGTTCAATAAAACCCGCCCCAGCTGCTTTTTGGGCACTGACCTCGCCCGGCAACTGGCGGCGGCGCAGGTAAATGAACTGGTGATCGTGGGGATGAAAACCCAGTTCTGCATCGACACCACCTGCCGAGTCGCCGTGGAACTCGGGTTTTCGGTGATCTTGCCGGAAGACAGCCACACCTGCATGGACACCCCGGCGTTGTCGGCCGAGGCGATCATCGAGCATCACAATGCGACCCTGGCCGGGGCGTTTGTGAAACGGGTGAAAGCGCACAGCATCGCGTTCTAACGGCGTCTATGTGGGATTTTTCTGGCCGAACAAAACGTTCTGTCTTACAAATCCCGCATACTCACCTCTCAAACCCTTCAGGAAGAGCCTTCCGATGTCCACCACTGTTCTGGTCCTGGTTGAAACCATCAACGAATACCTGCAAATCATCGAGAGCAACGACTTTCACGTGATTCTGGCGCCGACGCCGGCCGAACGCGCCCAGGCGATCAAGGCGCATGGCGGGCAGATCAAGGCCGTGCTGACCCGTGGCCCGCTGGGGCTGTATGCCGAGGAAATCGCCGCATTGCCCTTGCTCGAGATCATCTGCGTGATCGGTGCCGGTTACGAGCATGTGGACCTGCAGGCGGCCAGCAACCGCGGGATCGTCGTCACTAACGGCGCCGGGGTGAATGCGCCGTCGGTGGCCGACCATGCCATGGCATTGCTGCTGTCGCTGGTGCGCGGCGTCCCCCAGACCGACGCGGCAGTGCGACGCGGCGAATGGCCAAAGGTGATGCGCCCGTCCCTGGGTGGCAAGCAGCTGGGCATCCTCGGGCTCGGCGCAGTGGGCATGGAAATCGCCAAGCGCGCGGCACTCGGCTTCGGCATGGAGGTGAGCTATCACAACCGCCAGCCCCGCGATGACGTGGACTACACCTATTGCGCCACCGCCGTGGAACTGGCGCGCACCTCGGACTTCCTGATCCTGGCCACCCCCGGCGGTGCAAGCACCCGTCACCTGATTGATCGCCACGCCCTGGATGCGCTGGGGCCGAACGGCTACCTGGTGAACATCGGGCGCGGCAGCGTGGTAGTCACGGCGGACCTGGTGGCGGCCCTCGAGCAACGGCGAATCGGCGGCGCGGCACTGGATGTGTTCGACGAAGAACCCAAAGTGCCGGACGCCCTCAAGCGCCTGAGCAATACCGTACTCACCTCCCACGTGGCCGGCCTATCTCCCGAAGCCGCCCACGATACGGTGCAGCGCGTGGCCGATAACCTGGTGGAGTACTTTGCCGGCCGCCCGGTGCTTACCCCGGTGACGCTGCCGCCGCGCAACTAGTAGCGAATAGCCAGCGCCGACGTGAAACCTGACTACACTGCTTTGCGGGGATGCTCAGGACGTCGGTGCATGACCGGCGAAGGAACGCAGAATGTTTGGCCACGGACTCGGCCCGGCCCGCCAGCGCGGCGCCATCGGCTTGATCGGCGCGGTGACCCTTGGGGTTGCGCTGTTGTTTCTATTGCTGGTGGTCGACAGCGGTCGCTTGTACCTGGAGAAGCGCAAGTTACAGCGTGTGGTCGACACAGCAGCGCTCGAAGCGGTCAGCCGCAGCGGCACGTGCGCGGCGCCCAATAACAATGCGGCCCTGTTTGCGACTCAAAGCGCCGCGCGCAACCACTTCAACATTGACGACAATCGCACCCTGGCAGTTGCCTGCGGCACCCTGGCCACGGGTGCTGACTTCATGCGCACCTTCAGCGCCGACCCGGCCAAAACCGATGCTATCCGGGTCATCGCCACCCACCGTGTGCACACCAGCCTCGCCCATGGCTTACTCACGCTGTTCTCGGCTCGACCCCTCAACATGATGACGCTCTTGAGCGCCACGGCGGTCGCTGCCGCGCCAGCTCCGACAGTAGCGTCACTCACCGTGCGCAGCACCTTGTTGACCGTCGACAGCACCAAATCCGTGGCCCTCAACGCCTTGATCGGCGGCTTGCTGGGCGGCAAATTGCAGCTCGACGCGGTGGGCTGGAACGGTTTGATCAATACCAATATCAGTCTGCTCAAGTACCTGGATGCCTTGGCCATCCGCCTGAACGTCAGCGCCGGCAATTACGATCAGTTGCTCAAGACCGACGCCACCGTCGGCCAACTGATCCAGGCCGCCATCGACGTGCTCAAGCTCGGTGGAGATGCGGTCACCCTCGTCATCAACAACCTCGAAGCCATCAAGCTGATTGCGCCGGGTACGCAAATCCTGCACTTGGGCGACCTGATCAATATCCAGAACGGCACGGACAAAAGTGCGCTGGATGTGAACCTGCAACTGTTCAACCTGATCCAGGGCTTTGTGCAGTTGTCGAACAAGGCCAGCGCCGTTGCCGTTGAGCTGCCGGTGGATGTGCTGGGGCTGCTGGGCGTCACTGTCTCGACCAAAGTGATCGAGCCTGGGCAACTCTCAAGCATCGGCGACCCGAAGAACATCGCCACACAGCCTATTTATGTGCGAACCGCGCAAGTGCGCACATTGATTTCGGTCAGGCTGCCGATCGTCACGCTGGTCAATAACGCGCTGGGGGGCGTGGTGCAGGCGTTGAATGAGGTACTGAGCGGCTTGTTGGGGCTGCTTGACCCCAATTGTTGCCTGGTCACCAGCCTTGAGATCGGCGACACACTCGACATTGCCCTGGAGGCCGCCGGTGGCAGCGCCAAGGTCACGGATTACAGGTGCGACAGCGGCAAAAAATCATTGTCGGTGCTCGGCGAAACCTCGGCCCTGCACGTGATGATTGGCCAGGTTGATCCGAAAAACCTGTTTTCATCCACCCGAACGCTGCACGTCGACGAGTACCCGGTGGTGGATATCGGTACCAAGACCTGCAAGCGCGGCACCGGCGTCTGTGGCGACCGGCAAGCCTTCGCGGCAGGCGGGCTGGGCGTGCGCGTCGACAGCGATGTGGCCCGGACCGAACGCGCGCACACCTACACCAACCCGCCGGCGGTCAATCTGCCCCCGACGTATTATCAATTCGCTGCCTCGAACGTCGTCAGCAGCCTCAAAGAAACGCTCACAGGCATCCAACTGATCAACCATCCACCGAAAATCGCCAGCCTGTTGGGCGCCGTGCTGGGCCTGGTCACGGGCCTGCTCAATGGCTTGCTGTCAATGCTTGGGGGCGTGATTGGCGGGGTACTCGGGCCGCTTCTCGACCCCATCGTCAATAACCTGCTCGTCGGCCTGGGCATTGACCTGGCAAAAGTCGAAATCGGTGCCAACCTGTCCTGCAACCCCGCTGGCCGGGCGATGCTGGTCATTTGAGCGCATCAGGCCCGCTGATCATCATCCAACACGCTAACCTATTAAGCCGCCCCGACCTTGTCGCTGGACGGCGGTGCGCATTAGATTAGCCAATAGTCCAAGGCCTTTAGAATAAGCAGAAGGGATAAGCATGGCGCTTAACGACCAATCGACCCAGATTCGCCCAGGCGAAGAACTTGATGCCAGCCTCATCAATCCCTACCTCAAGGCGCATATTGCGGGCCTGCACGGCGCGGTCAAAATCAGCCAGTTCCCCGGTGGCGCGTCCAACCTGACTTACTTGCTGGAATACCCGGACCGGGAATTCGTGCTGCGCCGCCCGCCCTTTGGCCACAAGGCCAAGTCCGCCCACGACATGGGCCGCGAATACCGCATTCTCAACCAGTTGAAAGATGGCTTCCCGTATTGCCCCAAGGCCTACGTGCATTGCACCGATGAGTCGGTGATCGGCGCCGAGTTCTACGTGATGGAGCGCGTCAACGGCATCATCCTGCGCTCCGACTTGCCCGCCGAACTGGGCCTGGACGCCACCAAGACCGAGGCGCTGTGCAAAAGCTTTATCGACAAGTTCGTCGAACTGCACCAGGTGGATTACGCCGCCTGCGGCCTGGCCGACCTGGGCAAGCCCGAAGGGTATGTAGCGCGTCAGATTCGCGGCTGGAGTGATCGCTACGAGAAAGCCCTGACCCCAGATGCCCCAAGCTGGGAGAAAGTGCGCGCCTGGCTCAACGACAAGATGCCGGCCGACCATCCGACCTCCAGCATCGTGCACAACGACTACCGCTTCGACAACGTGATCCTCGACCCGCAAAACCCGATGCAGATCATTGGTGTGCTGGACTGGGAACTCACTACGTTGGGCGACCCGCTGATGGACTTGGGCAACACCCTCGCCTACTGGATCGAAGCCGCCGACCCGGCACCGGTGCAACTGATGCGTCGCCAGCCAAGCAACGCCCCCGGCATGCTGACCCGCCGCCAGTTCGTCGATTATTACGCCGAGCGCTCGGGCATTCAGATCGACAATTTCGACTTCTACTACACCTATGGCCTGTTCCGCCTGGCCGGCATCGTGCAACAGATCTACTACCGCTTCTTCCACGGCCAGACCCAGGACAAACGCTTTGCGCAGTTCATCCACATGAACAAGCTGCTGGAGCAAATGAGCCTGAACGTCATCGCCAAATCAGCCCTCTGACTGCAAGAACAAGGAACCCTTCATGTCCAAGACCCACCTGTTCGACCTCGACGGCAAGATTGCTTTTGTGTCCGGCGCCAGCCGCGGTATCGGTGAAGCCATCGCCAAGCTGCTGGCCCAGCAAGGCGCCCATGTGATCGTCTCCAGCCGCAAACTGGAAGGCTGCCAGCACGTGGCGGATGCAATCATCGCCGCCGGCGGCAAGGCCACGGCCGTGGCCTGCCACATCGGTGAAATGGAGCAGATCACCCAAGTGTTTGCCGGTATCCGTGAACAGTTCGGCCGCCTGGATATCCTCGTCAACAACGCCGCCACCAACCCGCAGTTCTGCAACGTGCTGGACACCGACCTCGGCGCCTTCCAGAAGACTGTGGACGTGAACATTCGCGGCTACTTCTTCATGTCGGTGGAAGCCGGCAAGCTGATGCGCGACAACGGGGGCGGCAGCATCATCAACGTGGCGTCGATCAACGGCATTTCCCCTGGCGTGTTCCAGGGCATCTACTCGGTGACCAAGGCCGCCGTGATCAACATGACCAAGGTATTCGCCAAGGAATGCGCAGCGTTCGGCATTCGTTGCAACGCCCTGCTGCCGGGCCTGACCGACACCAAGTTCGCCTCGGCGCTGGTGAAGAATGATTCGATCCTGAAAATGGCGCTGGCGCAGATCCCGCTCAAGCGCGTGGCCGACCCGAGCGAAATGGCCGGCGCGGTGCTGTTTCTGGCCAGCGACGCCTCCAGCTACACCACCGGCGTGTCGCTGAATGTGGACGGCGGCTTCCTGTCCTGATCATGCATTCGGCGGTTGCTGGCGAAAGCTCACCGCCAGGCGGTTCCAGCCACTGATGCTGGACACCGCCATGGTCAGGTCCACCAATTCCTGTTCGCTGAACTCCACGCGCACTGCCGTGTAGAGTTCATCCGAGACACTTGACGTCGGCAGTGTCGCCACCGACTCGCTCCAGGCCAACGCGGCCTTCTCCCGCGCGCTGAAAAACGGCGAATCACGCCATACGCACAGTGCAAACAGGCGTCGCTCGCTCTCGCCACGCTGACGCGCTGCCATCGAATGCATGTCGGTGCAAAACCCGCAGTGGTTGAGCTGCGAGACGCGGATCTTGATCAACTCCAGCAGCGGCTTTTCGATGGACAGCTCAAAGGTCGCCGCCTCCAGCATCAACATGCCTTTAAGCGCTTGCGGTGAGGCGGTGTAGTAATCCAGACGGCGTTCCATGGGCGGCTCTCGGGCGGGCAAGTCATTGTGCGCTAGCCTAGAGCCCGCGCCCCATAAGCCCTATAGCCAATCGAGCGGTTTATGCGCAGACCATTTTGAGCGCGCTGCGCGAGCGAGTAGTCTTGGCCCAGAGTGACTGCCTTGGGATGAAACATGGAACTGCACGTGGTGATCAACGGCCGCAAAGACCTGGCCGAACAGCTGTACCGGCAGTTGCGTGAAGCCATTGCGTCCGGACGCCTGGCTGTCGGCGCGCAACTGCCGCCCAGCCGCCTGTTGGCCGAACAAATCGGCGTGTCGCGCAAGACCGTGTCTGACACCTATGCCACCCTGACGTACGAAGGCCTGCTGGTGGGCAAGACCGGCCGCGGCACTTTCGTCAATGCCCATCCAGTGCAGACTGAGCGCGTGCAAACCGCCGCCGACCTGGCCTGTGCCGCCAACCTGGGCAAATGGGCGGCGCTGCCCTCGCCCATGCGCCATCCCACGCGCGACAGCACACTGCGCTATGAATTTATCGGAGGCGCCACCACCCGCAATCAGTTCCCCCAGGATGAATGGCGGCGCTGTACCCAGGATGCGTTGCGGCGTATCGCCCGGGACAGCGGCTTTTACAGTCAACCCGAAGGTTTGCCCGCGCTGCGCGAGGCCATCGCCGGGCACGTCGCATTTTCACGCGGGGTGAGATGCCGCGCCGACGACATCGTGGTGACCAATGGCGCGCAGCAGGCACTGGACCTGATCGCCCGCGTGGTGCTCGAACCGGGCACCACGGTCGCCATGGAAGACCCCGGCTACAGCCCGGCGCGCCAGCTGTTCATGGCCATGGGCGCCCACGTTGCCGGCGTGCCGGTCGACGCGCAAGGCATTCAGGTCGACCTGATCCCGGACGGCACACGGCTGATCTACGTGACCCCGTCCCACCAGTTTCCCCTGGGCATGCCCATGAGCCTGGCGCGCCGCGAAGCTTTGCTGGCGCGCGCGTTCGAGCTGGGCGCGATCATCATTGAAGACGACTACGACAGCGAATTTCGCTACGAAGGCCGCCCCACCGATTCCCTGCAAAGCATGGACAGCCGTGGCGTGGTCACGTACGTCGGGACCTTCTCGAAAACCCTGCTGCCGGAGTTACGCCTGGGCTATGCGGTGCTGCCGCCGGCCATTTACGGCGCGGTGCTCAAGGCCAAGCAACTGACCGATCAGCACAGTTCCACCCTGCCGCAATGGGCACTGGCCAAGTTCATCAGCGAAGGCTACTTGCTCAAGCACATTCGCCGCTGCCACACGGTGTACGCCGGGCGCCGCGAACGCATCCTGCAGCGCCTGGCAGGTGACTTGGCGCCCTGGTTTGAAGCGGTACCCAGCGTGGCGGGGTTTCACATGGCGGCGCTGTGCAAGGTGCCGGTGAATATCCCGTTGCTGATGGAACTGGCGCGGCGCGTGGAAGTGGGCGTGTACCCGGTGGATGTGTTCTTCCATGACACCCCCGTGCGCCAGGGTTTGATCATCGGCTTCGGCGCCATCGAGCTGCTCGACATCGACCCGGCGCTGGACCGGCTGCGCGATATTCTGCAGCAGATTGGCTAGCGGGTTTTCCCGCGCATTGGTCATTGGTCCGGTGCGCTCGGCGGCGTAGGGTGAAGAGGTCTCGAACTTCTCGGAAACCTCATCATGAAACGACTGCTCGCTGCCACCCTGATGCTCGCCTCGCTCAGCGCCCTCGCCCACGAGCCGGTTTACAACCAGGAATCCATCAAGGTGCTGCAGGAACACGCCTTGACCAATGTGCCCGGCAAGAAAACCATCATGCTCACCGTCGATTACGCCCCCGGCCAGGCCACCGTGCCGCACAGCCACACCGGCACTGCCGTGGCGTATGTGCTGGAGGGTGAGATCACCTCGCGGGTCAACGATGAAAAGGCGATTACCTACAAGGTCGGTGAGTCGTTCTATGAAGCGGCCGGCTCGCGGCACTTTGAATCAAGCAACGCCAGCCAGACCCAGCCGGCCAAGCTGCTGGTGGTGATGGTGCTGGATGACAAGGCTGAGGTGCTGACGCCGCTGCCACAGTAATCAGCTACGCCACAAAACCGTTGTGGGAGCGGGCTTGCTCGCGAAGAAGGCGGTTCAGCCCCCACAGCTGGAGACTGACACAGCGCCTTCGCGGGCAAGCCCGCTCCCACACTTTGGATTGGCTTGGGCCAGAGGCTCAGGGACGTTTGAACTGGCGGCGCAGGTGCTCGATCCGCGGTCGGCAGGCACAGCCTTCCAAGTGATCATTGACCATGCCCATCGCCTGCATCAACGCATACATCGTGGTCGGGCCGACAAAGGTCCAGCCGCGTTTTTTCAAGGCTTTGGATAAGCGCACCGAAGCCGGTGACGTTGGGTTGCCGGTCCAGTAAGCCATGTCCACCAGGGCCGGGCGCTCCTCCTCGGTTGGCTCGAACGCCCATATCCAATGGGCCAGCGAGCCGGTTTCATCCACCAGTTCGCACGCCCTGCGCGCGTTGTTGATGGTGGAGACGATCTTGGCCCGATTGCGCACGATGCCGGGGTCATTCATCAGGCGGGCGATATCCGCCTCGCCATACTGAGCGACGCGGCGAAAATCAAAGCCCTCGAAGGCAGCCCGAAACTGCTCGCGCTTGCGCAGGATGGTGATCCACGCCATGCCGGCCTGAAAGCCTTCCAGGCAAATCTTCTCGTACAGTTGACTATCATCCGCCACCGGCACGCCCCACTCGTGGTCGTGATAGCGCGGGTACTCCGGCGCCGCCGTGCGCCAGGTGCAGTGGGTCTGCCCTGTGGCGTCCGTGGTCAGTCCTGATGCATCCATCAATCACCTCGCGATTCAAGCCGCGGATGATAAGCGAATTTTTTTCCAGCCCGCCAACCGCTCAAGCGCCACGCTTGCCGACCAACTGGTCAGACCGCGACCTGTCAACCGCCGATTATTTACTTGTGATTTCAAAAAAACCCGGCGTAGACTGGCCGCGCACTGGACTTACCGGTAAGACCACAACAATTAAGCCCTGGAACCACCAGGGCACCGAATAGAGATCCCTCCCATGCTCAGATGGTGCTCGCGTTCGATTTTCCTGCAAGTCGTGATAGGCCTGATGCTGGGCATTATCTGCGGCCTGGCCCTTCCCGAATTCTCCTCGCAACTCAAACCCCTGGGTGACGGCTTTATCAAGCTGATCAAAATGCTGATTGGCCTGATCGTATTCTGCGTGGTGGTCAGCGGTATTTCCGGCGCCGGCGACTTGAAGAAAGTCGGGCGCATCGGCCTCAAGTCAGTGATCTACTTTGAAGTGCTGACCACCGTCGCACTGGTGATCGGCCTGATCATGGCGTTCAGCACCGGTATCGGCCAAGGCGCGAATATTCATCTGGAACAGCTTTCGTCCGCCGGGTTGAATGAACTGGCCGACAAAGGCCAACACATCCGCGGCACCAGCCAGTTCCTGATGGACCTGATCCCCAACTCGGTGATCGGCGCCTTCGCCGACAACAACGTGCTGCAAGTGTTGCTGTTCTCGGTGCTGTTCGGCAGCGCGCTGAACCTGGTGGGCGAAGCCGCCTCGGGCATTTCGCGGTTGATCAACGAGCTGAGCCACGTGATATTCCGCATCATGGGCATGATCGTGCGCCTGGCGCCGATCGGCGTGTTCGGCGCCATTGCGTTCACCACCAGCACCTATGGCCTGGACTCGCTGCAACACCTGGGCAGCCTGGTGGGTTTGTTCTACCTGACCTGCTTTGTCTTTGTCGCGGTGGTGCTTGGCCTGGTGATGCGCGTGTCCGGCCTGCGCATGCTGCCGTTGCTCAAGTACCTGCGCGAAGAACTGCTGATCGTGATGGGCACCGCCTCCTCCGATGCGGTACTGCCACAGATCATGCGCAAACTTGAACACCTGGGCATTGGCAGCTCGACCGTAGGCCTGGTGATTCCGACGGGCTACTCGTTCAACCTCGACGGCTTTTCGATTTACCTGACCCTGGCCATCGTGTTTATCGCCAATGCCACCGGCACGCCGCTGTCGATGACCGACTTGCTGACCATCCTGCTGGTGTCGTTGATTACCTCCAAGGGCGCCCATGGGATTCCCGGCTCGGCACTGGTAATTCTGGCGGCGACCCTCACCGCTATCCCGGCGATTCCCGTCGTAGGGCTGGTGCTGGTGTTGGCGGTCGACTGGTTCATGGGTATTGGGCGCGCATTGACTAACCTGATCGGCAACTGCGTCGCCACGGTGGCCATTGCTCGCTGGGAAAAAGACATCGATATCCAACGCGCCAACAAGGTGCTCAACGGCCAGCAAGGCTATGCCTTCCAGGCCAAGAAGCCGGTGCTGCCGGCGCATCAGGAGTTCTGACCCATTCTATGAGCGACACAGCTCAGCTGTGGGAGCGGGCTGGCTCGCGAAGGTGCAGGTTCAGCTTGCACATGGGGTGACTGACATTGCGCATTCGCGAGCCAGCCCGCTCCCACCTTTTGACCGTCGCCAGTTTGGCCATTGTATTCGCACCATCAAGGAGACGTAGACGTGATCAGCACCTCAACCGTCGTCAATTCAGTCGTAGAAAAACTGCGCGCCGCACTCAAGCGTGGCCAGTGGCGGCGTGGCGAAATGCTGCCCGGCCAGCGTGAACTGGCCGAGCAGATGGGCATCAGCCGCCCGAGCCTGCGCGAAGCGGTAATCGTGCTGGAAACCCTCGGCCTGGTGCGCTCGATGCCCGGCAAGGGCGTGGTGGTATTGGAAACCAGCGTCAGCGAGCCGCACGCCAGCGACGCCGTGGCCGACGCCAGCCTCGAAGATATCCTGCAACTGCGCTACACCCTCGAGCCCTTCATCGTCGGCCTGGTCGCCCAGTCCATCAGCAGCAAAGAAGTCGGGCAACTGCGGCTCACCTTGATGGACATGCGTGAAGCCCTGGATGCCGGTGACGCCGAAGCCGGCATGAATGCCTACATCGGCTTTCACGAAGAACTGTTCGCCCTCACCTCCAACCCGATCTTTCAAAACGTGGTGCAACAGACCAGCAACGCCCTCAAGCAAAGTGCCCAGGTGCTGCGCAACTCGCCCGAACATTTGGCCGAACGCCTGCAGGAAAACGAAGCCGTGGTGCGCGCCATCCGCAACAAAAACAGCGCCCTGGCAAGTGCCGAGATGCGTCGGCACATCCTCCAGGAGGGCCTGCGCATGGGCATCCGCTTGAACATCCCGGACGACCATCTGGGCAGCTGATTTTTTGGAGACCGGCCATGACCGCCCACGCGCTGCAACGCGATCCCATTCTCCCGGCCCTGCGCCTTGTGGCCGGTAAAAAGCCCTCGGTGGACGACATCTACCCGCGCTTGTTTGATGCCATCCTCGAACAGCGCATCGCCCCCGCCAGCCGGTTTACCGAAGAAGGCCTGGGCGAAACCTTTGGTGTGAGCCGCAGCGTGATTCGGCGCGTACTGGCCAAGCTGTCCCATCAGCAAGTGATCATCCTGCGTCCCAACCAGCGCGCCCAAGTGGCCGCGCCGGACGCCCAGCAGACGCGGCAGATTCTGGAAGCGCGGCGAATGACGGAAGTGACCGTGGTGCAGCTGGCCTGCGACCAGGCCACGCCCGCGCACATTCGGCAGCTACGTGAGTTGATCGCCCGTGAACGTGATTGCATCGACCGCGACCAGCGCGCAACGGCGATTCGACTGTCCGGGGAGTTCCACCTGCAATTGGCCGCAATGGCACACAACGCGCCCCTGGCGCAGTTCCTCAATAGCCTGGTGCCGTTGACCTCATTGATCATTGCCCAATACGAGGCACACGCCTGCACGTACTGCGCGTGGCAGGAGCATGTGGCGATTGTGGATGCGCTGGAACAACGCGATGTGAACCGCGCAATCGGCCTGATGACCCAGCACCTGGATCATCTGGAGGCAAAATTGCTCACACTCGACTGACGCTCGCCACCGCGTCGGTTGCCTGCGGCATCAGGTGTCTTCTCGCGTGATCCACTTGGGCACCTTGGGCGCCTGGTAACTCAACACGGCGGCCAGCAAACGCTCCACGTTCGGTTCCACGATCAGCATGTTGCGGTGCACGGGTTTTAGAAACGCCTCACTGACAACCGAGTCGAGAAACGTGGCCAGGCCGTCGTAAAAGCCGTTGATGTTCAGCAGAGCGCACGGTTTTGCGTGCTGGCCAAGTTGCGCCCAGGTCCAGACCTCAAACAACTCTTCAAACGTGCCGATGCCGCCGGGCAACGCGATAAAGCCGTCGGAAAGCTCGGCCATCAGCGCTTTGCGCTCGTGCATGGAGCTGACGATCCGCAAGTCTTTGAGGCCGGTGTGCGCCAGTTCCTTCTCGGCCAGAAACGCTGGCATGACCCCGATCACTTCACCGCCATTGGCCAGCGCGGCGTCAGCCACCGCCCCCATCAAGCCGACCGAGGCGCCACCGTAGACCAGGCCGATACCCGCCTTGGCCAGCGCCTCACCCAACTGAGCCGCCATTTGCGCATACACCGGCAATCGGCCCGGGCTTGAACCCGAGAAAATACAAAGTCGCATACACCCTCACTTGATCTGATTGTGTTGAGCACAGCGCTCATTTAACCACGCCACATCCCACGAGCAGAATCAGCGTTACCGGCCACCTTAAGCAGTACAGCGTAGATCGATCGCACAAAGATCCATTGTAGGAGCTGGCTTGCCTGCGATAGCGGTGGGTCAGTTTGCACATCTTTCACTGAAAGACCGCCATCGCAGGCAAGCCGCCCCCACGTGTGGCCAAGGGTGTTTGGTCAATCGTGGCGAAACAAAAAGCCCCCGTCTCTCACGAGACGGGGGCTTTTGTTTTACCGCAGGATCAAGCCGGTTGCAGCACCGACTGACCGCTCAACGCCAGGTCCAGCAGTTCACGGTTGGCGACTGCATACATGGCGTAGTCCGTGCCGACCGCAGCACGAATTTCCACCATCATGGCGCGCCAGCGATCAGCCATGTCCTGATGCTGCTCAAGCCACAGGGCCACACGGGCTTCCATGTCGTGTGGCGCGTCGGCCATTTGCAGAACAGCGATGGTGATCGCGCGTTGCTGCCAGTCCACGTCATCGCGGAAGGCTTCGCGGGCCGCGGCCTGCCAGTTGTTGGCCACCGGCAGATCGCTGATCTGCTGCAAGTACCATGGCAAGTCCAGGGCGCTGCCGACGGCGAAGTAGGCCTTGGCCACTTCGGCGGCGTCATGCCCGGTCACGTCGGCGGCTTCGATGATTGGCAGCAGGGTGTACAGGTGAGTCGTGCCTGCAACCATGCGCGCCAACAACTCTGGCACACCCGCTTCGGTGTAGGCCTGGTAGCGGTTCTGCCAGCCTTCACGGGTCGGGCCTTCCAGCAGTTCGTCGAGCTTGAGGCCCAACGCGGCCAGGTGCGGACCAAAGTGCGCGGTGTCACGGCCAGCATCCTGCTCGTTGCGACGGCTGCGCAGGAACCAGCGCGTGGCACGGCGGCCCAGACGCATCAGCTCGTCCATCAACTCCAGTTGCACGTCAGCGGAAACCTGGTGGTCCAGGGCTTCGATCTGACGGAACCAGTGCGGGAGGTGGAAGATGTCACGCACGATCACGTAGGCACCGGCCACGTTCGCCGGGCTCATGCCGGTCGACTCTTTGAGCCGCTGCACGAAGGTGATGCCCATGTGGTTGACCAGATCGTTGGCGATCTGGGTGCTGACGATCTCGCGCTTGAGGCGGTGGCGACGCATGGCTTCGCCGAACTTGGCGACCAGGCTCGGCGGGAACGCGGTCTCCATGTCACGGGTCAGGTAATCGTCATCCGGCACCAGCGACTTGAGCAGGGCTTCCTTGAGGTCGATCTTGCTGTAGGAGATCAACACCGACAGCTCCGGACGGGTCAAGCCCTTGCCGTTGGAGGCGCGCTCGGTGAGCTGCTCCTCGGTCGGCAGGTACTCGATGGCGCGGTCCAGCTTGCCACGGCCTTCCAGGTCGCTCATCAGACGCTTGTACTCGGCAGCACGCTCGTAGGCACGGCGCGCAGCCAGGGACAGGGCCTGGGTCTGCTTGTAGTTGTTGCCCAACACCAGGTTGCCGACTTCGTCGGTCATGCTCGCCAGCAGCTGGTTGCGCTGCTTGTCGGTCATGTCACCGGCCTGCACCACTTCGTTGAGCAGGATCTTGATGTTCACTTCGTGGTCGGAGCAGTCCACGCCACCGGCGTTGTCGATGAAGTCGGTGTTGGAACCGCCGCCATTGAGGCCGAATTCCACACGGCCCAGTTGGGTCATGCCGAGGTTACCGCCCTCGCCCACTACTTTGCAGCGCAGCTCGTTGCCGTTGACACGCAAGGCGTCGTTGGCCTTGTCGCCCACGTCGGCATGGCTTTCGGTGCTGGCCTTGACGTAAGTGCCGATGCCGCCGTTCCACAACAGGTCTACCGGCGCCTTGAGCAAGGCGTTCAGCAGCTCGGTCGGGGTCAGCTTGTCGGCCTGGATGTCGAAGCGTTCTTTCATCTGTGGCGAGATGGCAATGCTTTTCGCGCTGCGCGAGAAGATACCGCCGCCTTCGGACATGATGCTGGTGTCGTAGTCGATCCAGGCCGAACGCGGCAGCTCGAACAAACGCTTGCGCTCGACGAAGCTGGTCGCCGGGTTCGGGTTTGGATCGATGAAGATGTGCAGGTGGTTGAAGGCCGCGACCAGTTGCAGCTTGTCGGACATGAGCAAGCCGTTACCGAACACGTCACCGGCCATGTCGCCGACGCCGACCACCGTGATGCTGTCTTCCTGCACGTTGATGCCGCGCTCACGGAAGTGACGCTGCACACCCACCCACGCGCCCTTGGCGGTGATGCCCATTTTCTTGTGGTCGTAACCGGCCGAACCACCGGAAGCAAACGCGTCGCCCAGCCAGAAGCCGTAGTCGATGGCGATGCCGTTGGCGATGTCGGAGAAGGTCGCAGTGCCCTTGTCCGCTGCCACGACCAGGTACGGGTCATCGTCGTCATGACGCACGACGTTGGCCGGCGGCACCAGGGCGCCGTCTTTCAGGTTGTCGGTGATGTCCAACAGGCCCGAGATGAAGATGCGGTAGCAGGCGATGCCCTCGGCCGCGATTTCGTCGCGGGTGCCGCCCAATGGCAGGCGACGCGGCAGGAAGCCGCCCTTCGCGCCCACGGGCACGATCACCGAGTTTTTCACTTGCTGGGCTTTTACCAGGCCGAGCACTTCGGTACGGAAGTCTTCTTCACGGTCGGACCAGCGCAGGCCGCCACGTGCCACGTTGCCAAAGCGCAGGTGCACGCCTTCAACACGCGGCGAGTACACGAAGATTTCAAACTTCGGCACCGGCTTGGGCAGCTCAGGAATCGCGCGTGGGTCGAACTTGAAGCTGAAGTACGACTTGTTCTGGCCGTTGGCGTCGGTCTGGTAGAAGTTGGTCCGCAGGGTGGCCTTGATCAGGTCCAGGTAGCGACGCAGGATGCGGTCTTCGTTGAGCACCTGAACGTCGTCCAGGGCAGTCAGAATCGCTTGTTCCAGGCGTTGCTGCTTGTCTTCCAGGTCATCGGCGGTGAGCTTGCGCGCCAGGTAGAAGCGCGTCTTGAACAACCGGGTCAACTCGCGGGCGATGTCGGTGTGGTTATTCAGGGTGCTGGCGATGTAACCGAGGTCGAAGCCCAGGCGGATCTGCTTGAGGTAACGCGCGTAGGCACGCAGCAGTGCCACGTCGCGCCACGGCAGGCCAGCAGTCAGAACCAATCGGTTGAACGCATCGTTTTCGGCATCGCCGTGCACGATGTGCACGAACGCGTCCTGCAGGGTGTCATTGAGCTGCTGAATATCCAGGTTCACGCCTTCGGCAGCGATAAAGGCGAAATCGTGAATCCAGAACTCGCGGCCATTGGCATGGCGCAGGCGGTACGGGAATTCACCCAGCACGCGCAGGCCAAGGTTTTCCAGGATCGGCAACACGTCGGACAGTGCCAGCGGCGTGTCAGCGTGGTAGAGCTTGCAATGCAGCTCGCGCTGGCCGGAGACCTGGCCCAGCGGCTGGTAGAAGCTCATCACCAGCGGGTTGGCTTCGGTCAGGCTGTTCAGGTGCTGCATGTCGACCACGGCCGAATGCGCGGCAAAACGCTCGCGGTAGCCGGCCGGGAAGCCTTTCGGGAAGTCCGCCAGCACGTTGGTGCCCTGGGCTTCGCCGAAGCTTTCGACCACAAGGCTGGAGTAGTCGTCCTGCCAGCTGCGGCAGGCTTGCACCACTTCTTTTTCCAGTTGCAGCGGGTCGATGTCCAGGCGGTTCTTGGGGTCAACCCGCAGAATCAGCTGTACGCGTGCCAGCACGGACTCGGAGAAGAAGGTCCAGAATTCGCAGTCCGAGGCTTTCAGGCGATCCATCAGCACTTGCTGGATCTTCTGGCGCACTTCGGTGGAATAGATGTCGCGCGGCACGTAGGCCAGGCAGTAGCAGAAACGACCGTACGGGTCTTTGCGCAGGAACACGCGGATCTTGTTGCGTTCCTGGATCTGCACGATCGACATCACGGTGCTGAACAGTTCGTCGACCGGGGTCTGGAACAGGTCGTCACGCGGCAGCACTTCAACCACTTGAGCAAGCTCTTTGCCCAGGTGAGCCTTGGGTTGGAAACCCGAACGGCGTTCGATTTCCGCGACCTTGCGACGGATGTACGGAATCACTCGCACGCTTTCGCCGTACACCGAGGAGGTGTAGAGGCCCATGAAGCGGTGTTCCTTGATGACCTTGCCATCAGCGTCGATCTCGCGGATCGACACGTAGTCCGGGTACGCCGGGCGATGCACGCGGCTTGGGTGCGCGGCCTTGGCGAACGACAG
The DNA here is from genome assembly GCF_003852315.1 of Pseudomonas sp. LBUM920. Classification (NCBI taxonomy): domain Bacteria; kingdom Pseudomonadati; phylum Pseudomonadota; class Gammaproteobacteria; order Pseudomonadales; family Pseudomonadaceae; genus Pseudomonas; species Pseudomonas edsoni (SeqCode). The sequence goes on from NZ_CP027762.1 coordinate 3,634,664, forward strand.
CACGGTCGGTTCACGCAGGTAGGCCACGGCGTAGTCTTCGATGCGCAGGTCTTCGGCGGTGAGGCCGGCACGCAGCAGCTTGGTCAGACCGAGGAAGGAATTGGCGTCATATTCGATATGACCGCCGTCCGCCTCGTCACGTACCACGAACTCTTCATAGCCCAGGAAGGTGAAGTGGTTGCCCACCAGCCATTCGAGGAAGTTCTTGATCTCGGCTTTTTCTTCGCCGTCGATGCTGAACTGGCTGGCGTCGATACCGGCCAGCAGGTCCTGGACCTTGGCTTTCATCGGTTCGAAATCAGCCACGGCCACGCGCACTTCGCCCAGCACCTGCTCAAGCTCTTTGCTCAGCACGTTGAGTTCGGCGGCATTGGCGCAGCGGTCGATTTCCAGGTACATCAGCGATTCTTGCTGAATGCCTTTGCCCTGGGTGCCTTTAGGCAGGATTTCCAGCAACTCGCCCTTGTTGCCACGGCGCACGCTGAGCACGGTGGTTTGCAGGGTGTGAATGCTGTAGCCACGACGGTTCAGCTCGGTACGCACCGAGTCGACCAGGAAGGGCAAGTCATGGTGCAGCACTTCGACCGCGGTGTGCGTCGATTGCCAGCCATGACGTTCGTAATCGGGGTTGTAGACCCGCACCTGCGGTTGGGTGTGATCAAAGCGCTCAAGCAGGCGCCAGGCAGACAAGGTGCAACCGGCCAGGTCGGAAAGGCGACGTTGGGTCAGTTCGTCCAGGGAAATGATGCCGAAAAATTGTTCAGCAAACAGCGCCACTTGTGGCAGTGCCTGTTCACTGATGTGCTGCGCCAGTGCCGCTTGCAGTTGATGCTGGAAGTCGGCCTTGCTGGCTGCGGTGAAGAACGCCATCTGTGGTACTCCGCTTGGGCTTGTTATTGATGGAAGCGTCGCGTGTTATCCCCTTGCGGGGAGACCGTCAGCTCTGTTCGCGGTCTACAGTAACGAATTCAGAGTGACAGGTGGGTGAAGCTGGACAAGACAATGAGGTCACATACAACTTCCATAAGATGTACATCGTGCAGGGCGACGGTACGACGGGCAGGTCAGACTCCCGGCACAGGGCACATCCGTTGCGCAGCTTAACGAGTGTAGGAAGACAGCTGCTTGCGACGCTGCGACATATTCGGTCATCGGTACGCAGGCTTGGGGTTGCGACTTGAGCAACCCGGATTTTTGCGAAGAAAAACCGCCTGTTTTCAAGCCCGCGAGTACCGAAAATGACTGGTATTGCCCATCAGGTCATGCACTGGGTTTGACACACGATGCAGCACAAAATTCGCGGCGATGGCACAATTGGCGCGCTGCGCCCTCCCCCAGACAGGATTTCCCATGCTGCAACTGAACACTGACGCACTGATGGCCACCCCGTGCGACGAAGAAGAAGACAACATGGCCATGCTCTGCTGCCACGGCAAAAACGGCGAGATGTTCATGCTCACCCGTTACCCGGATGAAGAGGAAGTAGAACTGACCTGGGATTACGAGCCGTCGACCCTGGATGGCCTGAAAGTCACGCTGAGCAGCACGACGTTGCGGGTGGAGTTGGCTGCGGGCGATGCCGATGCGCTGGGGGGCAAGGATCATCTGGAAATTCTCCACAGCACCGCCGCGTCGGATTTGGCTGAAGTTGAGGAAACCTTGCAGAACATTCTTAAGGGCACTGGTACGTTCACGCGAATCTAAGCTGCACCAACGATCAAATATGGGAGGGGGCTTGCCCCCGATAGCAGTCGATCAGTTATAGATGTATAAACTGATGCACCGCTATCGGGGGCAAGCCCCCTCCTACATTGGCGCCGTTCCCATACAAATTTCCTACAAGATTTGCCAAAAATACCCGTCACGCCGTTAGTCGCCACCCCCCTCGATGCATTAAAGTAAGCGCCCCAGGCCCGGCGTTTTTATCAACGCCCGGCCTCATCTCTCCAGGAACCGTCATCGATGGAACATCGTGAAGCGCTGCTCGCGCTGCGAACTTTTCTTTCTACGCAGATTCTCGGCCAGGAAAAACTCATTGATCGCTTGCTGATCGCCCTGCTGGCCGACGGCCACATGCTCGTCGAAGGCGCACCGGGCCTGGCCAAGACCAAGGCCATCAAAGAGTTGGCTGAAGGCATCGAAGCGCAGTTCCATCGTATCCAGTTCACCCCCGACCTGCTGCCCGCCGACATCACGGGCACCGAGATCTATCGCCCGGAAACCGGCAGTTTCGTGTTCCAGCAGGGGCCGATCTTTCACAACCTGGTGCTGGCGGACGAAATCAACCGCGCACCGGCCAAGGTGCAGTCTGCATTGCTCGAGGCCATGGCCGAGCGCCAGGTCAGCGTGGGCCGCAGCACGTACGACCTGTCGCCGCTGTTTCTGGTGATGGCCACGCAAAACCCCATCGAGCAGGAAGGCACCTACCCACTGCCCGAAGCCCAGCTCGACCGTTTCCTGATGCACGTCAAGATCGGCTTCCCGGACGCCGCCGTCGAACGGCGCATCCTGCAACAAGCCCGCGGCGAAGCCCTCAACGGTGAAACCAAACCCGAGCGCCGCGTCAGCCAGCAGGCGATCTTCGCGGCGCGCAAGGAAATCCTCGGCCTGTACATGGCCGACGCGGTGGAGGAATACCTGGTGCAACTGGTCATGGCCACCCGCACCCCGGCCAAGTTCGACCCGGAGATGGCCGAGTGGATCGCCTACGGCGCCAGCCCACGTGGGTCCATCGCCCTCGACCGTTGCGCGCGTGCCCACGCCTGGCTGGCCGGGCGCGACTTTGTGAGCCCGGAAGACATCCAGGCGGTGCTGTTCGACGTGCTGCGCCATCGCATTATCCTGTCGTTCGAAGCGGAAGCGGCCGGCATCGACCAGGACCGTGTGGTGCAACGCATTCTCGACGTCGTTGCCGTCGCTTGAACCCCATGAACGCAGGCGATGGCATCCGCGTCACACTCAGCGAATTGATTGAGATGCGCCACCGCGTGCGCGAAGTGCAGCTGTTTTCCACACCGAGCCAGCGCAGCCCGCTGATCGGCCTGCACCATTCCAAGCTGCGTGGGCGTGGCGTCGACTTCGACCAGGTGCGCGTGTACCAGGCCGGCGACGACGTGCGCACCATCGACTGGCGCGTCACGGCGCGCACCCAGGAGCCGCACACCAAACTGTTCCACGAAGAGCGCGAACGCCCGATTTTCATCATGGTTGAGCAAAGTTGCCGGCTGTTTTTCGGCTCTGGCCAAATGTTCAAGTCAGTGCTCGCCGCGCAAGCCGCCAGCCTGATTGGCTGGGCAGCGCTGGGCCATAACGACCGCGTCGGCGGGCTGGTGTTTGGCGACAACGAACACTACGAAATCAAACCCCGGCGCAGCAAACAAAGCTTGTTGCAACTGCTCAACCGCCTGGTGCGCGTCAACCAGAGCCTCAACACCGAGAGCCGCCCCGAAGCCGACGCGTTGGGCATGGCGCTGCGCCGTGGCCGCGAAGTGCTGCGCCCAGGCAGCCTGGTGATTGTGATCTGCGACGAGCGCGCGCTGACCGAAGGCGCAGAGCAACAGCTCAGCCTGCTGTCTCGGCACTGCGACCTGCTGCTGTTGCCGATTTCAGACCCGCTGGACCACGCCCTGCCCGCCGCCGGGCTGTTACGTTTTGCCGAGCGAGGCGCACAACTGGAACTCGACACGCTGAACTTCGACTTGCGCCAGGCCTACAAAGCCCAGGCCGAAGCCCGCATCGCGCGTTGGGAGCTGCTGGCGCAAAAGCTGCGAATCCTGCTGATGCCATTGAGCACGCAAAGCGAAATGGTCGAGCAACTGCGCGAATACCTCAACCCGCAACGCCCGGTTAAAAAGCAATGAGCAGCCTCGACCAACTGCAACCTTTGATCGCCCCGCCGGCAATCGGATTCTGGCCGCCTGCGCCAGGGTGGTGGCTGTTACTGCTGGTGATTCCGCTGCTTGGCTGGGGGCTGTGGTCGCTGCGCCGTTTCCTGCCCAAGCGCCGCCCGGTGGCCCGCGCCGAACAGCCGCTGGACCCACTACGCATCGCCGCCCTCGCCGAGCTGGCGTTGATGCCCAAACCCTACGACGGCGCGCCCGCCGGTGCCTGGCTGCAGCAACTCAACGGCCTGCTCAAGCGCCTGTGCCGCAACGACTACCCCTACAGCCAGAGCCACACCCTCAATGGCCGCAAATGGCTGGCGTTCCTCGACAACCGCTGCCCGGCTGCCGGCCTCACGCGCTGGATGGTCCTGGTAGAAGGCGCTTACAAACCCGAATGCAAACTCGACGACAAGGCCATCGCCGGCCTGACCCAAGCCGTCGACACCTGGATTCGCAAACATGTTTGAGTTCGCCTGGCCGTGGATCTTCGCCCTGTTGCCATTGCCCTGGTTGATGCGGCTTGTCTTGCCGGTGGCCGACAGCGGTGAGCCGGCGTTAAAAGTCAGCTACCTCGCCGACCTCGAAGGCCTGGCCCGCCGTCGCGCACGCGTCAACCTGCCCGGCTGGCGCCAGCAGGCGCCGTTTGTGGTGATGTGGTTGCTGCTGTTGACCGCCGCCGCGCGCCCGGAATGGCTCGGCGAGCCGCTGCCGATTGCCGCCAGCGGCCGCGACCTGCTGGTGGCGGTGGACGTGTCCGGTTCGATGGACTTCCCCGACATGCACTGGCAGGACGAGGACGTCAGCCGCTTGAGCCTGGTGCAACACTTGCTCGGCGACTTCCTTGAAAGCCGTGAAGGCGACCGCGTCGGCCTGATCCTGTTTGGCAGCCAGGCCTACCTGCAGGCACCGCTAACCTTTGACCGGCGCACCGTGCGCACCTGGCTCGACGAAGCGCGCATCGGTATCGCCGGCAAAAACACCGCCATCGGCGACGCGATCGGCCTGGCCCTGAAACGCCTGCGCCAGCGCCCGGCGCAAAGCCGCGTGCTGATTCTGGTCACCGACGGCGCCAATAACGCCGGCCAGATCGACCCGCTGACCGCCGCGCGCCTGGCCGCTGAAGAAGGCGTGAAGATTTACCCGATCGGCATTGGCGCCGATCCGGCGCAAACCGGTTCCCTGGGCATTCTGGGCGTCAACCCGAGCCTGGACCTCGACGAGCCCGCGTTGAAGGCCATCGCCGACGCCACCGGTGGCCGCTATTTCCGCGCCCGCGACGGCGACGAGTTGCTCAAGATCAAGCAAACCCTCGACCAGCTTGAGCCCGTTGCCCAGCAACCGACCCAGGCGCGTCCTGCCCAGGCGCTGTACAGCGCGCCATTGGCCCTTGCGCTGGTTCTGAGCATGTTGCTGGTGATCCAGGAACGCTGGCCCAACAACGCGCTGCAACGCGCCTTGCATAAACTCTCGACCAAGGGCAATTTCCTGCAACAGCACCCTGAATGGCGCCAGCGCCTCAAACGCCTGCGTTTGCGGAGGCGTCGATGATCGACCTCTGGCCGCACTGGTTCCGCCCTTGGTGGGTGTTGCTGTTGCCGTTGCTCGGCTGGCTGCTGTGGCAGCTGTGGCATCGGCAAAAGCGCGCCGGGCGCTGGCAGATAATTTTGCCGCCGGCATTTCATGCGGTACTGCTCAGTGGCGGCAATGGCCGCGAGAGCAAATCGCCGTGGGTGGTGCTGGGCATCGCCTGGCTGCTGGCCGTGTTGGCGTTGCTTGGCCCCAGTTGGCAACGGGTTGAACAATCCAGCCAGAAACCCGCCGACCCGCTGGTGGTGTTGCTGGAATTGACCCCGGAAATGCTCGCCACCGACAGCCCGCCCAATCGCCTCGAACAAGCCCGGCGCAAGCTCTATGACTTGCTGCAAGCACGCGCCGATGCACCGACCGCCATCGTCGTGTATGCCGGCAGCGCCCACACGCTGGTGCCGCTGTCGGATGACTTGGGCACCAGCCGCAACCTGCTCGAAGCCCTGCGCCCCTCGATCATGCCCGAGCCCGGCCATCGCGCCGACCTCGCCGTGGAGAAAGCCCTGGGTTTGCTCAAGCAGGGCGGCCTCGGCCAAGGGCGCCTGTTGTTGGTGGGCTCATCGCTGTCCAAGCAGGAACGCCAGGGCATTCGGCTGCAGCTGCAAGGGGCGCAGGCGCCGACGTTGTCGATCCTTGGCATCGGCAGCCGCGAAGGCACGCCAGTGACCCAGGAAAGCGGCGAATTCCTCAAGGACGACCAGGGCGCGATTCTGGTGCCGCGCCTCGACAGCCCGACCCTCAAGGCGTTTGCCAGCGAAATGGGCGGTCGCTACCGCGCCGCGCGCCTGGACGACAAGGACCTGCGCCAACTCAACTTGCTCGACGGCCCGCAGACCCTGCGCAACGACGGCCAGTTATTGCACCTCGACACGTGGGCCGATCAGGGTTACTGGCTGCTGCTGCCACTGTTGTTGCTCGCCGCCTGCGCCGGGCGCCGCGGCTGGCTGTTCTGCCTGCCGTTGCTGTTAATGGGCGCGCCGCAGCCCAGCTATGCCTTCGATTTTCAGGACCTGTGGCTGCGTCCCGACCAACAGGGCCAATACCTGCTGAAGAAAAAACGCCCGGCCGAAGCCGCCGAACACTTCGAAAACCCGCAATGGCAGGGCGTTGCCCTGTACGAGGCGGGTAATTATGCCGAGGCGATCAAGCGGTTTGCGCTGAGCAATGACGCCTATTCCCACTACAACCGCGGCAATGCCCTGGCCAAGTCCGGCGAACTGGAAGCCGCGATTGACGCCTACGAACAGGCGCTGGAAGCCCAACCCGACCTGCAACCGGCGCTGAAAAACAAAGCGCTGGTCGAAGCGCTGATCCAGGAAAAGGCCCAGCCCGAGCCCGCCAAGCCGCAAAAAAAGGAAGATGACGAAACCACCCAACCCGGCCAAACTGCGCAACCGGGCACGAGCGGGCAAAGTGCCACGAGTGGAGAACAGTCGCCCCAAGGTCAGGGCGAGGCCGGCACCGGCGATACCCAGACCGGTGGCACGCCCAAAGCTGGCGGCAACGACGTACCGGGCAGCGAACTGGGCGACGAACACACCACCACCCCGCCGCTGCGCCCCGCCGATGCCAGCATCGACGGCGAGCATCGCCAGGCCCTGGAGCAATGGCTGCGGGAGATCCCGGACAACCCCGGCGAACTGCTGCGGCGCAAATTCTGGTACGAACAGCAACAACATCAGGACAAGACTCGATGAGCCGCCGCACCACCCTTCTGCTTCTGCTCGCGTTAACGGCCGGCCACGCCCAGGCGGCGAACCTGGTCGCCAGCGTCGACCGCAGCCGCCTCAATTCCGGGGAAACGGTGGAGCTGACAGTCGAGTCCAGCGACGTCACCCAATTCGGCAAGCCGGACCTGGCGCCGCTGGATGCGCAGTTTGAAGTCAGCGGCACTCGCCAGATCAACCAACTGACCACCCTGGGCGGCGACAATCACGCCACCACGCGCTGGATCATCACCCTGCTGCCCAAGGAAAACGGCACCGTGGTGATTCCGCCGCTGCAAGTGGGCGAGCTCAAGACCCAGCCGATCAGCCTGCAAGTGGTCGAAACCGCAAGCCAGAACACCAGCGCCGAGCTGGCTCCGGTGTTCATCGAAGCCAACCTCGACCAGAGCAGCGTGTACGTCCAGGCCGAGGCGCTGCTGACCGTGCGCGTGTACCACTCGGTGTCGCTGTACGACGACAGCAGCCTCACGCCGTTGCAGATTCCCGATGCGCGCATCGAGCAATTGGGCGAGTCGCGCACCTATGAAAAAGTCATCAACAGCATTCGCCATGGCGTGATCGAAACCCGCTATGCGATCTACCCGCAGCACAGCGGCGCCTTGGTGATTCCGGCGCAGACCTTCAGCGCCACGCTGGTGGAATCGCGCCCGCCGCAGGAAAACACGCTGCAGGGCACCAAGCCGGGCAAGCTGATTCACGTCAGCTCAGCCGAAATTGCGCTGACGGTCAAACCCAAGCCGGCGCTGTACCCGGCCGACGCGCCGTGGATACCGGCCCGCAGCCTCAGCCTGACGCAAGCCTGGAACCCCGAGCCTGAGCACGTGCAAGTCGGCGACTCGCTGACCCGCAGCCTCACGGTCAAGGCCGAAGGGTTGTCCAGCGCGCAACTGCCGGCCCTGCCCAGCACCGACATCAATGGCCTGCGCCGCTACCCCGACCAGCCGGTGCTGGGCAACCAGAACAACGACCACGGCCTGACCGCCAGCCGCGAAGACCGCGAAGCCCTGGTGCCGACCCGCGCCGGCGCCATCGAACTGCCTGCCGTCGAGGTGGTGTGGTGGAACACCCACGAAGACCACCTCGAGCGCACCAGCCTGCCTGCCCGCACGCTGCAAGTGGCGACCAACCCGAGCCTGGTGGTCGACACCCCCGCCACGCCGACCGTGATCACCGCGCCAGACGATGACCGCCTGTGGCTGTGGCAGCTCAGCACATTGATTTTCGCCTGCACCACGCTGCTGGGCTTCGGCCTGTGGTGGCGTGCGCGTCGGCAACCGGCCGTGCAACGGGCCGCTCAGACGGGCCCGAGCCCGCGCTCACTGCTCGACGACCTCAAGCGCGCAACCCAGGCCAACGACCCGCAGGCCACGCGCCAGGCGCTGGATGCCTGGGCACGGCAACAACCGGAGACGTTGGCCGACATGGCGGCGCGGTTTGTGCCGTTGTCCGATGCGCTGGACGGGTTGAATGGTGCGCTCTACAGCGAAAGTGGTCATTTCTGGTTGGGTGAAGACCTTTGGCGTGCGGTCAAGGCCATCCCGGTTGCCGAGCGAGAGCAAGACCCGGCGACGGATACCACCAGCTTGCCGCCGTTGTATCCCAAGTAGGCCCTGGGTGGGCGGTGTATTTACCCATACTGTCTGGACGGTGGTTGGCGCGGGGTTGCTGGGTGTATATCCGTTATTTGGGTGATGGCTGATATCGGTTCCGCTCTTACAGCGGGTCACTTTGGAAAAGCCCCAAAGTAACCAAAGGGCTCTTGCCCCACCACTCGGCACCTCGCCTAGGCTCGGTGTGCCCTCACTCCGGCTTGAATCCGTGGGCCGCCGTGACGGGCCATCCATGGCCCAACACGGCTAACCCGGCGTCCTGCCGGGTTACCCACGGATTCAAGCCTGCGTTCGGCCAGCGTGGTTTAACGGGGCGCCTAAGATCAACGTCAAAAGCAGATCAAGATCAAAAGCAGAGCACGGCGGCCTAGTAGCCGACCTGAGTGGTTAGATCAAAAGCGAACGCGAGGCGGCCTGACAGCCGACCTGATCTTGAAGGCTCAACTCAATCAAAGGTGGGAGCTGGCTTGCCTGCGATGGCATCGACTGGGTGTTACTGATACACCGAGTTGTCTGCATCGCAGGCAAGCCAGCTCCCACAGAGAAGCAAAGCAGAGCGGTGCAGTGCTGGCGGCTGCACTCGGTCAACTTGTGGGAGCGGGCTTGCTCGCGAAGGCGGTGTGTCAGCTACACATGAGCTAACTGACCCACCGCCTTCGCGAGCAAGCCCGCTCCCACATTCGGATCTCTGTGCATCAGATAGAAGTGTGTTGCTGTGCTCTTGATCTGCTTTTGCTTCAACCACTCAGGTCGGCTACCAGGCCGCCGTGCTCTGCTTTTGATCTTGCTTTTGACTTTGATCTGACAGGCCCCGTCAACCACGCTGGCCGAACGCAGGCTTGAATCCGTGGGTAACCCGGCAGGACGCCGGGTTAGCCGTGTTGGGCCATGGATGGCCCGTCACGGCGGCCCACGGATTCAAGCCGGAGTGAGGGCATGCCGAGCCTAAGCGAGGCACCGAGTGGTGGGGCAAAGACCTTTTGGTTACTTTTGGGGCGTTTGCCAAAAGTGACCCGCTGTAAGAGCGGAACCCTAAGTGGCCGTGACCGCAGCAACGGATATGTACTCAACCACCCCCGCCCCCACGGTAGATCAGTGCCACCTGATCGACACGCATTGTTAAAGGCCAGCAATCCACATCCCTTTAATTCGCGGGAAGTTTCCTAGACAATCCTTCGGCCTTGCGCCTGCCCACCTCACTGGCTAGCCTTCGCTCCGTCGCTGCATATCAGCGATCAGGGGTGAGATCCTGTGTAGGCGCCAAGTGTCACAACCGCGAGCAATATGCTCTATGGCGGCTGTGTGCGGGCAGACTTCGGTCTGGCCGGGTGCTCCTACCGGTTATCTCACCCCGCACATAGCTGCCACCTTTTGTCGAGTGAGATCTGCAAAAGAATGGCTCCCAATCTTCCAGGAGTTTCATTCATGAACAAAATCGTCCCCGACCCACCCCGCGAAATTTTTGAACGTGCCCTGCGCCACTACTTGCAACCCGACTCACTGCCGTCCTTCGTCGCGCATCACGACCTCAGCTTCGAAGACGCCCTGGCCCAAATCTGCGACCTGCTGCGCTGAGCCGCCGCCACCGCGGCCAGCACCACGCAAACGCTGCTCGGCCATGAACGCGACATGGCGAGCACCACCGAACACCTGATCAACAACGCCAAAACCTTGGCCGACCGCGCGCTGAACTGCCTGCACGCCGCATAACCCCTGTGGACGCTGGCGTGCCTGCAACACAGCCACCTCGCTCTGTCGGCACGCCAACCCCCACAGCCGATCTGGCTCGTCCGCGGGCACGGTGCAGGCTTTTACAGGTAAACTCCCCTCCTTTTCATCTTCTCCCCGGAGTTCGCCTTGCGTCTGTTCCACACCTCCGACTGGCACCTCGGCCAAAACCTGCATGGCCAGGAACGCGACTTCGAACACGCCTGTTTCCTCGAGTGGCTGCTGGGCCAATTAAAAGCCGAGCAGCCCGATGTGCTGCTGATCGCCGGCGATATCTTCGACACGGTCAACCCGCCGCTCAAGGCCCAGGAGCGGCTGTACGACTTCATCATCAGCGCCCACGAACACAACCCGAAACTCACGATTGTGATGATCGCCGGCAACCACGACTCCGGCTCGCGCATCGAATTGCCCGCGCCGTTGATGCGCCGCCTGCGCACGCATGCCCTGGGCCGCGTGCTGTGGCTGGATGACGGCCAACTGGATGCCGAGCGCCTGCTGATCCCGCTGCCTGACGCCAAAGGCAAGATCGCCGCCTGGTGCTTGGCGCTGCCGTTTCTGCGCCCGGCGGAAGTCACCGGTGCGCACTTGGGCGACGACTACCTGCGCGGCATCGGCCAGGTGCATGAATGGCTGATCGCCGCCGCCAATGCCAAACGCAAAAAAGGCCAGGCGCTGATTGCCATCAGCCATGCGCATATGGCCGGTGGTTCGGTGTCGGAAGACTCCGAGCGCAGCCTGATCATCGGCAATGCCGAGGCACTGCCCGCCAGCCTGTTCGATGCCAGCGTGAGCTACGTGGCCCTGGGCCATTTGCACAAGCCGCAAAAGGTGAACGGCGAAGAACGCATTCGCTACAGCGGCTCGCCGATTCCCCTGTCGTTTTCCGAAATCGGCTACAAGCACCAGATTCTCGACGTGACCTTCCAGGGCCAACGCCTGGTGGGCGTCGAGCCGCGCCTGATCCCGCGTTCGGTCAACCTGCAGCGCCTGGACGCTGCGCCGCTGGCGGATATCCTCAAGCAACTGGCGGATCTGCCCGACATCGACCTGCTCGCCGAGACCCAACGCCACCCGTGGCTGGAAGTGCGGGTGCGCCTGGACGAGCCGCAACCGGACCTGCGCCAGCAAATCGAAACCGCCCTGCAAGGCAAGGCCGTGCGCCTGGTGCGCATCGCCGCTGAATATGCCGGCAAGCGCGGCAGCGACGCCACCGACGACGAGCGCCTGGTCGAACTCGACCAGCTCACGCCCCAGGAGCTGTTCAGCCGCGCCTGGCAGGACAACTACGGCAGTGAAGTGGATGAACAGACCTTGAAGGATTTCGCCGTGCTGCTCCAGGAAGTGCAACAGGCGGGTGAACAGCCATGAAGATTCTTGCCATCCGCCTGAAAAACCTTGCCTCACTGGCCGGCCCGTTTGAAATCGACTTTACCGCCGAGCCCCTGGCCAGCGCCGGGTTGTTTGCCATCACCGGGCCGACCGGCGCGGGCAAAAGTACCTTGCTCGATGCCTTGTGCCTGGCGCTGTTTGGCGCGGTGCCACGCCTGGGCGATACCGGCCAGGCCAAGATGCCGGATGCCGACAGCGACATTTCCATCGGCGACCCACGCACCCTGCTGCGCCGCGGCACCGGCGGTGGTTATGCCGAGGTGGACTTTGTCGGCGTCAACGGCCGTCGCTACCGTGCGCGCTGGGAGGCCAACCGCGCCCGCGACAAGGCCAGCGGCAAGTTGCAGAACAGCCGGCAAAGCCTGATCGACCTGGACAGCGACCAACTGCTGGCCAGCCAGAAGACCGAATACAAGACCCAGCTGGAACTGGCCCTGGGCCTGAATTTCGAGCAGTTCACCCGCGCGGTGTTGCTGGCGCAAAGTGAATTCAGCGCGTTCCTCAAGGCCAACGACAATGAGCGCAGCGAACTGCTGGAAAAGCTCACCGACACCGCGCTCTACACCCAGCTTGGCCGCCGCGCCTTCGACAAGGCCAAGGATGCCAAGGACGCGCACAAACAACTGCAGGACCAGGCCACCGGCGTGGTGCCATTGGCCGCCGAGGCCCGTGCCGAACTGGATCAACAGTTGGCCACGGCGCAGCAGCAGCTCAAGACCCGGCAGGCCCAGCTCAAGCAGTTGGAGTTGCAGCACACCTGGCTCAAGGAGTTGCGCGAATGGCAGGAGCGCCAACAAAGCGCGACTGAGCAACTGCAACGCGCCCAGGCCGATTGGGATGGCCAGGGCCAGCAGCGCGAGGATTTGAGCCGCCTGGAGCACTTGGCGCCACAGCGCCATCAATTTGCTCGACAGGTTGAACTCGGCACGTTGCTGACGCCGCTCGCCGCGCAGATTCATCAGCACCGCGAGCAGCAAACCGCGCTGCACACGCGTCAGGAGCAGGCGCAAGCCCAGCAAGTGGCGGCCCAGGCGGCACTGGCTGAGGCGCTGAAGCACCAGGCCGACGCCGTGCCCTTGTTGCGCCAGGCCGTTGAAGCACAAAGCACCCTCGCCCACCTGACCAAGGACCTGGCCAAACGCACCGAAGACCAGCAGCAACACGAAGTCGCCTGCACCCAAGGCCAGACCTTGTTGAAGGGGTTGCAGGACAAACACACCCACGTTGCCGAACGCCTGCAACGCCTGGCTGCCGAGCTGGAGCGCAGCGCCACCCTGGCGCCGCTGAGCGATGCCTGGGGTGCTTACCGCGACCGTCTGCAACAGTTGATGCTGATCGGCAATCGCTTGAACAAAGGCCAGAGCGAACTGCCGCAGCTGGAACAACGCGCCACCACCGCCGCCGAGAAATTCGCTCAGCAACGTGACGCGCTGGACCTGTTGTATCAGGAAGCCGGCGCCGAGCCGCACGCGGTCGCCGAGCAGATCCAGCTACTGGCGAGCCTGCTGCAGGACAACCGCAAGCAGCAACGCGCCTTTGAAGACCTGACGCGCCTGTGGGACAACCAGCAGCAGCTTGATCAGCAAGTCACCGTCCTTACGCAAAAGCTCGCAGACGCCCACCAGCAACGTGAAAGCCTGATCCAATCTGGCCAGCAAGCACGGGTTGAACTGTCTACAGCCGAACATGCGCTGACCGTCACCAAGCAGTTGCTGGAGCGTCAACGCACGCTACGCAGTGAAAGCGTTGAAGAATTGCGCGCGAAACTCCAAGACGACCAGCCCTGCCCGGTATGTGGCAGCCAGGAACACCCCTTTCACCAACCTGAAGCGTTGCTGCAAAGCCTCGGACGCCATGACGAAAGTGAAGAGCAAACCGCACAAAAGGCCGTCGATTCCCTCAATCAAAAACTGATCGAGTTGCGCGGTGAACTAGGCGGGGTGAATGCGCAGATAAAGGAATTTCTGAGCCAGCAAGAAGTACTGGTGACGTCGCAAAATGCCTCGGCGTCGAATTTGCAAGCGCACGCGCTCAGCGGCTCATTGTTCAATCAGGACGCCGCCAAGCGCAGCACTTGGCTGGCCCAGCAATTGGCGCAACTGACGCAAAGCATCACCCAGGACGAACAGCGCCAGGGCGCCCTGCTCAACCTGCAACAAAATGCCGGGCGTTTGCAGCAGCAGTTGCAAGCCGCTCAGGATGCGAGCCAGCAAGCCCGGCAGTTGCTGGTGGACCAGCAACGCGAGCTGTCCAACGACCGCGAACGCCTCGACGAAGAGCTGCATGCCTTCGCCAGCCTGCTGCCCGCCGAAACCCTCGAAGGCTTGCGCCGCGAACCGGCCGCGACCTTTGTGCAGCTCGACCAGCAGGTCAGCCAGCGCCTGGAACAGCTGGGCCATCAGCGCGATGAATTGGCCGAGCAGCAGGAACGTCAACAGGCCATCGAGAAAGAACAGACCCATCAGCAGCATCGCCAGCAGCAACTGGATGCCTTGCATCAGCACGTCACCGAGTTGTCCGCGCAGCGACAGGCCGCGCAGGCACAACTCACGGCACTGCTGGGCGATCACGCCAGCGCTGAGCAGTGGCAGCAGCAACTGGACCAGGCGGTGGCGCAGGCACGTCAGCGCGAAACCGACGCCAATCAACAGCTGCAAGACCTGCGTAATGCCCTTGTTCAACTGGCTGCCGACCTCAAGGCGCAGCAGGAACGCCAACAGGCACTGACTGCTGAGCAGCACAGCCTCGACGAACGCCTGGGCGAATGGCGGGCGCTGCACCCCGAGCTGGATGACGAGGGGCTTATGCGCTTGCTCGCCTTTGATGACAGCCAGATCAGCGCGCTGCGCCAGCAGGTGCAACACAGCGAAAAAGCCGTCGAACAAGCCAAGGTGCTGCTGCACGAACGCGAGCAACGCCTCGCCGAGCATCAGGCCTTGCACAACGGCAACCTGGACGCCGATCAACTCGATGACAGCCTGGCCACGCTCAACCAACAATTGGCCGAGGGCGAAAAACACTGCGCCGAGCTGCGCGCGCGCCAGGCCGAAGACCAGCGCCGACAGGACGCCAACCACGCGCTGGCCGAACAGATCACCCAGGCCTATGAAGAATGGCAACGCTGGGCGCGCCTGAATGCGCTCATCGGTTCGGCCACCGGCGACACGTTCCGCAAGATCGCCCAGGCCTACAACCTGGACTTGCTCGTGCACCACGCCAACGTGCAATTGCGCCAACTGGTGCGCCGCTACCGCCTCAAACGCGGCGGCAGCATGCTCGGGCTGTTGGTGATGGACACGGAAATGGGCGATGAGCTGCGCTCGGTGCACTCGTTGTCCGGGGGCGAAACCTTCCTGGTGTCGCTGGCGCTGGCGTTGGGACTGGCGTCAATGGCGTCCAGCACGTTGAAGATCGAGTCACTGTTTATCGACGAAGGTTTCGGCAGCCTTGATCCGGAGTCGCTGCAATTGGCGATGGACGCCCTGGACGGTCTGCAGGCCCAGGGCCGCAAGGTGGCGGTGATTTCCCACGTACAGGAGATGCACGAGCGCATTCCGGTGCAGATCCAGGTCAAGCGTCAGGGCAATGGCTTGAGCACGCTGGAGGTCAAGTGAGCGAGGCGCTGCTGTATTCGTTCCGACGCTGCCCGTATGCGATGCGCGCGCGAATGGCGTTGCGCTACGCGGGCGTGCCCGTGCAGATCGTCGAGGTGAGCCTGAAAGCCAAGCCGGCCGACATGCTTGCGCTGTCGCCCAAGGGCACGGTGCCGGTATTGAGTGTGGACGGTCGGGTCATTGAGGAAAGCCTGGAGATCATGCTCTGGGCCCTGGCGCAGCACGACCCTGATGACTGGTTGCTCAAGGGCGACCCACGGGTGCTGCAACTGATCGCCGAGAACGATCAGGCCTTCAAACATCACTTGAATCGATACAAGTATGCCGAGCGCTACCCGGAGCTACCGATGGAACATTATCGGGCCGAGGGCGAGGTGTTTTTGCGTGCACTGGAGGCTTTGTTGGCGGATCGGGCGTTTTTGCTGGCCGAGCATTTGAGCCTGGCCGATGTGGCACTGGCGCCGTTTGTGCGTCAGTTTGCGCACGTGGACCGCGAGTGGTTCGCCAGCGCGCCGTATCCTCGTTTGCAGGCCTGGCTGCAGCGTTTTCTGGAATCAGCGCTGTTTGTCGCGGTAATGGCAAAAGCCTGAGCCCAACACAATCAAATGTGGGAGCAGGCTTGCCTGCGATGCCGACAACTCGTTCCAACGGATACACCGAGTTGCTTTCATCGCAGGCAAGCCAGCTCCCACATGTGACCGTCGCTCAGCTCACGCTCAGTGCTGGGTCTTGTGATCCAGTGCGGCGTAGAAGTTGGCGCTCTGTTGCAGGTATTTCTGGGTGTAGGCCGTGGTGTTGGATTTTTTGCCGGACACTTCCACGCTGGCGGCGGCAGGCAATGCCACGGTGGCGGAAACAGCGGAAGCGGCGATGATGGAGAAGAGGTTCAAGTTCATGTCGGTAACCCTTGTGTTCGTTGGTTTAGGTGGCCGGGGAAGGCCTTGGAACCCAACTTACGCCCGAGGGCTGAACCTTGGTAATGCTTTGAAACAGTAGCCGCTATTAATAGAATTAATACACCGAGTCAGGCCCCGCATGGCGGGGCCTGTGGCTTATTGACGCACCAGAAACTTCAGGTCACTGGGGGCATCGATCGGCAATTTCTGCACGGTTTTACCCAGCAGGCCGGTCTTGGGGTCGCGTTCGACTACCACGATTTCGTTGCTTTTCTGGTTGGCGATCAGCAAAAACTTGCCGCTCGGGTCCAGGCTGAACTCGCGCGGGTGGTCACCTTCCACGGAGCGGCGCTGCAGTTCCTTGAGGTGCGCGGTGGCCGGGTCGATGCTGAACACCAGCATCTGGTTCGCGGTGCCGCGGTTGCTCACGTACAGGAATTTGCCGTCGCTGGAGGCGTGCAGCGCCGCACCGGCCTTGTCGGCCACCGGCTGCCCGGCAGCAAAATCGACCAGTTGGGTCTGGCTGAGCTTGCCGTCGTTGTAATCGAACACGGCGACCTGAGCGCTCATCTCGGTGGTCAGCCAGGCATGCTTGCCATCCGCGCTGAACAGCAAGTGACGCGGGCCGCTGCCCGGTGGCATTGGCACGGCGGCAGGGTTGGCCGGGGTCAGCGGCAGTTCAGGGTTGGCCTTGGGGTCGTAGTGGTAGGCAAACACCTTGTCGGCGCCCAGGTCCTGAACAAACACGTAGTTGCCGTCCGGCGATGACACCACCGAATGCACATGGTTGGAGGCCTGGCGCTCCGGGTTTACCCGGCTGGACGGATGCCCGCTCAGTTGCACCGGCGCCGACAGCTTGCCAGCGGCGTCAACCGGCAGGACTGCGAGGCTGCCACCCGGATCTTCGAGTACCGAATAGTTGGCAACGAACAGGTAACGCCCATCAGCGGCAAGGCTGGAATGGGTGGGTTCATTGCCCAGGCTCTGCACCTGGTTGATCAGGGTCAATTGATGGTTCTGCGGGTCAATGCTGTAGCTGCTGACGCGGCCGACCGGGTCTTTCTGGCCCGGGCCGTTCTCGTTGACCACGAACAAATACTTCTGGTCTTTGGAGATCGTCAGCCACGACGGGTTGGCCGCCTTCGCGGCCAGTACCGGCTTGCCGCTGAATTGACCGGTACGGCTGTCAAACTGCAGGCGGTAGATACCCTCGCTGGTACCGGCGGTGTAGCTGCCCACCAGCAGTTCGTAGGTGTCTGCCTGGGCGGCTTGCACAGACATGGCACCGACACTGCCCGCCATCAGCAGGGGCCAGAATTTACGCATCATCATCCGCTTCATCCTCGTCGTTATTGTTGCCGGTGAAAGCGCTCATGCAGATCAGGCGGTGCTCGCCCGAATCACCGGTAAGGGTCCAGCTTTGCAAGGTGTCATCGAAGGTGGCGGCCTGCACCTGCTCCAGGCTGAAACGCCAGCGTTTTTCAGCACGGCCGTCCATGGCAGTGATCAGCAAGGCCTGTTCATCAAAGGTGAAATCAAAGGCATGCAGGCCATCGATTTCAAGCATGTCGGAAGTCTTCAGGACGGCAGGCAAATTATCAGTCATCACAGTCTTTCATCAGGTTCAAAGCGCTAATGATAGGCCAGTTTGCTGCCTGCACCTAAGGCCATAACGGGCTACCGCCTCCGGGCGACGCAGCGCATTACTTTGCTGGGGCGCGTTTTGCTCCCCTGTAAAGGAATACCCATGACAGACCCGAACACCGTCCCTGCTGCACACCCGGCCCGACAAGCGGTTGAAGCCCGGTTTCTCACTCGCCCGACGCTGCGCTCAGTCACTGCGCAGTTGCTGGCCGACCACTTGAAGGAAAAATACCCGCCGCTGCGCTCTGCGCTCGCTGACCTGCGCCTGGCCATACCCCGTGACGGCGGCGGACGCAGCTTGCTCCCGCTGCTGGAGGTGGCGCTCAGTCACCTGGCCGATGGCAGCTTTCCCGATGTGTCCATGCGCTACGGCCTGGACTGCTACCTGGGCGACGCCACGGGAACCCGACTGAGCTTTGAGGCCAATGGCCCGCACGGCTATGACCTGGCAGTCATCGAAACCGTTATCAGAGAACTGCCGCTGATTCTGAGCATCGCCTTTCAAGACGCCTTGGCAGCCTACTGGAGCCAGGACACGGAGGCCGGCGGCAGCCGCTGGCAGTGGCTGGCCCGCGTGCTGCACGGCGCGCTGCTCGACTCGGCCATTCGCCAGCCAGGGAGCCTGGCACGACAGCTCGATACGCTCCTCACACTGGCCCGTTACCCCGAGCGCAGTACGCGCGCCCAACGCCCCTGGCCGCAGAAGGCCGTGCGTGCCTATACCCTGGAAACCGTTCTGGAGCAGGCAGGCAGCCGACTCACCCTGCAAGCCAGCGATGTGTTGGTGGTCGCCCCGACGCAGGTGTTGCTGTGCCGCGTATCGGGGCAGATCGAGGCGTACGCCGACCTCGAGGCCTTCGGCCAGGCCTGGGGAATGCACCTGCAGCAGCGTTTTCGCGCGCAGCGCATCACCTGGAAGCAGTACGAGCCCGACGGCAATATTTTCGAGGCGCAAGCCGCGCTCATACTTGAGGGACAACTGGAGGCTCTCGCGGCCATTGAGCTCCCGGCCGGGTCCAGCGTGCAGACCTTGGAACTGCGGTTTGCTGCCGCTACAAACCCGGCGCAAGTCTTCAGCCCCTCGACCACCACACCGCTGGCAACCCTGAATTCGATCCGCGCAGCCCTGCCCGCCTGGCTGCAGCACGCCAGCGCGGCCGAGCGCCTTGCTTACCGTGAGTGCCTGCTTGAACAGGCCGGCATCCGCCGCTTGACCCTTGGCGATTCGGATTTCGACAGCCTGGAAACCTTGCGCAGCTATGCAACCGAACATTTGAACCACCAACTGTGCCTGGATCGCAGCGTCGCCCTGGGTGGCCAACGCGCCTGCGACGCTGCCGCTCGATCGAGTGGCTACCACGCCGACGATCTGCAACTGACCTTTCACGTGGCGGTGGGCACCCTGGCCGGCGGTTATGTCGAACCGGTGACCCTGAGCCTGGTGGATCTGGCCCTTAAAAACCTCTCGGGCGCGCCCAATGGCCGCATGACACTCAGCCACCGCACCGGTCGGGCAATCGAAGCCTGGCTGACAGCCGACGCCATTCGCCAACTGGTCCAGCGTGTCGACATCGGCAAAAATTACCCTCTTTACCTGCGCCAGGAGCTGCTCGGCGATACCGAGGCCGCGCAAAAACGCAAGCGCCTGTTCGAACAGCAACGGCCGGTGCAGCTGAAAACTCAAGCGCTGGAGCACAGGCTCAAAGGCGAAGCTGGCCTGACACCGCGCGGCATCCTGTGGGTGAATGCCGTGCTGAACCCGGCCTCCACGGGGCGCCAGGTCGACGGCGAAAGCATCGTCATGCGGGTGCTGGCCTTGGTGCGCAAGCCCGGCGCCACGGCGGACGTGGTGCAAAACATGTTCATCATCGAGCCCCTCGATACGCAACGAGGCCCGCACCTGCTGTATCGGCCGGCCTATCGCGACTCGCTGCTGGAGTTTGCCAGTCGCGACAGCCTGCTGGCCGCCCTCGTACGGCCCGGCGCGTTGCAGGACAGCGTTTTGACCTGGTTGCCGGAATCGGCCAGAGCCATCTACAGCAACGGTGGGTTTACCCAGCCTCACTACGTGCGGGTCGGCCTGGGCTCGGAATTCGACCCGCTGCCGCGCGTGCCTGAACCTGCGCAGTTGGCCGCCGCTGGCGACCAGAGCAGCGACGAAATCCTCCAGGCCCTGAACAATTGCAGCCTCATGGAGTACCTGTTCGGCTGCGAGACTCGGCAACTGCTGGCGCAGGCTGAGCGCGAGTCCACGTCCAATAGCGAGAGCCGCTGGGCGTTGATCCTGGAAGGTATGCAGCTGGGCTTCAATACCCTGCTGATGGCCGTGCGCGGGCCACTGGCGGCAATCGGCTGGCTGATGCAACTGGTGCAGGGCCTGACGCACGATGTGCCGGCGCTGGAAAGTGACGACCCTCAGACGCAGGCGCTGGCGTGGGTCGATCTGCTGCAAAACATCGCTTTGCTGCTGGTGCATCACGGCTCGCTCACGGCGGCGCCGGTGCACCCTGTACGGGACGAAGCCTTGCCCATGTTCCCGGCGTTGCGGCGTGCAGCGTTGGGCGCGGCAACCAGCCAGCCGGCGATCATTGAACGTGGCACGGTCGGCCTGCCTTGCGAACCGCCCGGCGGTGGCCGCACGCTGGTGGATTTCGATCATTCGCTGGCCAGCGACGCAGCATCGGCAGCGCTGCTGGAAAAACTGCGGGCATTCAGCCTGGCCTGGCCACAGCCCCTACCTGCGCAGGTTAGCGCCGGGCGTCACCTGGGTTTGTATAACCTCAATGGGGTCTGGCATGCCTCGATCGGTGGTTTGCTGTTCAGGGCCAGCATCGTTCCGGGTTTTGGCGACGTGTATATCGTGCACCCCGAAAAAACCGACCACCCCGGCATCAAGCTTCGCACCGATGGAAAAGGCCATTGGACATTGGACCGCGGCCTCAAGCTGGTGGGCGGTGGCCCCAAGCGGATGGCGGCCTTGCGCGAGGAGAACCAGCGTAGAAAAAACGCGCTGCTCGCACGCGGGCAGGCACTCAATACGCAAATAACCCATTTGATGGCGCCCTTTCTGGCCTCCATGGAGCAGATGTTATCTGCCGCCACCGCCTTGAAAAACCAACGCAAAACCGTGCAACTGGTCTGGAATCTTCTGCAAAAAGCGACGCCGGAGCAACAGCCGGCCCTGACGGCGCGGCACCAGCAGGAGACCCTGAACCACCAGCAGCGACGCACCGAGTTTCAGATTCTGCTGCAGAACCTCGAAGACCAATTTGCCCAGTCCCTGCCCCCACGCCTGGAAATGGTCAAGGTGGGCCAGGAGCTGGAAAGGGTCGGCGGCGCCGGCGTGCACGTGCATGACCGGGCAAAAATCCTGGGGACCCTATGGAACCAGCAGTCGGCCATCCAGACGTTGTTGTTGGACCGGTTGAACGCCATGCGTTTTTCCAGCGCGGGCGAGCCCATGGCGCAGATGGCACGCAGGATGTTTGTCGACAACCTGCTGGGAGACACCACCGTCTACGACGAATACATCCGCAACACGGTTGAATCGGCCAATATCCGCGAGCACATGGCCGAGGTCGCGGCGGTCATGGAGCATACGCTCGAACAACTGGAACAGGACTCGGTGGCGGGCCGTGTGATCCGCCAGGAATGCCTGACGCAGATCCAATACCCGCAGAATTTTTTCGCCAACAACCTGAGGCTCAATGCGCTCAATTACCTCGCCGCCGCCAGCGTGGCGACGGCCGACCGACGATTGCCACCCCAGGAGGACTTTTACCTCAACCGGCTTGAACAAAGCGACCTGGCCCAAGCCCTGCAGTCTCACGTCGAAGTGCGCAGCGGTGCCGAATACCCGCTGGCCGAGCAACGTAATGTGTATGAGACGGTCCTTGACCGGTACCGCCGTCATGAGGATGCGATTCGTGCCCTCAAGGCGCTCAACCCCGGGCGCCTGCGCCCGGAGGCCGAACGCCTGCTGACAGGCCTTGAATTTGCCCAGGCGCTTGCGCAAAGCGAACTTGAAGCGGTGGTACGCAAACAGGAAGAGCTGGACGTCGTGCTGCCCTTGTCGAAAACCCTGCGTCCCAAAAACCCGGCCAAACGGGTATTTAAAACCCGCAAAAAAGCCTACCTCATCGGTGAGCTCAAGCCTGCCGATGCACAGCACAGCCAGGAGCAACTGACCCTCACCGACGCCTTGACCGGTGAAACCATTGCCTCGTTCAGCCAACACGCAGACGGTTGGGCCACGACCGCGAAGGACCCGGCGGCCCCGGCCGGCACAGCCCAGGTTCGCTCACTGGCCACCCTCAAAGGCCTGGCCCAGGCGCTGATCGAACAACGCAAAGGCATTGAACAACTGATCACGGCCGAGCAGCAAAAACTCGACTCGCCGTTGACCCGTCAACACGTCGACCCGGGTGACTGGAATGAATTGCTCATGGCCCACGCCGGAAAACTCACGGCCTTGGCCGATGAGTTGGCACGCGACCATCTGGCGCAGAAAACCGCGGTGCAACGCCTGATCGATGAATACCGGGCACACGCCAGGGACATCAGCCGTCTGGCGCAGCGCGTGTGCAGTGCGGCGTACAAACGACAATGGCCGACCCAGGAGAGCCTCAATTACCTGTGGGAACAAAAACAGATCGACATCAACCTGACCAGCCTGGCCGACCCGCAGCGCCCGACCCTCAGCGGCGACTTCTTCACCGAGTACGCGGTGTACGACAAGGCCAAGAAACCGCCGGTGGTGTTGTGGTATGCGCACTTTCATTACGCCCATGCCGACGCCCTGCCCGCCCACTACACACGTGCCCACCTGAAGCTGCCGGAACAGCGCAAGTACACGCAGAAGGACCTGCTCAAGCAGCATGTCCAGGCCGACCTTCATACCCGCACGGAACCCGGCGGCGAACTGTTGACCCACATTCTGTATGTGCTGATTACGCCGCCCGTGGATCAGTTGTTCCTGGCCATCGCGCCAGTGCCACGGGCACCGCGCTGACGCCGGGCCCTGTGCTTTGCGCTGGGCCACTTCCTAACCTGACAGGCCGTGTGGCAAGGGCATTGCGCCCTTGCCACGCGGCACTGCGCGACGGTGTCGGGCTTAGTGTGCAAACAGCGAGTTGCCCTTCTGCCCCGCGAGTTTTTCAGGCTTGATCAGGAACCGTGCCAGCGCCGGCAGCAGCCACAGCGCGCCGAACATGTTCCACAGCAGCATGAAGGTCAGCATCAGGCCCATGTCGGCCTGGAACTTGATGGCCGAGAAGATCCAGGTGCACACGCCGATGGCCAGGCACAAGCCGGTGAACAGCACGGCTTTGCCGGTCGACTTGAGCGTCTGGTAGTAGGCCTCTTGCAGTGGCAGGCCGGCGCGCAGGAAGCTTTCCAGACGGCTGTAGATGTAAATGCCGTAGTCCACGCCAATCCCCACGCCCAGCGCCACCACCGGCAGGGTCGCGACCTTGACGCCGATGCCCATGAACGCCATCAACGCGTTGCCCAGCACCGAGGTCAGCACCAGCGGCAGCACGATGCACAGGGTGGCGGCCCACGAGCGGAAGGTGATCATGCACATGGTCGCCACGCACAGGTACACCAGGATGAGGATGGTCAGTTCCGACTCTTTGATCACCTCATTGGTCGCCGCTTCGATCCCGGCGTTGCCGGCGGCAAGGATGAATTCCAGGCCGTCCCTGTTGTTTTCCTTGGCAAAATCCTGCACCGCATGCACTGCGCGGTCGAGGGTTTCGGCCTTGTGGTCGTTGAGGAACACCAGCACCGGCGCGAGCGAGCAATTGTTGTTGTACAGGCCGTCGGCGCGGGCAATGGAGTTGTTCAGCACGTCGGGGTTGCGCGACAGGGTTTCCCATTTCAGGTTGCCCTCGTTCATGCCCTTGATCATCTGCTTGGACACGGTCACCAACGAGATTGCCGACTGCACGCCTTCGGTGTTCTGCATCTTCCACATCAACTGGTCGATAGGCGCCATGGCTTCGTAGCGCGAGCAGCCTTCGGCACGGGTCTTGACCATTACCACCAGCACGTCGGAGCTGGTGGAGTAGTTGTTGATGATGAAGTTGTTGTCCTTGTTGTAGCGCGAGTCCGGGCGCAGTTCCGGCGCGCCCTGGTCGAGGTCGCCGATCTTCAGGTTCTGGCTGTACCAGAGACCGCCACCGAAGGCGATCAGTGCCAGCAGGATGGACACCGGCGCGACCTTGGCGCTGGCGAATTTGGACAGCAGGCGCCAGAACGGGTGTTCGCGGTGCGCATCTTTCTTGCTTTTGGCGATGGCGCGTTTACTGATGCCTACGTAGGAGATCGCCACCGGCAGCAGGATCAGGTTGGTGAACACAATCACCGCCACGCCGATGGAGGCGCCGATGGCCAGCTCGCGGATCACGCCGATGTCGATGATCAGCAATGTGATAAAGCCCACCGCGTCGGCGAGAATCGCGATCATCCCCGGCAAAAACAATTGCCGGAATGTGCGTCGGGCGGCGGTCAGCGCGTTGTCCGCCTCACTGGATTGCAGCGCAATGCCGTTGATCTTCTGCACGCCGTGGGAAATACCGATGGCAAAGATCAGGAACGGCACCAGCATCGAATACGGGTCGAGGCCGAAGCCGAAAAAGTGCATCAGGCCGAGCTGCCAGACCACTGCCACCAGCGTGGTGCTCAATACCGCGACGGTGCTGCGCAGGCAGTTGGTGAACCACAGCAGCAGAATCAGGGTGATGACAAATGCGATGCCGAAGAACATCACCACCATCACCAGGCCGTCGATCAGGTCGCCGACCTTCTTGGCAAACCCGACGATGTGAATCTTGACGTTGGGGTTTTGTGCTTCGAACTTGTCGCGGATCTTGTCTTCAAGTTCGTGGGAAAACTTGCGGTAGTCCAGGGCCAGCAACTTGCCCTGGTCCTGTGGGTCCGGGTAGGACTCCAGCAGCGGGATGTCGACAATGCTCGACTTGAAGTCGTTGGCCACCAGGCGCCCCACCTGGCCGGACTTGAGCACGTTGTTGCGCAACTGGTCGAGGCTTTCCGGCGAGCCGTTGTAGCTCTGCGGGATCACTTCGCCGCCGGCAAAGCCTTCCTCGGTGACCTCGGTCCAGCGCACGCTGGGGCTCCACAGCGACTTGAGGCCCGAGCGGTCGACGCCGGAGATGTAGAACACCTCGTCGTTGATCTGGCGCAGGGTCTCCATGTATTCCTTGGTGAAGATGTCACCGTCCTTGGCTTCCACGGAGATGCGCACCGTGTTGCCCAGGTTGGCCAGGTCATTGCGATGCTCCATCATCTTTTCGATGAAGGGGTGCTTGAGCGGGATCATCTTTTCAAAACTGGTGGACGGGCGAATCAACGTCGCCTGCCAGAACAGAAAAATGCTCACCAGCAGGCAGATAACGATCACTGCCGGGCGGTTGTTGAAAATCAGGCGCTCAAGAAAGGTCGCTTTATCGTTGTGATGACTGCTCATTGAAACCCCGCCTTCTTATTATTTTGAGAGCTCTGCACCGGCGGCGGAGGCCACACGCACGCCACCCTGCCCGACCAGAATCAAGTTGCCGTTGCCCGCCGCGGTGACCGCCGAGAGTGAAATGCGGTCTGGGCGGTTGAACACGCTGAAGGTCTGCCCGTCGTCATGGCTGACCACCACGCTGCCGCCGTTGCCGACCACCACCAGCGAACCGTCGTCGAGCAACGTGGCGCCGGACAAGCCGAATTCCAGGGCACCTCGCGCCGCGTTCAGCTCAACCTGTTCCCAGGTGCTGCCAAAGTCCGTGGAACGGTAGAGATTGCCGCGCAGGCCATAGGCCAACAGGGTGTGGGGTTGAGCGGTACTGATCACGCCAAACAGCGAGCCCTGGTACGGGCCTTCGAGCTTTTCCCAGGTCTGGCCGTCGTCACTGGAGCGGAACATGCTGCCCTGCTCACCGACGATAAACAGCCCGGCGTCCTTGATAGAGGCGATGGCGTTGAGGTGGAACTGGTCTTCGTTGTCGAGGCGGTCGCTGACGTCTGCCCAGGTTTTGCCGCCGTCGGTGGTTTCGATCAACGCACCGTAGGCGCCCACGGCCAGGCCGTGCTCGGCATCCTTGAACCAGATGTCGAGCAAGGGGGCTTCGCGTTTGAGGTCTTGGTATTGCTGGGTCCAGGTGGCGCCGCCATCGGCGCTTGCAAGAATCTGTGCGTCGTGGCCGACAGCCCAGCCGTGTTTTTCATCGACGAAAAACACCGCCGTCAGCAGTTGCCGAGTCGGCACTTTGGCCTGGGTCCAGGTGCTGCCCTGGTCATCGGAATAGAGGATGTGCCCGCGATCACCGACCGCCACCAGACGGGAGCCGGCGTGCACTACGTCGATCATCAGGCCTCTGGCGGCCTTGGGGGATTGAATCGCAAATGCCGGCGGTGCGCCGGTTTCATCGGCTGCCAGCACGGGTGTCGACAACACCCCCAGCAGCGAGAGCGCTGTAGCCAGCATCGCAACCTTGCGTGCGGCGCGCGGGCGGCAAACAACCCAACCCATGACAGGCTCACTCATAGACCTTTCTCCCGATTTATTATTGTTAGGTCATCTTGCCTTGCCGGCCTCTGAAACCTGCAATCTAGAGCGCCTGAAGGAAGCAGGGGCCATCCTATCGGGCTTTCGAATCGTCTGACAATCGGCGCTACGTTATCTTTTGTTAACTGGCGGGCTATGACGATGGCCTGAATATGAGTGCATTACCCAGGCTGATTAATGAATATTTATTCCATCTCTTGAATTTAGAGAATATTTATTCCATTAATACGCGTCCTGAAAACAATAATCCAAAGGACCACCGCTATGCGTGAACTCGGAATCGGCCTGATCGGCACGGGCTTCATGGGGCGCGCCCATGCCTTGGCGTTCAACAATGCCCGCGCGGTATTCGAACTGCCGGTACACCTCAACCTGGCCACCTTGGCCGATGCCGACACCGAACGCGCACAGCGTTGCGCTACCGCCTGGGGGTTTGCCCAGGCCCACGGCGACTGGCAGGCGCTGATAGATGACCCCACCGTTGATGTCGTGGCCATCACCACGCCCAATCACTTGCATTACCCCATGGCCATGGCGGCGATTGCAGCGGGCAAGGCGGTGTATTGCGAAAAACCGCTGGCGGTCAGCCTGCAGCAGGCCGAAGCCATGCGCCGCGCCGCAAGTGCGGCCGGCGTGGTCACGCGGGTGGGCTACAACTATCAGCACAACCCGATGATCAGCCTGGCGCGGCAGATGATTGCCGACGGCGAACTGGGCGAAATCATCAGTTTCCAGGGCGAGTTCAGCGAAGACTTCATGGCCGACCCGGCCTCACCGTGGTCGTGGCGCTGTGACGTGGCACATGCCGGCGGCGCCTTGGCGGATTTGGGCAGTCATTTGCTGTCGATGGCGCGCTACTTGGTCGGTGAGGTGCACAGCGTGTGCGCCGACACCCAGACCGTCCACGCCCAACGCCCGGTCGTCTACGGCAGCAGCGACCGTAAACCCATCGCGGTGGATGACCAGGTGCACGCACTCTTGCGCTTTGCCAACGGCGCGCGCGGCACGGTGAGCAGCAGCTGGCTCAAGCACGGCTACAAGAACCACCTGAGTTTTGAAATCAGCGGCACGCGAGGCACGCTGGCGTTCGATCAGGAGCGCTTGAATGAACTGCGGGTGTGTCGGCTCGGCCAGGACGGTTTCCAACGGCTGCTGGCCGGCCCTGCCCTGCCCGGCTATGCCGCGTTCAGCCCGGCGGCCGGGCATCAACTGGGGTACAACGAGTTGAAAACGCTGGAGGTGCACGAATTGATCATGGCGCTGGCGGGGCAAGGCGCGGGGGGCACTGACTTTGAGGGGGCATGGGCGGTTGAGCAGTTGGCAACGGCGATTCGTGTGGCTGCCCGTGAAGCGCGTTGGGTTGTGGTGGGTGAGGTGTGAGCGCGGGGGCTGGGTTTGGCCGGGTGATTATCCGTTGTTTGGGGGATGGCCGCTTTGGGTTCCGCCCTCACGGCGGGTCACTTTGGAAAAGCCCCAAAGTAACCAAAGGGCTCTTGCCCCACCACTCGGCACCTCGCTTAGGCTCGGTGTGCCCTCACTCCGGCTTGAATCCGTGGGCCGCCGTGACGGGCCATCCATGGCCCAACACGGCTAACCCGGCGTCCTGCCGGATTACCCACGGATTCAAGCCTGCGTTCGGCCAGCGTGGTTTAACGGGGCGCCTGAGATCAAAATCAAAAGCAAAGCACGGCGGCCTAGTAGCCGACCTGAGTGGTAGAAGCAAAAGCACAGCCGAGGCGGCCTGACAGCCGACCTGACCTTGAAGGCTGAACACAATCAAAGGTGAGAGCTGGCTTGCCTGCGATAGCATCAACCCGGTGTACCTGATACACCGAGGTGCCTGCATCGCAGGCAAGCCAGCTCCCACAAAAAAACCAAGCACTGCGGTGCTGGCAGTTGAACTCGGACAACTTGTGGGAGCGGGCTTGCTCGCGAAAGCGGTATGTCAGTGACACATGAGCTGACTGAACCACCGCCTTCGCGAGCAAGCCCGCTCCCACAGTTGGATCGCAGTGCATCAGGTAGATAGGTGCTGCTCGATTGTACTCGGTCAAAGGTGGGAGCTGGCTTGCCTGCGATGGCATCAACTGTGTGTCACTGATACACCGAGGTGCCTGCATCGCAGGCAAGCCAGCTCCCACAAAAAAGCCAAGCACTGCGCTACTGGCAGTTGAACGCGGTCACCTTGTGGGAGCGGGCTTGCTCGCGAAAGCAGTGTGCCAGTGATACATGAGCTGACTGAAACACCGCATTCGCGAGCAAGCCCGCTCCCACAGTTGGATCGCAGTGCATCACGTAGATGGGTGCTGCTCGTTGTACTCAATCAAAGGTGGGAGCTGGCTTGCCTGCGATAGCATCAGCGTGGTGTACCTGATACACCGAGGTGCCTGCATCGCAGGCAAGCCAGCTCCCACAGAAAAGCCAAGCACTGCGCTACTGGCAGTTGAACGCGGTCACCTTGTGGGAGCGGGCTTGCTCGCGAAAGCGGTATGTCAGTGACACATGAGCTGACTGAACTACTGCCTTCGCGAGCAAGCCCGCTCCCACAGTAAAGCCGCTCTGCTTGTGCTTGCGCCCCTCAGGTCGGTGCCTGGGTGGTTGCGAAATCTGAGCGAAAACAGGGCGCAACACACACCCAACGCTCTTCGATCATCAGATCACGAACCGCGCCACCATCGCGTTCAAATCCACCGCCAGGCGCGACAGCTCGTGGCTGGCGGCGCTGGTCTGGTTGGCGCCGGCTGCCGACTGAGTCGCCAGGTCGCGGATGTTGACCAGGTTGCGGTCCACCTCACGCGACACTTGGGCCTGCTCTTCAGAAGCACTGGCGATGACCAGGTTGCGCTCGTTGATCAAACTGATCGACTGCGTAATCTGCTCCAGCGCCACACCGGCGGCACGGGCCATTTCCAGGGTGGTCTGGGTGCGCTGATTGCTTTGTTGCATCGACTGCACCGCTTCGCCGGTGCCCGTCTGAATGCCGGCGACCATTTTCTCGATTTCCTGGGTCGACTGCGCGGTGCGATGCGCCAGCGCCCGCACTTCATCGGCCACCACCGCAAAGCCACGCCCGGCTTCACCGGCGCGGGCTGCCTCAATGGCTGCGTTGAGCGCCAGCAGGTTGGTCTGTTCGGCAATCGCGCGGATCACGTCCAGCACCTTGCCGATGTCACGGCCCTGCGTGGCCAGGCCTTCGATCATCACCGAGGTGGTTTGCACGTCCTGGGTCATGGTTTGAATCGCACCGACCGTTTCCACTACCCGATCACGGCCTTCACGCGCGGCCTGGTTGGACTGGCTGGACGCTTCGGAGGTGGATACCGCATTGCGCGCCACCTCTTCCACGGCGGCGGTCATTTCGTTGACGGCGGTGGCGGCCTGGTCGATTTCGTTGTTCTGTTGTTGCAGGCCTCTGGAGGCTTCCTCGGTGACCGCGCTCAATTCTTCGGCAGCAGAGGCCAGTTGCGTGGCCGAACCGGCGATGTGCTGGATGGTCTGGCGCAGGTTGGTCTGCATCGCAGACAAAGCGCCAAGCAGACGGGCCGGTTCATCCTTGCCATCATCTTCGACGAGCGTGGTCAGGTTACCGCTGGCGATGGTTTCGGCCACTTGCACCGCTTTGCGCAGCGGCGCAACGATGCTGCGGGTCAGCAGCCAGGCGAGTAACACCGTCATCAACGCCGCCACCACCGAAACGATGATGATGCCGCTGACGGCCTGTTGGTAGCTGCCTTCAGCATCCCGCCCGGCCTGGTCGGCATCGGCGCTGTTGATCGCGATCAGTTTGTTCAGCTGCTCGCCCATCAGATCCGTACCGTCCTTGATCCGCGTATTGATGAGGCTGCGCATTTCGTCGACTTTGTTCTGCTGCGACAGCGACATCATCTCGGCCTGCGCCGCGAAGTAATTGTCGAGGGTGGCGGCGAAGGTTTTGTAAAGCGCCGCCTCTTCCGGGCCTGCCGGCATGACCGCGTAAGCACTCTGGGCCTGCTTGACCTTGTCGACCAACACCGCTACGCGGGTCTTGGCTTCCTCGAGGGCGGCGGGCTCACGGTTGATCAATATCCGGAACGACAAGATACGCAAGCGCAGGACATTTTCCGTCATGTTGCCGAGAAATTTCACGCTGGGTAACTGGTTGGTCCCCATGTCCAGGGAAGACTGGCGAATCTGTGTCATGCGGTTGACGGCAAATACGCCAAGGATCACGACCAGCAACGCAATGAACGCAAAACCGAGGAACGCGCGCGGGGCAATATTCAGATTACGAAGGGACATAGGCTGCTCTCGAGAGATAGTGGGCGAGCGTCCCTGCCGCGACACGATCAGTCGGCGCCAACGCACCGCTCTGATCTTTGGGCACCACTGTTATAAGAGTTGGGTGGGCTTGAACAGGGTATCGGCAGGTGCCGGGATTTAATGCAGGATGTTTCGAAATATTTTTACACACTTCTGACGGCCGGCACTTTCTGGCATCCTGCGCGCCCCTTTCCCTAACGGGCCTGTATTTTGTCTGACACTCAAACCCCTCGCCCCCGCTATAAATCCGACCTGATCTACGGCCTGGAAGATCGCCCGCACTTTACTGCGGCGATTTTTGCCGCACTGCAACATGTGCTCGCCAGTTTCGTCGGCATCATTACCCCCACCTTGATCGTCGGCGGCGTGCTGGGCCTTGAAAGCGAAGTGCCGTACCTGGTGAGCATGGCGCTGTTCGTGTCCGGGCTCGGCACGTTTGTGCAGGCGCGCACGTTCGGCCCGATCGGTTCGGGCCTGTTGTGCCTGCAGGGCACCAGCTTTTCGTTTATCAGCGTGATTCTCAGCGCCGGCTTTATGGTCAAGGCCCGAGGCGGCGGCACCGATGAAATTCTCTCGACGCTCTTTGGTATCTGCTTTTTCGCAGCCTTTATCGAAGTGGTGCTGAGCCAGTTCATCGGCAAGTTGCGCAAGCTGATCACCCCGGTGGTGACCGGCACCATCATTACGTTGATGGGCTTGTCGCTGATCAAAGTGGCGGTCACCGACATGGCCGGCGGTTACGGCTCCAGCGATTTGGGCGCGGCCGGCAACATGGGCCTGGCGGCGCTGGTGCTGCTGACTATTGTGGTCCTCAACCGGTTCAGCAACCCGTTCCTGCGCCTGGGTTCGATCGTGATCGGCCTGACGCTGGGTTTTGTGGTGGCCTGGTGGATGGGCCGGGTCGATCTGGCAGCCCTGCCTCAAGTGCCGCTGATCAGCGTGCCGGTGCCGTTCAAGTACGGTTTCTCGTTTGATTGGGTGGCGTTTATCCCGGTGGCGGTGATCTTCCTGATTTCGCCTTTGGAAGCCGCTGGCGACTTGACTGCCAACTCGATGATTTCGCAACAACCGGTCAAGGGCCCGCTGTATATCAAACGCATCAAGTCGGGCCTGCTGGCGGACGGCCTCAACTCGGCCATGGCCGCCACCTTCAATAGCCTGCCGATGGTGACCTTCGCGCAGAATAACGGAGTGATCCAGTTGACCGGCGTGGCCAGCCGCTACGTGGCGTATTTCATCGCCGGCCTGCTGGTGCTGCTGGGGCTGTTCCCGATGATCGGCGCGGTGCTGCAATTGATGCCCAAGCCGGTGCTCGGCGGCGCCACCCTGATCATGTTCGGCACCGTGGCCGTGGCCGGGATCAAGATTCTTGCCGAGGCCGGACTGCACCGGCGCAATGTGCTGATCGTGGCGATTTCCCTGGGCATGGGCCTGGGTGTGGCCGCCGTGCCGGAAGTGCTGCGCGACCTGCCCAAGGCGCTGCACAACATCTTCGAGTCGCCGATCACGGTGGGCGCGTTCTGTGCAATCCTGCTGAACATTTTCCTGCCCGAAGAGTTCATAGAGCTGGAAGAAGATGAATTTGATCCGGAGTCCTCTACCCTCAAGGTCATGCAGGACCCGGACGTCACGAAATAGGAGCACCTTTAAATGCGCAAGCTCATGGTTCTATCGTTACTGCTGCTGACCTTGAGCGCCTGTGCGCTGTTCCCCAATCGCGACCCGGTCAACATCAGCGTGGTCGGCATCGAGCCGCTGCAAAGCCAGGACCTGGAAGTACGATTTGCGGTGAAACTGCGGGTGCAAAACCCGAATGAAACGGCGATCGACTACAGCGGCGTAGCCCTGGATCTGGACGTCAATGGCCGGCCGTTGGCGTCCGGGGTCAGTGACCAGTCCGGCTCGATCCCACGGTTTTCTGAAACCGTGCTGAGTGTGCCGGTGAGCGTTTCGGCGTTTTCCGTATTGCGCCAGACCCTGGGCCTGAGCCAGACCCAAAGCTTGAACAACCTGCCCTATGTGCTGCGCGGCAAACTGGCGGGTGGCCTGTTTGGCACCCAGCGTTTTGTCGAGCGCGGCACGCTGGACCTGCCGAACACGGCGACCTGGTGATGGCCCGCCAACCGGTACTGTTGACCCCACGACTGATCCTGCGTCCGCTGGTGCTTGCGGATGCCGAGGCCATCCAGCGGCAGTTTGCGCATTGGGACGTGGTGCGCTACCTCAACGCCGCAGTGCCTTGGCCCTACCCGGCCGATGGCGCGCGTTGCTACCTGGAACAGGTCGCCTTGCCGGCCATGGCACGGGGCGAGCAGCGGCATTGGTCGATCCGCCTCAAAACTGCACCGGAGCAGTTGATCGGCACTATCAGCCTGATGGACGAACCGGACGATAACCGCGGCTTCTGGCTGGGCCCGCAATGGCAAGGCCAGGGCTTGATGACCGAAGCCAGTGCGGCGGTGACCGAGTACTGGTTCGAGGTACTCAAACGCCCCGTGCTGCGTGTGCCCAAGGCGGCGCCCAATATTGGCTCACGGCGGATATCCGAGCGCACCGGCATGCGCTTGATCAGGTCGCAGGAAGGTCGGTTTGTGGAAGGCACCTTCGCGCGCGACATTTGGGAAATAACCCGCGAAGAGTGGCTCAACACGCTACCTGCCACGCCGTAGGCGCCAGGCTTGCCGGCGCCTGCGGCTTGACCGGCTTCACTCGGTGAGGGTGCGCACGCCGGGTTTGGCGCGCTCATCCACGACCAGCTCAAACACATCCGGCCGCGCGTAATGCCCCACCACGTCATAGTCATAACGTGCCCGGACGAGGTCCTCGGTATTGATCTGCGCGGTCAATAACCCGGCCTCTCCCACCAACGGCCCGGCCAGAACATCGCCCATCGGCCCGATAATCACACTGCCGCCCGCGATCAACGCACGGTCTGACGGCCAATTGGCCACTTGCACGCCGAGCGCCGCAGGCGAGGCCTGCACCTGGCAGGCGCTGACCACAAAGCAGCGCCCTTCATGGGCGACATGGCGCATGCTCACCTGCCACATTTCGCGTTCGTCCACGGTCGGCGCGCACCACACGTCCACGCCCTTGGCGTACATCGCGGTGCGCAGCAGCGGCATCATGTTTTCCCAGCACACCGCCCCACCGATCCGGCCTACAGCGGTGTCGATCACCGGCAAGGTCGAACCATCGCCCGTGCCCCAGATCAGCCGTTCGGTGCCGGTGGGCATCAGTTTGCGGTGCTTGGCAACCAGCCCGCCGTTCGGCTCGAAATACAGCACCGTGCAATACAACGTGCTGGCACTGCGCTCGATCACGCCGATTACCAGGCTGGCACCGGTGCGGGCAGACAACCCGGCCAGCGCTTGCGTCTCGACGCCCGGCACGTCGATGGCGTTGGCAAAATAACGGGCAAAGGCTTCGCGCCCCTCCGGCAAGCGATAACCCAGCTGCGTGCCGAAGCTTTCGCCCTTGGGATAGCCGCCCAGCAAGGCTTCAGGCATCACCACCAATTGCGCACCGCTGCGCAGAATCTCGTGCTCATAGCTCAGGATTTGCGCCATGGTTTGCGCTTTGCCTTCTGGCAAGGCACCGATTTGCAAGGCAGCCACGGTAGAAAGGGGCATCACGATCACTCCAAATAAGGGGGGTTGCCCATTCTCCGATCAGCCGTGATCATGAATAAAGCCCACTTCAATGCTGAATGATATGAGCCAAATGAATATCGCCCAGGTTGACCTGAACCTGCTGAAAACCTTCGAAGCCCTGCACGACGAGTCCAGTGCCAGCCGCGCCGCGTTGCGCCTGGGCGTTACTCAGTCGGCGATCAGCGCAGGCCTGCGACGTTTGCGCGACGTGTATGGCGACCCATTATTTGTGCGCACCGGCCGCGGCCTGGCACCGACGTTGCGCGCCAATCAGCTCAAACCGGTGATCAGCGAAGCGCTGGACCGCTGCCGACAAAGCCTGGCCATGGTCCATCCGGACAATCTCGACTACCAAGGGCGTTCAGTGGTCCTGGGTTTATCCGATGACTTCGAAATTGCTTACGCCCGTCGGTTGATGGAAGCCATCGCCGATTGTGCGCCCAAGCTGCGGGTGATCTTCCGCCAGACCCACAGCCAGATCGTCGCCGCGGCCCTGCTTGACCGTAGCCTGGACCTGGCGATCACCGCGGGCGGGTTTGCCGAACGCAGGCTGAGTCGACAGGTAGTGGGCGAAGGGGATTACCGCTGCCTGGTCGACCCGGACAGCCTGGCGCCCAGCCAGCACGCTATCAGCCTGGATGAGTTCGTCGCGCGCGAGCACGTGCTGGTGTCGTCGGGCGGTTTTATCGGGATCACTGATGAAGGGTTGGCGGCGCAAGGGCTGAGCCGCCAGGTGTGCGCGTCCACCAGCCACTTTGCCGCGCTGCCGTATCTGCTCAAAGGCAGCACGGCCGTGGCGACGATTCCCGGCCATGCGGCCCAGGCCATCGCGCGCATGACCGGCTTGCGTGTACTGCCCTGCCCGTTGGCGCTGCCGGTTTACCCGGTAGAACTCGGCTGGCGCACCCAGGCGCAGCTTGATCCGCTGTTGCTCAAGGTGCGCGAGGCGATTGTGGCGTGCTTTATTTTGCCGCGGCCATCAGCTTGTTGACTTCGCTGCGCACCATATTGGAAAACTCCGGCGGCGACATGCCGTCGAGTTCTGCGCGCACCCATTCAGCCCACTTGCCCTTGCGCTTGGCGCGCTCGCCGAACAAGCGCGCCGCTTCGCCCTTGGCCTTGCCCAGGTTGGTCTGCCACAGGTCGTAGAGGCGTGACTTTTCATCTTCCAGCTCGGCGCGTTCGGCGAGGGTTTTGTTGGCGAGATTGAAGCTCATGTGGAATTACCTGCTGCACAAATAGACGACATCTTACACTGTAGGTCGAAATATCCTGATTCGGATTTTGCCCAAAAACAGGCCCCGGCAAAAAAACTGCAACTTTTGCCGCCGCCTGACACTCCATTGTTCACTGTCACATTCACCTGCAAGGAGTCACACAATGGCCCGCAAATCTGCTGCCCAAGCTGTCGAAGATCAAATCAAGGATCAAGCTTTCAGTGAACTGACGGCGTTGATCGAAGAGTCGGACAAACTGCTCAAGAGCAGCGCCTCCCTGGTAGGCGAAGAAGGCGAAACCCTGCGCGAACAGGTTGCCATCAAACTCAAGCAAGCGCTGGAGTCGGTGTCCAACGTGCGCGAGCGCAGCAAGCCGGTGGTCGACGCGACCGAAACCTACATCGGCGGCCATCCATGGCAGACCGTGGCCATCTCTGCAGGTTTTGGCCTGGTGGTGGGGTTGTTGCTGGGTCGCCGTAACTGATCCACCGTACTTGATGCATGGGGGCTGCGCCGTTGGCGCAGCCCCTTTTTTACGTCTCCAGCAAGGCCTGCAAGCGCGCCAGCTCGCGCGCGTCCAGCTCAATACCTTGTTGCTGCGACTTCGCCCGTGTGCGGTGACGTCGATCCCCCGGTAACCGCCGCAACCCCGCCGCATGCATCTGCCGCACCAGTTCCTGGCTGCGTTCGGCGAAGTTTTGCCCGGCCGTCTTGCTCGGGTCGATGACGATCAGCAATTGCCCGGTCCAGGGTGTACGCGCGCCCGGATGATCGGCCCAGTTGAATTCAAACGAGAAATTGCCTCCCGTCAACGCCGCCGCCAGCAATTCGACCATCATCGACAAGGCCGAGCCCTTGTGCCCGCCAAAGGGCAACAGCGCGCCGCCTTCGAGCACGGCTTTGGGGTCCTGGGTCGGCTGGCCGAGGCTGTCAACGCCCATGCCCGGCGGCAAGCGCTCGCCCTTGCGCGCGGCAATCTGCACGTCGCCGTGGGCGATGGCGCTGGTGGCCAGGTCGAAGACAATGGGCGAGCCGTCGGCACGCGGTGCGGCGAAGGCGATGGGGTTGGTGCCGAACAATGGCCGGTCGGCGCCATGCGGCACCACGCAAGTCATGCTGTTGACCACGCTCAACGCCACCAGCCCTTCTTCGGCGAAGGGCTCGACATCCGGCCACAGCGCGGCAAAGTGATGAGAGTTGTGAATCGCCAGCAGTGCGATGCCGGCGCTGCGAGCTTTGTCTACCAACAACGCGCGCGCCGCTTCAAGGGCCGGCTGGGCGAACCCGTTGCCGGCATCCACCCGCACGAAGCCCGACGCCACATCCGTGACCACGGGCGTGGCCTTGCCGTCGACCCACCCGCTGGCCAGCGTGCTGAGGTAACCGGGGATACGGAAAATGCCGTGGCTGTGCGCACCGTCGCGCTCGGCGCTGGCGCAATTGTGCGCCAGGATCGAGGCAACCTGCGGTGAGGTGCCGTGCTTGACGAATATCGCGTGCAGCAATCCCACCAGGTCATCGAAACCGATGAATGCTGCAGGACTGTCAACGAGCGGGGACTGGGCAGACATCTGTAGCTCCGATTTTATAATTGGAAGAGACAACAAGAATCCAGACCGCCGATTAAACAACGCCTCCTGTGCCTGCTGTCAACGGGCGCTTGCGTTATCTACCGCCCAGCGTGCTGCGCGACCTCCTACTTTGGCGCTTGATGACCGCCGCGTGAAAGGAGAGCGCCCCATGACGCAAGTGACACCACCGTACTTTTTCGATGAGTTCCTACAGACCGTCAAACGCAAAACCCCGTCAGCGCGAGAGCGCGCGCTGGGGTTTTCGGTCAAGGACCTTGATTGGCTGCACACGCTCTATTACGCCACCGATGCAGCGCGCCAGAATGAGGTGGTGCACGGCTACCCGATGAAGGTGGAAAGGCTGCTGGCCAACGCTGGGGGCAAGCCCGCCGTTGTGCTGGCCGGGGCGTTTATGATGAGCCCCACACCCGATGCCCGTAAGGCCGTGCTCTACAGCCCCTATGGCGGCCTTGAACTGTTCGACAGCCGCGCAGACCTGCTCATTGAGGTGCAGGAACGTCTGGCGCATCCGGCCAAGCGCGAAGAGCTGATGCAGTTTGTATCCATCGGCGAGCGTGATGCACTGCCGGTCAATCTGCACCTGACGGTGAGCACCGCCGTCATCCCGGGCGCGGTCATGGAAGACCAGGAGCAGGCCATCCTGGCCGGCCAACAAAAAAATGTGACCGCGATGCTCGACCAGTTACGCAAGCTCCCCAGCTTGGGTTGGATGCTCGACACATTGCTCGCCATCATGGCCCGCTCCTGCTTTCCCGGCCTCACGCAGAGCGATACGCGGGTTAATTTTTTCAGCCAGGCCTCGGCGGCAGCGGACCGTCGCTGGGTCGCCTCGATGCCACTGCGCGATGCGCTGCTGCAGTTTTACGTCAAGCAAGCCTGGCCCTCGGGGCAGACACACACGTTCTTCAACATCGGCCATGACACCCGCGCGTTTTCCGAGGCGCAATTGGCCGAAGACCAACAACGCTGGGACAGCCTCGTCGAACAAACCAGCGGCCTCCTTTCAAAGCTGTTGCACAGCCTGCTCCAGACCTACTGGAACGAAGACTTCGACGGTGGGCAATCACGCCTGCGGTTTTTTGCCCGGGTGATGAGTGACAAGTTTCGCGCCGACCTGTTGTTCAAACACCAGAATACGATCCTGAGCACTGAAGAAAGCCAGGCGCTGCGCGCCCTGTTTCTCTCGGACAGGGCCGCCCGCACCGCCTACGCCAGCACCCTGAGCGTGGAAAAAGTGCGTATTCAAGCGCCCTATCATCAGACGGTGGAACTGGCCAGCACCTTGCTGATCAGCTATACCCACGCCTATCTCTACACCCAGTCGCGCGGTCTGCAGGTGCTCAAGGACTTGAATGACCTTAACGACACGCTGCGGGTCATGCTCAGGACCGCCGGGCATGAAGATGAGCTGCTTAACGTCGTCTCCCTGGATGAGCGCAATCTGTTTGTCGGTCTGGACCCGTTGCACGTCACGGGCCATCGCGTGGTCGGCAACGTCTTCGAGGAGATGATCGAGGACATCGCGGCCAAACAGTTCAACAACCTGGAGCATGCGCTGGGCCTCTATCGGCAAGGCGCGGGCAGTATCGACCTGGCCGCTCTGCTCGACAGTGCGCTGGACGTACGCACCCTGCTCGACAGCCGGCTGATGGAGCAGGAAACCGACGGCCGCTGGAGCGTCCACCCCATCACCACGGGCAGTGGACAGCCCAGCACGGTCATCGCGGAAAAGGCCAGGGCGCACTTGCAGCGGCTGCAGGCGGTCGATGCCGCGCTGGTGCTTGAGCGCAGTCAATACAGGCCCCTTCGCGCGCTGGCAGCCCACGCCCTGGAGGCAGAGTTGGCCAGCAGGCACCTGCCGCTGAGTGGCGACGCTATTGAGATCAACACCTACGCCACCACGGCACTGGAGCGCGAAGAGCGGCCACCGCAGGCCTCGTTGAACATGGTTGAACACTTCATCGCGCGCCTCGCCCGGCAGGCCAGTGCCTTGACCGGCTCCAGCCGGAGCGGGTTTTACCAGCGGCGCAAAGGTGTCGCCCACCAAGTGCCCAGTTTGACCGTGGCCACGTTCAACGCGGTCATCGAGCGGGTGTTGAGCACGTTTACGCAAGGCTTGCGCGCGCTGCCTCACCTGCTGCTGGACACTCACCCTACGCATCTTAGCCAGGCGATGTTTCAAGGCCTCAGTGGCGAAGCTGAGCTGAGGCGCTTGTCCAAGACCTTGCCGCAGGCTCATCTCGGGCTGCTGGGCAGCGTGCTCAATGCCGACAGCATGGACAGGCTGACGCGCCACGGCCTGAACGGCTTTATACCGGATGCCTATGGCTTGACCTTGAAGGTCGGCACGCAGAACACGCTGCAGCCCCTGGCCAATTGTTTTGTGCTGTCGGAACGCGGCGGCCTGGACGTTCTTCATTCCGGTGCGGCGTTGCTCTGGACGGTGAGTCGCGGCTATGAGGCGTTTGATTCGATCAAGGCCTTGCGCGACGCAGTGGGGCAACGCCTGCAGGATGAGCGGGCGCGCCTGCCCCTTGTCGAAAACTTGCCGGCCTCCAGGCGTGTGCCTCATCAACGCCTTCAATTGGGCCCGATGCAACGCATCGACGATCATTTGCTCAACAACCGTCAACAGTCCTACAGCCAGTTCCTGTCGGGCGAGGTTGATCACCTGCTGTCGATGACAGTGGGCGTACAACGCTTTCAGGACTGCATGGACGCGCTGATTCGGCGGGCGCCGCCGTCCAACCTGGAAAGGGCTGTCACGCTTACCCGCGCCCTGGTCAACCAGCAGGCGCTGCCGGTATGGCTGGGCATGGCGCAGCCGTCAGAGCAGATCCTGCACGCCGAACTGCTGGAACAATATCGCCTCAGTGCGCCGGACGAGCGTGACTATCTGCACAGCATCACGCCACTGCGCGAACAGGTCATGAGCACGCTTTCAACCCTGCTCAATGCGCGCTTTCCCGGGCAGGTGGTCAACCCGGACAACATCCTGATTCCTGCGCGTATCGAACGCGAAGGCAACATTCAAACGCTGACGGATTTCGCCCTGCGGCACCTGCCCGCGTTGCGCGCTGAGCAGATCCGCCCGACCTCACGCACTGCCACCCCGCTGCCGTCCACGCTGGATGGTCATGCCGTGGCGCAACTGGTTCGGCAGCTGGACTTGAAAAGCCTCTACCAGCCATTGCTGACCATTCACCTGGGCGGTCAAACCGAAGACACGCGCCAGCGCCGTCACCTGTTCTGTCAGCAGTTGCCCTGGCAACTGCTGCAATACGCCCATGAACAAAAACTCGATGGGCGGCTGTCCGGCTCGGCCTGGAGCTTTATCCGCCAAGTGTTGGATATGCCCGACGCCGTGGCTCGCGCCACCGTGCGCGGTGTGACGGCAACCATTCGCCCGCTGGAACTGATGGCCACCGAGGGTGCAGCCCTGGTCAAGGCTTTGGGTTGCTACCTGATCGGCCCGCACGGCAAAGCTTCCGGCCCTGTGGTGCTGTACGCGCCCTACAGCTCCCACCATGTATTGAGGGAATACGCGAACGAAGCCGCCCTGCTCACTGAGTTCAGTACGCCCGGCGCCTTGCAGGAGTGGATCGTGGGTCAGCTGGAAACGGCCCATCAGGCGACTTACCGCCATCTGCTGCAGCCGCAAGGGCGTCAGCAGAACGCGGAGATTCGCCTGGGCTCATCGCCCATCCGCGGTCACCTGCTCAACCGTCTGTTTGCGGACAACAGCGAGATGCTGAACCGAATGCTGAGCTGCCAGTTCACGCCCTCGGGCAAAACACAGTGGGAGGCGATCATCAGCCTGCTGACCAGCGAAATCCCCCAGACCCTGCAACTGATGGCGGGCAAACTCACGTACCCGCTGGTGGTGTGGCGCAGCTACAAACTGTTCAAACTGTCGGCCGAAGACTTGCAGCAACAGCGCTGGGCGCACGCCCTGAAAACCTTTGCATTAGGCGTGGCCGAAATGGCCACCTTGCGCACAAGCCTGGACAGGGTTTTGCTCGATGAGCCAACACCCGCGGAGCAACCGACGCTGGAGCATTGGCTCAAGGCCCCTGCCCCCACCGCGACCAGCCTGGCGGAGCAAGACCTGACAGCGCCGCTGCGTACGCAACTGCAAACCTTCGAATACCACGACATGGCCCTGGCCGACCTGACAAAAAGCGCCTACAGCCACGTGTACCACGATGACCTCGGCGCTCTCAGCCTGGTGCCGCTGGCCGGCAAAGTCTACCCGGTGAAAAAAGCCGGTGAGCGCTGGCGCATCAGCAACGGTGTACAGCACGGCCCATATTTGCAGCGCAACGCGCTGGGCGAGTGGGTGCTGGACCTCGACCGGCATCACCCACGCTTTGGTAAAACCTTGAGCCGCTACGCAGGCAGGCTTTCCACCCGTGCAGCCGAGCGGGAAGCCATCAATATCGAGGCCGTGGGGTTGCGGGAAATCGCCGCGCTGTCCAGCTGGAAGGCGCGCTGTATCGATGAAGCACTCAACGTCGCGACCTACTATGCGGTCACCTGCAAGCGCAACATCGTCAACTTTGCTGTGCAAAGAGCCCCGAACAGTCGGGTCGGACGTTTTTTAAGTGAGTTGTTCGGCGTCATCACACTGACCGCTGAACAGGTGCACAGGGTTGAACGGCGAGTCGACGAAGTGCTCGGTGAACTGGTCAACCCCACCCTGACCGCCCCCGATTCGACGCGCTTTGTCAGCGGTATCCACCGGTACAGCGCGCACGACACCTTCGCGTTCGTCTTGCCCAACGATGCCGACAAGAAGATCTACCTGCTGGACCGGTTCTTCGACCCGCGCATGGACATCTATCAAAACCGCTTGATCGCGCCGTTCGACATTTCGGCGCACGCACGCGCGACGACGTTGATTCACGAGATAACGCACCTGATCTCCGCGACCGAAGATCTGGCCTACCTGGACACCATGCGACCGTTCACAGACCTGATCAATGTACAGATCAGCGGCGCGCCGGTGATGTTGATGGACCTTGCTCACCTGCGCGACACAGCACTGTCAACCTTGACGCCGGCGACGATGCTGTTCAAGACCTGGGATGTGTTCAGCGAGCAATGGGAGGATTTCGGTGACCGTCCCTGGACCCGAGCTTTAAAGAATAAAGTGTTGAACACCACCGGTGCGCGCACGCTCAACGATGCCAGGGCGATCTTCATGAGCGACCCGGACAAACGCATCGATACCATTCTGGCCAATGCCG
Source organism: Pseudomonas sp. LBUM920 (assembly GCF_003852315.1). Classification (NCBI taxonomy): domain Bacteria; kingdom Pseudomonadati; phylum Pseudomonadota; class Gammaproteobacteria; order Pseudomonadales; family Pseudomonadaceae; genus Pseudomonas; species Pseudomonas edsoni (SeqCode). Next base: position 3,677,331 of record NZ_CP027762.1, read on the forward strand.
ACTCGGTGACTTACTTGATCTGCCAATTGGGCCGAGCGCTGGATGCGGGAGCCTGAGCAGGCTCCCGGCGGGACGTCAGTCTTTCTGGTCACGCAGGATATTGCCCGAAGCGCCATCAATGCGCGCTTCATAGACGACGCCATCGGACTTGCGCCCTTTGACTTCCCAGTAGCCTTTGTCATCGGCTTCGGCGCTGTAGACTTCGACATACCCGGCCTTGGCCTTGGCGGTTTCAATGGCTTTCTCGATGGTGATCCAGCCCGCACCCGGTTTATCAGCCAGGGCTGCGCCGGCGCTGAGCAGCGCGGTGGTTGCACACAGGGCGACTAAGGTTTTCTTCAGCATTTTCGTACTCCATTGGGGGGAATGACGGACTCATGTCCTCTGTTTTTCTGATGTTCCCAAACGAGAACAAGTTCCAATTGATGTGCAATCGCCATGATGGCTGTTCTCGCCATCCGCCTCGGGAGGTTAGAATGTGCGAAATCAGGATGAGTTAATGAGCGAAAAGTCCCTTTCAGAAGCCGAATATGACGCCATCACCGACGCCGCCGCGCATTGGTGCATGCGCTTGCATGCCGATGACTGCACGGCAGGCGAGCGTCAGGCTTTTGCAGATTGGCACGACGCCCATCCCCTGCACGCCTTCGAATACGCAGCCATGCTGGAAATCTGGGATGTGGCCGATCACCTGCCACGCAGCGAGCCTGCGCCAGCGGTGCTGGCGTTCAAGCCGCGCAGACGGCTGCGCGCCTACGCCGTTGCGGCCGCCGTGTGCCTGGCGGCCTTGCCGCTGGCCGCCCTCACGGGCTGGGAAGCGGGCTGGTTGCCCAGCTCGTATGAACACTTCGAAGCCACCCAGGGCTTGCGCAAGGTCACCCTCGGCGATGGCAGCCAGGTGGAGCTGAACCTGGGCACCGAGCTGGTCTACAGCCATTACAAGGACGAACGCCGGGCCACCTTGAAAAAGGGCGAGGCGTTTTTCAAGGTCGCTCACGACAGCCATCATCCCTTCATCGTGCGCGCTGGCGACGGCCAGGTGCGGGTCACGGGCACGCAATTCAACGTCTGGAAATACGAAGACCTGGTGCGGGTAACGTTGCTTGAAGGCTCGGTACAGATCGCCAGCGACGCCGTGCATGGCAGCGTGCCGCTGACTCCGGGCATGCAGGCGAGCTACCACACAGGCGATGCCACGCCGCAAATCGCCGCGATCAGCGTCAATGACTCCGCGCTTGCCTGGCGCCAGGGCAAACTGGTGCTCGACAACCTGGCGCTGGCCGATGCATTGCCGCTGATCAACCGCTACCTGAATAAGCCCGTGATGCTGGCAGACACCACCACCGGGACCATTCGCATCGGCGGCATTTACAACATCAGCGAGGTCAACAACCTCGTCCCCTCCCTGCCCAGGGTTTTGCCGGTCTACCTGACCCAAAACCAGGACGGCAACCCCGTGCTCAATTCGATTCCCCGTAAAGCCCCCAAAGGCTGATGTTCTTTGCACGAACGGGCTCGCTTGCGCCCTGAGTGTCCATTTTTGAAACACTTCCCTGCCCTGAACCGCCCGTGCTGAGCGGATTCACCGTTCGGTCACACCGACTGTTACAGCCATGAGACAACCTTGAGGCGGGGCCGTACATGCACGGCCACAGGGCCACTGTCTCAACGCTGATACAGCACGGCCATCACTTCGCCCGGCTTTAACCCCAACCCCCTGAATTTGAAAAACAAATAAAAAGCGGCACGCGTTCTGCTCTCTTCCTTACAGCGCTGTTTAGGGTCAGCGCGAAGAATAAGGAACACTGCCGTGGACACACACAATCCAGGCTCACTGAGCCTCCTGCTGATCAGCTGCGTTCTGAGTGCCGGCGCAAGCCTTCCAGTGCTCGCGGCAGGTGATGGCGTGATCGTGATTGAGCGCCAGGTTCAACCGTATGTGATCGGTCGCTCACGCGGCGTCGACCCCTACCCCAACACCGTCAATGCCAACCCGTCGGCACAAGTCCTGCGCGCCTCCACCAATGAACTCAGCGACAACGACATTGGGCGCATCAGCAGCGGCTCAAGCATTACTCGCAGCATCATGCCCAATGGCGACATCACTGGCTTGAACACGATCGGCAACGGTCCAGGCCTGGGCGCCAGCAGCGCGGCCGGCCACAGTGGCGGCGGCATTTCGGGCACGGTCAACGGCGCGATATCCAGCGGCCTCGCACCGCTGAACAACATCGGCGGCATGGTCGGGGGGGCGATGAAATGAGTCGCATCTGGATGCTACTGGCGGCGCTCGGTTGCACCGCGGCGATGGCCGACAGCAACAACAACGCCAGCATTGATAACTCGGGCACGCAGTACAACGGCGTGGTCTCGATCAACCAGGCCGCCGGCGATCAGCAACAGTTGAGCAACAACGTCGCGATCGCTGTAGGCCACAACGCCCAGGCAACGGTGACCGTCACGCAAAAAATCAGCGGCGCCGCGGCCGACCGCGCGCTGAACGCCAGGACGATGATCCAGGGCAACGCTTTCAGCAATGGCAACGGCGCACTGAGTGTCAATCAGTCGGCCGGGGCCCAGAACCAGATGATCAATGCCGTGCGAATCAGCGTAAGCGCTGGCCCGCAGAGCATCGACGACAGCGTCATGTCGCAACAGAACGTTGCGCTTGCAACCGACTCAGGATTGACCTCTACCACTGGCAGCCGCCAGGTCGTGACCAGCGACCAGGCCTTCACCGGCAGCCGTGGAGTGGTACAGGTCAACCAGAGCGCCGGGGTGGGGAACCGAGTGGCTAACACCCTGAACTTACGACTCAACTGATGGAGCTGAGTCGGTAGCTGGAACGTACCAACACTTAACCAACTAATAGAAGCAAGGAGATACACCATGAAAACTACAATGGCCCTCAAACCACTGGCTTTCGCTCTCGCTGCGCTCATGGCTGTTGCTGCTCAAGCGGGTCAACCCAACCATCATCCACAGCCTGCGCCAACGACCGCAGCGGCGACCACCCAAGACGGTCAAAGCAACCACGGCAACGTGGTGCTCAATGACAAAACCAAGAACAACGCTTCGGCGAATGACTCGTACAACAACATCAGCGGCGTGGCCAACGGCAACGTGCTGAGCGGCGACAACAACCAAGGCAAAAACGATGTCGCCATCGTATCCGGCGACGCCGACTTCGTATTCGCCAGCACCGGCACCGCACAGTCGAACACCGGCAACCTGGTGGTCAACAGCGGCACCAAAAACAACGCGTCCCTCAACGACAGCGGTAACCACGCTTCGGGCGTGATTCAATTGAACGCCGCATCGGGTGCCTCCAACCAGGGCAGCAGCAGTGTGGCAATCGCCTCGGGTAATGGCGACAGCGGCGCCGCAACCGTCGCCGGCGTGCAGGACGTGTCGGGTAACCTGACGCAGAACCTGAGCAGCGGCCACGGCTGGAGCAGCAAACCGGTGGTCAACAACGCCAGCGTGAACAACTCGATGAACTTCAGCTCCGGGGTGTCGAACTCCAACGTTCTGTCGGGCAGCAACAACCAGGGTCAGAACAACGTCGCAATCACTCGCTTCTGATGCAGACAGGGCCTTGGCAACAAGGCCCTTTTTATTTCCAGTGTCCAACAGGTCCTACGATCATGCGCTTCGGAGCCCTCCTTCTGCTGCTGGCACTCACCGGCCCGACCTGGGCGGCGCAAATGGCAGTGGTCATGCCTAACGGCGCGGTGGTCTACAAGAAGGTCGAGAGCATCCGCGAGCGCAAGTTCGCCAACCTGGTGGAACAGAAAACCGATTTCAGCTGCGGCGCGGCCGCACTGGCGACCATCCTGCGCCAAGCCTATTGGATGGACGTGGATGAAGACCACGTCATCAAGGGCATGCTGGTCAACGCCGACCAGAACCTCGTACGCACCCAGGGCTTCTCGATGCTGGACATGAAGCGCTACCTGGAAAGCATCCACATGCGCGCCAAGGGCTACCGGATCACCCCGCAAGTACTGATCACCGTAAAAGTGCCGGTGGTGGTGTTGCTGGATATTCGTGGCTACAAGCACTTCGTGGTGTTGCAGCGGGCCGACAAGGACTGGGTGTATATCGGCGACCCCGTGCTGGGTAACAAGCGTTATGCCAAAGACGATTTCGTCAAAGGCTGGAACGGCATTGTGTTCGCGGTTATCGGCGAGGGCTACGACAAGGCCAACGCCCTGCTCACGCCGCCCAACCCACTGACCGCCAAGAGCCAGCTGAACGAATTCAGCCCCGTACGTGACAGTGAATTGATGGACTTCGGTTTTATCCAGAGCGACTTCTTCTAGAAGCGCAATAAGGAGCAGGACGCTCCAGGAGCACACGATGAACACTCGACGCTGGCTGACGGTCATGTGCCTGGCAGCCTCAGTACCTGCTTATGCTTCCTCGACGTTCAAGCCGATCGAACTCAAGGACTCGGAAATGGCCGAGCTGCGTGGCCGTTATGTCATGCCGGGGCGGATTATCAGCTTCGGGATCGTCATGAGCAGCACCTGGACCAATGCCGCCGGTGCAACCGTCACTGGCACGGCCAATATGCAGGTCAGCTCAGCCACCGTGACCCCTCAGTTTTATGTGCAGGTGACCGGCAATGATGGCACCGGCATCGCCAAGCAACCCCAAGGCACCGGCACGGTCATCGGCGGCGCAGGCCTGGGCACGGGCCAGGGCGTGACGCAAAGCGTGCGCGCAGCGGGCGACGGCAACACCGCCAGCAACGGCGTGGACATCAACGTCAGCCGAAACGGCTTGGCGCCTGCCAACTACGTGCAATCAGGGCAAGCGCTGATGGCTGGCCAGCCGATCACCGGCGGCACCGCTGCTGGCCAGGTGACGGTCACGGCCAATAACGGCGGGCTGCAAATGGCGCTTCAGGCCAGTAACAATCAGGGCAATGTGGTGCAGCAAATTGGTGGCGGCAACGTCCTGCAGGGCACGGTCATTCAAGGCAACAGCAACTTTGTAAACAACATGACCCAACTGAATGTGGTGCTGGGCAATAACGGTCTGAACAACCTCACGCAGAACCTCAATCTTGATCAACTCAAAGGCCTACGCCCCTCCGGTTATTGAACTACGCTGAGCCACGACACTTACGCATTAGAAAGGGACGGCTTATTTCATGCATCGATCGCTATCGTTACGTGCCGTGGTTTGCTTGAGTACGCTCTTGCCCGCATCAATGCTATACGCCGCACCCGATGCCGACATTGAGGGCTTGAAACAGGAACTGCTGGAACTCAAACAACGCTATGAAGTGCAGCAAAAAGCACTGGCCGTACTGGAACAACGCGTACGACAAGTAGAAGACCAACCCGCAACTCCCGCCCCCAAACGCTTGGCCAAATCCCCCGCCGACTTCCAGAAAGGCGGCACCACCGTGGCCGGTCATACGCCTGGGACAGGTGCGGCGGCTGCCTCGGGTGGCGCCGGCGGTGGCAGTTCCTACGGGCAAAGCCTCAAGGACGACTCGGCCCCGGCACAAAGCGTGAGCAACCTGTACAACGAAGCCAGCGGCTTCTTCGGTAATGGCAAGTTCAGCTTCGAAACCGGCCTTACCTATGCCCGCTACGATGCCCGCCAGCTTTCCCTCAACGGCTTTTTGGCCCTGGACTCAATCTTCCTCGGCAACATTAACCTGGACCGAATCAAATCCGACAGTTGGACCCTGGACCTGACCGGGCGCTACAACCTGGACAACCGCTGGCAGTTCGACTTGAACGTGCCGGTGGTGTACCGCGAGTCGACCTATCAGTCGGGCGGCGCCAACGGCGACTCCAACGCCACGTCCGAAGCGTCGGTGACCCGAGACCCAACCATCGGCGATGTCAACTTCGGCATTGCTTACAAGTTTCTGGATGAAAGCGCCAACCTGCCAGATGCCGTGGTGTCAGTGCGCGTCAAGGCCCCGACCGGCCAGGAGCCCTACGGCATCAAGCTGATCGAGCAAGTCAATAACAATAACCTGGCCGTGCCGGAAAGCCTGCCGACGGGTAACGGTGTGTGGTCGGTGACGCCAGGCATCTCCCTGGTGAAGACCTTCGATCCGGCGGTGCTGTTCGGCTCGCTGTCGTATACACATAACTTCGAGGAGTCATTCGGCGATATCAGCCCTAACGTCAACCAGAAAGTCCCCGGCAAAATCAGCCTGGGCGACAGCTTCCAACTTGGCCTGGGGGTCGCCTTTGCCCTTAACGAAAAAATGAGCATGTCGTTTTCCGTGTCGGACCTGGTGCAGCGCAAAAGCAAGATCAAGCAAAACGGCCAGGACTGGCAGTCGGTGGTGTCCAGCGATGCCAACGCCGGTTACTTCAACGTGGGCATGACCATTGCCGCGTCGGAAAACCTGACCATCGTGCCGAACCTGTCGATCGGCATGACGGACGATGCGCCGGACTTTACGTTCAGCCTGAAATTCCCGTACTACTTTTAAGCCGCGCAAGGAAAAGCCCCGCAACGATGAGGGTCGTTGCGGGGCTTTCGTTTTACCCGCCCTAGCGGATCTGGTGTTTGTGCAGCAATCGGTAGAACGTCGGCCGGGAAACCCCCAGCACACGGGCTGCGACACTCAGGTTGTCGCTGTGCCGATTGAGCACATCGCACAGCGCCTGGCGTTCGGCACGGTGCTTGTAATCTTCCAGTGTAGCCATCGGTGGCGCAATTGCCTGCTCGCCCAGCAAACCCAGGTCCGCCGCTTCGATCTGCCGCCCTTCGGCCAGCACCAGGCCGCGGCGGACGCGATTGGCCAACTCGCGCACGTTGCCCGGCCAAGGGTGCTGCCCCATGGCTACCAGTGCATCCTCGCTGAAGCTGCGCGGGCGGCGCCCGGTTTCCTGACTGTAGAAGCGTGAAAAGTGGTTGGCCAGCATCGCTACATCGCCGTGGCGCTCACGCAAGGGCGCGGTGACCACCTGCAGCACATTCAGGCGGTAATACAGGTCTTCACGAAAGGTGCCCTTCTCAACCGCGGTTTCCAGGTCGACGTGGGTTGCCGCCAATACCCGCACATCCACAGGGATGGGTTGGCTGCCGCCGACACGTTCGATTTGCTTCTCTTGCAAAAAGCGCAAGAGGTTGGCTTGCAGCTCCATCGGCAAATCACCGATTTCATCCAGAAACAGCGTGCCTCCGTGAGCCGCCTCGATGCGTCCGACCTTGCGCTGGTGTGCGCCGGTAAACGCACCTTTTTCATGGCCGAACAGTTCGGACTGAATCAGGTGTTCGGGAATTGCACCGCAGTTGATGGCCACAAATGGCTTGGCGTGGCGCTGGGACTTGCGGTGCAGGGTCTTGGCCACCAGCTCTTTACCGGTGCCGCTGTCACCGCGAATCAACACGGGCGATTCCGTCGGTGCCAACTTGGCCAAAAGCTTGCGCAGTTCACGAATCGGCCGGCTGTCACCCAGCAATTCATGCTCGGGCTCATCGATCAGCGTATGGCCTTTGCCACGCAAACGGGCCATGCCGAACGCACGCCCCAGCGTGACCTGCACGCGCGCCACGTCAAACGGCAAGGTGTGGAAGTCGAAAAACCACTCGCAGACGAAATCTCCGACATTTTGCAGGCGCAAAACGTCCTGGCTGAGCACCGCGATCCACTCGGTGCCACTGCGGCTGATCAACTCCTTGACCGCTTCCGGGCGCTCAAGGTGATAGGGCTGCAAGCGCAGCAGGCCAACATCGCAGGACCGATCGCCGACGGTGCCAAGGGCACAGCTGTCGACTTCCCATCCGGCGGTGCGCAAACCGGGCAGCAGTCCGTGACAGTCATCACACGGATCGACCACAAGCAGACGACGCTGGACAGGTGTAACAACCATGACTATTCCTTGGCGCCAATATTATTAAAGTTATTTAGAAACAACGGTTTGTGAGGTCTGGCGCTAACACTAGCAAGGTATTGACGCGCGCCTTGTACCATTTCGCTATAAGTGTTGGCACAAAGCCAGCGCTGAAAGTTTGCGGGTAAAAGAGTGCCGTGCACCGCAACGGTTATTCAGCTTTCAAAACAGCCGCTTACATGACGTTGATCACGGAAAGTTGAAATTTCTTGCTCTAGCATGTGACCCGTACCCCGCCATCGAGCATCAGTACAAGTAACTCGCCGTCTGGCTCGCCCAACCGACGGTACTCACTTGAATGGGCATTAGAGAGAAGACCCACATGAACGCCCCGCTCCGCATCAACGAAGCTCTTTTGATCGCAGACCGTGCTTTCCAACCCTTCCAGTGCGTGGCCTGGCACGATGGCAATGGCGCCCTCAGCCTGAGCGTCATCGACCGCACCAACACGCGTATTGGCAGCAAACAACTGTCCTCGAGTGCCTACACCGACCCGGCTCAGTTGGAAGATCTGTTGTTGCAGGCCCGCGCCGAACTCGACAAAGATGGCTATAAGTTGCAGTCCTGGGCAATGCCCAAGTAAGACAACACAGCAACTTCCGATCATTACCCTGGTGTAAAAACAATGATCGGAAGTTCAGTGCATACGCATTGCGCGTGACGGCGCTTATTGCGCCGCCAGAATAAACCGTTCTAACGCTTGTGCAGCACCATCCTCGACATTGCTGCCGGTGACGACGCTGGCCTGACGTTTGACGGCCTCTTCTGCCTGGCCCATGGCAATCGACAAACCGGCCACGTGAAACATCGCCGGGTCGTTGCCGCCGTCGCCAATGGCGGCCGTCTGCTCCAGCGGTACACCCAGGTGCGCAGCCAGCGCTTTCAAGGCATCACCCTTGTTGGCCTGCATCGCCGTCACGTCCAGGTAAATCGGTTGCGAACGCGACACATGGGCCAGCCCCTGAACCTTGGGCTGCAACTGCGCTTCAAGCTCGACCAGCAACTCAGCGTTGCGACTGGCCGCGACAATTTTGTCGACCCGGTCCAGGTACGGCTCAAAACTCTCCACGACCAGTGGCCCATACCCCAGGCCAGCAGCTTCAACCGCCACCATGGGCCCAGGCGGGTCACGCCGCAGCCATTCGCCGTCGGCAAACAGCCAGACTTCCACGCCCGGTTGCCCGGAGAACAGCGCCAATGTGACCAGCGCCGCCTCCGCCGGCAGGTGATGGGCCAGCAGCACGCTGCCATCGGGATTGATCAACGTGCCGCCGTTAAAGCCTGCCACCGGCACGTCGATGCCGAACGTTTCGATCATCTGCATCATGGCCTTGGGCGGCCGCCCGCTGGCCAGGCTGAAGAACACGCCGGCGTCGCGCATGGCGCGCACCGTATCAATGGTGCGCTGACTGGGCGTGTGGTCGGGACGCAGCAGCGTCCCGTCCATATCGCTCAGGACAAATCGGATGGGATGGATCGCGGCATCATTCATCCCAGGCTATGCCAGGTACGGCCATCGCGGGCCAGCAAGGCATCGGCCGCTGCCGGGCCATCTTCACCGGCCTTATAGGCCTGGATGCCACCGTCCTCTTTCCAGGCGTCAAGGAACGGCTGCACCGCACGCCAGCCGTTTTCGATGTTGTCAGCGCGCTGGAACAGGGTCTGGTCACCGGTCATGCAGTCGTAGATCAGGGTTTCGTAACCCGTCGACGGTTGCATCTCGAAAAAGTCCTTGTAGTCAAAACCCAATTCGATATTGGCCATCTCCAGGGTGGGCCCAGGCTTTTTGGCCAGCAGGTCGAACCACATGCCTTCATTGGGCTGGATCTGGATTTTAAGGTAGGTGGGCTTGAGCTCATCCACTTCGGTATCGCGGAACTGCGCGTACGGCGCGTGCTTGAAGCAGATCACGATTTCGGTGTCGCGAATGCTCATGCGCTTGCCGGTGCGCAAGTAAAACGGCACCCCGACCCAGCGCCAGTTGTCGATCATCACCTTGAGGGCGACGAACGTCTCGGTGCTGCTGTCGGGCGCGACGTTGGCTTCTTCGCGGTAGCCGGGAAGCGCCTTGCCGGCGATCTCGCCTGCGGTGTACTGGCCGCGTACCGAGTTGGCCCGCGCATCTTCCAACGACCACGGCCGGATGGCGCCGACGACCTTCGCCTTTTCACCACGCACCGCATCGGCACCAAACGCTGCCGGCGGCTCCATGGCTACCATTGCGAGCAACTGGAACAGGTGATTGGGCACCATGTCGCGCAGGGTGCCGGTTTTTTCAAAGAAGTTTCCGCGGGTTTCCACGCCGACGGTCTCGGCCGCGGTGATTTGCACGTGGTCGATGTAATGATTGTTCCAGAACGCTTCAAAGAGCACGTTGGAGAAACGGCTGATCAGAATGTTCTGCACCGTTTCCTTACCCAGGTAATGGTCGATGCGGTAGATCTGCTTCTCGCTCATCACCTTGAGCAGGCATGCGTTCAGCGCTTCGGCGGTGGCGAGGTCGGAACCAAACGGTTTCTCGATCACCACACGACGGAAGCCATCGTCGGTTTCATTGAGCAAGCCGGCGCTGCCCAGGCGCTGCACCACTTCACTGAAGAAGCGCGGCGCAGTCGCCAGGTAGAACACTGCATTACCGGTGCCGCTGTCGGCGATCTTCTTGCCGATGTCAGCGTAGGTGCTGTCGTCGAGGAAATCGCCCTCGACGTAGCTGATGCCCTTGGCCAACTTAGCCCACAACTCTGGGTCGAGGGCGTTTTCGCCATTGCCCTTGACCTTGCTTGCGGCCTCGGTGCGGATGAAGTCCTCGAGTTTCTTGGCGAAGTCGGCATCGCTGATGGCGTTGTGATCAACGCCCACAATGCGCAGGCCTTCGCCCAGCAGCCCGTCACGACTCAGGTTGTACAGCGCCGGCATGAGCAGGCGCTTGACCAGGTCGCCATGGGCGCCAAACAGAAACAGCGTGGTGGGCGGAGCGGGTTCGGCCTTGGGTTTCTTGCCGTTAGCGGTCATTTTTTGGAAGTCTCCACATGGCCGCCAAAGCCGAAGCGCATGGCAGACAGCATTTTGTCACCGTAGGTGCTCTGCTGACGGGAACGGAAGCGAGCGAACAACGAGGTGGACAACACAGGTACCGGCACCGCTTGCTCCATGGCCGCTTCGATGGTCCAACGGCCTTCGCCACTGTCGGCCACGGAACCTGAGTAGCCGTCAAGCTTGGGATCGGTGGCCAGCGCGTCGGCGGTCAGGTCCAGCAACCAAGACGAGACCACGCTGCCACGGCGCCAGACTTCGGCGATGTCAGCAACGTTGAGATCAAAGCGCTGATCTTCCGGCAGGTTTTCCGAGTTTTTAGTCTTGAGGATGTCGAAGCCTTCGGCAAAGGCCTGCATCATCCCGTACTCGATGCCGTTGTGAATCATCTTCACAAAGTGCCCGGAGCCCGCCGGACCCGCATGGATATAGCCATGCTCGGCGCGGCTGTCAGCCGAGGCGGAACGGTCCTTGGTGCGAGGTATATTACCCAGTCCCGGGGCCAGGCTGGCGAAGATCGGGTCGAGGCGCTGCACGGTCTCGGCGTCGCCACCGATCATCATGCAGTAGCCACGCTCCAGGCCCCAGACGCCGCCGGAGGTGCCGACGTCGACGTAGTGCAGGCCTTTTTCCGACAGTGCTTTAGCACGACGTACGTCGTCTTTATAGTTGGTGTTGCCGCCGTCGATGATCACGTCACCGTCTTCAAGCAGCTCACTGAGTTCATTGATGGTGGTTTCGGTCGGGTCGCCTGCAGGCAGCATGACCCAGATGGCGCGAGGCTTTTGCAGCCCAGCGACCAAGGCCTTCAAGTCGGCAACGCCTGTGGCGCCCTCCTCGCTCAAGCCTTTGACGAAGGCTTCGTTACGGTCGTATACAACGGTGGTATGCCCATTGAGCATCAGGCGCCGCGCAATATTACCGCCCATGCGGCCTAGTCCGATAATCCCCAGTTGCATGTGCTGATGCTCCTAACTGCCAAATAAATGTGTGACATAGTTTATAGCGCAATGAGGCTAATGAGGGTTAGTCCAGAGCGGATCCTTGTAGTTTCATGACAAAAAAATGGCCATCGTTTCAGCATCACGGCCGCAAAAGTCACAACGACCATCAAAAATAAAAAAGTTCCATTGATTCAAAAAAGAATTCAGAATCGCTGCGACTGTTGCCGAGGACCTCGATTAAGCGTTCCGGCACCGCGATCTACCGGCTATTTGCGAGGTAAGCAATGAGCACAGCACAGACGATCCGCCCGCCACAGACCCTCTATGTCACCGTCCGTCGCGACGAACTGCGCCAGTTGAAAGACGAGCGCGATCAGCTGCAGCAGGAAGTCCTGCGCCTGCGCTCACACCTTCAAGCGCAAATCAACCAAACGTCCGGGCCCCAGCCCGCACTTTGCTGAACGTGGGCTGAACGAACCGTTCAGGAATAACTCACGAAGTTTTCACATCCTCCTCCCGATACTCCCGCCGAATAGGGCCACCCACATGCGGTAGCCCTCTGCTGCGCGTATTCCTGCGCGGCAACTGGCAATTATCGGGTTGGAGCGCTGGATGGCGATGTTTAAACGCAGCACGAAGTCTGCGAAAGGCTTTGATTGGGCCGGCCTCGGCTGGTTGTTTCTGTTTTTCTGGTATTTCTCGGGCATTACCCAACTACTGATCCAGCTGACCGGCACTTCCGGCTTCAGCGGATTTCGCCAAGCCTTTTTCCTGAGTGCGTTCTGGCTTGCGCCGATGCTGCTGTTCCCGCGCCGTACGCGCCTGCTCGCCGCCTTGATCGGCGTTGTGCTGTGGGCCTGCTCCATGGCCAGCCTGGGTTATTTCTTCATTTACCAGCAGGAATTTTCCCAAAGCGTCATCTTCATCATGTTCGAGTCGAACATTTCTGAAGCTGGCGAATACGCCACTCAATACTTTGCCTGGTGGATCGTGCTGGCGTTCATTGCCCACACCGCCCTGGCGATTTTCCTGTGGACTCGCCTGCGTCCGGTTTACCTGCCGCGTGGTCAGTCGATCCTGGCGGCCACGGCGATTGTCCTGGCGGTGGTCGGTTATCCGTTGGTGAAACAGATTGCAACCAACCCCACCATGGAACTGGCCATCGATGGCTTCGAGTCGCGGGTAGAGCCTGCCGTGCCTTGGCAGATGATTGTCGCCTACCGCCGCTACACCGAACAGTTGAACAGCATGCAAGGCATGCTCACGAGCGCCAGCCAGATCCCGCCCCTGAAGAACCTTAAGGACAGCATGGCCGGCCAGCCGTCGACCCTGGTACTGGTAATCGGTGAGTCCACCAACCGCCAGCGCATGAGCCTCTACGGCTACCCGCGCAATACCACACCGGAACTGGACAAGCTGCGCGACCAACTGGCGGTGTTCGATAACGTCATCACCCCGCGCCCCTACACGATTGAAGCGCTGCAGCAGGTGCTGACCTTCGCCGACGAAGAAAACCCTGACCTGTACCTCAAGACACCGTCGATTGTCAGCGTGATGAAACAGGCTGGCTACAAAACCTACTGGATCACCAACCAGCAGACGATGACCAAGCGCAACACCATGCTCACGACCTTTTCCGAACAGGCCGACGAGCAGGTGTACCTCAATAACAACCGCAACCAGAACGCCCGTCAGTACGACGGCGATGTGCTGGCGCCGTTCGCCAAGGCCCTGGCCGACCCCACCGAGCGCAAGTTCATCGTGGTGCACTTGCTGGGCACCCACATGAGCTACCAGTACCGTTATCCGCCGACCTTTGACAAATTCACCGATCGTCAGGGCGTACCGCCAGGCATCAGCGACCAGCAGCTGCCGACCTACAACAGCTACGACAACGCGGTGCTTTACAACGACTTCGTGGTATCAAGCCTGATCAAGGACTACGCCAAGACCGACCCCAACGGGTTCCTGCTGTACCTGTCGGACCACGGCGAAGATGTCTTCGACTCCGCCGGCCATGGCACGCTGGGGCGCAACGAAGGCAAGCCGACGGCACCGATGTACACCATTCCGTTCATGGCGTACGCCTCGCCCAAGTGGCGCGAAACCCACGACTGGAGTTTCGCCAGTGACCTGCAACGCCCTTACAGCAGCTCGCAACTGATTCACACCTGGGCGGACATGGCCGGGCTGAGCTTTGATGAATGGGACCGCAGCAAAAGCCTGGTCAATGACAGCTTCAAGGCGCGCCCACGGATGATTGGCGACCCGTATATAGGCCAGAAAAAAGGCCTTATTGATTTCAGCTTGATCAAGCCGAAGAAGGTCGATGCCGCCGAAGTGGTGGTCAAATAATCACCGGCGCTGCAACACAAAGATAACAATCATTCTCGTTTAAGCCTAAAGTTCCCCCGCTCCTTTCGTCTTTGAGCCATGCCTTCCCTTCCGGGGTGGCATCAAAGACGACAAGGAGTCCGCTGCGATGTTCGCACCTTTTACCCGTTCCATGACCCTCACCTTTGGCCTGTTCGGCGCCGTTGCCAGCCCGGACCTGATGGCTGAAACAGACCCCGAACACCCGCCGATCAGAGCCTATGAACTGGGTGCGACCAGCATCACCGCCGAAGGCCTGGGCACCACCACCGAGCACACCGGGGCTTACACGACCGGATCGATGAGCACCGCCACCAAGCTGAACCTGTCCATCAAGGAAACCCCGCAATCCATTTCGGTGATCAGCCGCCAGCAGATGGATGACTTCAATCTCAATACCCTCACCGATGCCTTACGCCAGACCACCGGCGTTACGGTGCAGCACCTGGATTCGGACCGGGCGAGTTACTCTTCCCGCGGCTACTCGATCAGTAACTTCCAGATCGACGGCATGCTCAATACCTTTGGCCGCATGAAGTCCGACGCCGACACCATCATCTACGACCGCATCGAGGTTGTGCGCGGCGCCACCGGCCTGACGACCGGGGCGGGCGACCCTTCTGCCACCGTCAACATGATCCGCAAGCGCCCCACCACAGAGTGGCAAGCCAAGACCGGCGTCAGCGGTGCCAGCCATGACAATTACTACAGCTACATCGATGTAGGCGGCCCATTGGCGTTTGACGGACGCCTGCGTGGCCGCACAGTGCTGGCGTACCGTGACAGCCAATCCTTTCGCGACAGCTATGCGATGCAGCGGGAAGTGGGCTACGGCATCCTCGAAGCCGATCTGACGGACAACACCGTTGTTGCCGTGGGCGTGGACTACCAGAACAAGCATGTGCAGGGCAGCTCCTGGGGCACCCTGCCCTATTGGAACAGCGATGGCAGCAAGGCTCGGCTGTCCCGCTCCGCCAACCTGGCCACCGACTGGAGCTCCTGGCCACTCAAAGACACAACCACCTTTGCCTCCATCGATCACAGACTGTCCGCAGACTGGCGCCTTAAAGCTGCCTACACCCATCGCCAAAGCGACACGGACGGCAAGGTGTATTACGGCGGCGCCGGCTTTCCCAATCCGGATGGCAGCGGCATGACGGCCTGGACCAACCAGATGGTCGGCACATCGAAAATGGACGTGGTGGATTTGAATATCGCCGGTTCTTATTCGCTGCTGGGGCGCGAGCATGAATTGATGGTCGGGTATGGCGAATCCGAACAGCGCGATACGGCGCCCTTTCAGCGCATCAATATTCCCGAGGGCTACACGGACATCGAAGATTGGCGACACATGAGTGGCATCGCCAAGTTCCCGGACCGCACCACTGGCCTCAAGGGTGAACACAGCAGCCGAAAACAGAAGGCGGGTTACCTCGCCACACGCCTGAGCCTGACCGACCAGCTGCATGCCGTATTGGGCAGCCGCTATGGCAGTTGGGAAATCGAAAGCGTCTCACCTGAATACAACACCGATAACCAACTGACCCAATCCCCTAAAACCCGCCAGACCCACAACGACATGTGGACGCCTTACGCTGGCCTGCTTTACGACCTCACACCCGAATACACCGTGTACGCCAGCTACACCGATATTTTCAACCCGCAAACCGCGCGTGATTCCAGCAAGAAGTACTTGGAACCGGTGGTGGGCAGCAACTACGAAATAGGCCTCAAAGGCAGCCTGTTGAACGAACGCCTGAATCTGGCGACGGCGTATTTCTGGAGCACTCAGGATAACGTGGCCGAACTGGACAACAACGCCGCGCCGGACCCGGTCAGTCGCGAGCAGTTCTACACCGCCAGCGGCCAAGGCAACAAGGTGCAGGGCTTTGAAGTCGAGGTCTCGGGTGAGGTCATGCCGGACTGGAATCTGTCGGCGGGCTATACCTATACCCACTCGGCGAACGGTGACAAGCAGCGCAACAACACCAACCTGCCGCTCAACCTGCGAAAATCTCGACGGCCTATCGCCTGCCGGGTGAGTGGCGCGGGTTAACGGTGGGCGGTGCGGTTAATTGGCAGAGCGATTTTTACGCTTTCGCTAACCGACCGACAGGCGGCCGCAACGAGGAAGGCGACCTGAACACCCAGAGCACCAGAATCACCCAACAGGCCTACACGGTGGTCAACGTGATGTCGCGCTACCAATTCGACGAACATGTTTCAGCGTCGCTTAACATCAACAATCTATTTGATAAAAAGTATTACGAGCGTGTCGGCTTTTATAATGGCGTGTATTGGGGCGACCCGCGTTCCCTCACACTTGCGCTGGACTGGAGGCTTTAAATCGCGGTCCCGAAGTTAACAAAATCGTTAACTTTGGGGCGCCAACCCGTTAATTCCCACTTAATAAGATCTCCCCACAATCGCCCCATGAATCTGATCACGGACGAGGCGGATACCGATCACACTTAATGGGGACACCTCACATGAAACTTTCGACCTTGATGCTTGCCAGCCTGATGACCCTGACTTCCGTAGCCGCCTTTGCAGAAGGCGGTTCAGAGCGCTCGAAGGAGTTCTATAACAACTTCACCTTCATGCAACAGAAGACTCATGGCACCACTGACCAAACAGCGATTGCCGATGGCAAGAATGTAAAGACCCGCACGGCTGAACAATCCAGTGAAGAACCGCAACCCAACAGCTGATTTAATACTTAGTTAATCCGCATTACCCTGTGCCATCCCGCTCCGTTGGCAAAGGTCAACTTGGCGCCATTCGATGGCGCCTTTTTTTGCACTTTTATTTATCAAAGCGCTTTGTTCCTGGACGAGATGCGCCCCTATGCCGGAACAACACGCGCCCTGCGCAAAAAAACTCCTAGGTGCCGAAGCGCTGCAGTTGCATCTCCTGCAAGCGGCTGAGCGTGCGGCGGAACGGAAACTCCAGGTAGCCTTCGGTGTAGAGGCTTTCAAGCGGCACCTGGGCCTCGATGTATAAGGGCACCTTGCGGTCATAGCACTCGTCCACCAGCGCGATAAAGCGTCGCACGCTGTCATCGTGCACCGACAGCTGCGGCAGCTCGCGGTCACCGGCCACCACGCGTTGGGCCGCGTCTTCGGTGCCGCGGGCAATCCTTGCCGGACGTTGTTGCGCGCTCAAGCAGGGGACGTCTCCCAACAGGATGGCCGTGAAGCGATCGCACAGCAGCATGAAGTCCATGGCGGCCAACGGTTGCTCGCACAGCTGCGCGTAACGACACCAGAGCACCGTGTCGCACCATTGCACCGCCACAATCGAGCGCAAGCCGACACTGACTGGCCCGCTGCGCACCGCCTGCCCTGCGCTCAATTGCTTGAACAACGTAGCGAGCGCATCTGGCTGGCTCACCCAGTAGCGCTGCAGCCCCACGCCGGGATGCAAACGATGATCTTCGCCACCGTCTACCGCCACCACCTGCATATGCTGTTTGATCGCCTCGATGCCTGGCACAAAGCGCTCGCGGTTGAAGCCGTCGGCGTAGAGCTGATCTGGCGGTTGATTGGACGTGCTGACCATCACCACGCCCTGATCAAACATGACCTGGAACAAACGGCCGAGAATGATCGCATCGCCAATGTCATTGACGAACAATTCGTCGAAACACAGCACGCGGACTTCCTGGCTCAGCTCGCGGGCCAATGCCTGCAGCGGGTCCTGGATACCCGTGAGTTGAAACAGACGCTGATGCACCCACCCCATGAAATGATGAAAATGCTGACGGCGTGCTGGCACCCGCAGGCTTTGATAGAACTGGTCCATCAACCAGGTCTTGCCCCGTCCCACCGGCCCCCACAGGTAAACACCGGTCACTGCCGAACGGCCCTGGTGCAGGGCTTCGTGACAGAGTTGCAGGGCTTCAACCGCACGGCACTGGGCCTCGTCTGGGACGAAACCTTGCTGGGTGGTGGCGTGTTGATAAGCGGCGAGTGGCGAGTCGAACGTCATGCGCGCCAGTATGACTTACACAGAGATATCCAGCCGTGAAATCTTGCCCTGCTCGTTCAGTCGAAAGGTATAGCGCAGCGCCAGCGGGCTGCCGGGGAAATTACCGGAAACCACATTGCTCACCAACACTTTGCCGGTGCGATGCTGCACGTTCAGCACTTCAACCCGGGGCTGATAGCGACGCCCGGTGTCCTCCATCCAGCGCACAATCGCGGCGGTGCCGACTTGATGCTCACCCTCATCAAATACATTGGCATCGGCGGCAAAACACTGGTCAATGGTTGAAGTGTTGCGAGTATTGGTCGCGGCGATGTAGGCCACAATCGCGGGTGCCAATTCAGGAAGGGACATGGCGCAGCTCCTTTTTAATGATGTATGACGCCATGCTAAGCCAGGGTTGTGTCAGTTTTTGTCAGGAGTAAACGGCCCGGACTCGTTCTGCTCCATCAGCTTGCGCCAGGCTCGCAACAGGTCGCTGCGTCGGCCAGGGTATCGATCACCCTGAGCGTCGGCCGCGGCCACTCGGTCAGTGCGAAAGGTGCGAAAGGTGCGATAAGCGCCGCGCAACTCGCACCACGCCACAATCACGCGCACTTCATTGAGAAACCCCAGGGCCAGCGGCCAGATCAGGCGCTGGCTCTGGGTTTGGCTGGCGTCGGCGTAATCGATGTGCAGCTTGGCCTGATTGCGGATCGCTTCGCGAAACACATTCAACGGCACGCGATTTTCCGGGTAACCGAATCCCGGAGGGCCGGGTAACAGCGTGGGGTTGCGCAACGCTTCCTGGGCGGCGGGATCGAGCACATCGGCGATTTTCGCCAACGCATTGGCCGCGGCGCGGCTCAGCACATCGTCGCCACGTTGATCGACATAACGCAGGCCCAGCACGATCGCTTCGGTTTCCTCGGCGTTCAGCATTAATGGCGGCAGAAACAGCCCGCTACGCAGCACATACCCTACCCCGGCCTCGCCAAAAATCGGTGCCCCCAGCGCTGTCAATTCAGCGATATCGCGATACAGCGTGCGCTCGGACACCTCCAGTTGCGCTGCCAATACAGCGGCAGTCACCGGGCGTTTCTTGCCCCGCAGGGCCTGCAACAACGTCAGCAACCGTGTGGTACGCGACACGTCAAACCCGCCGAGAAAGGAAAAAAGTGCCGCAGCTTAACAGAGCCCCCTGTCAGAAAACGTCAGCAGTAAAAAAGCCTCTTGACCGAATAAATTACGCGGATCATATTAAATACATGTTTCAAGACATGTAAAAAATCACCCCACAGGAGTCTTTGTATGCGCAATAAAGTCTTTGGTCGCCGCAGCGGCCTGCAGGTATCGGAACTGGCTCTGGGCACCGGTAATTTCGGCACAGGCTGGGGCCATGGCGCCGAGCGCGACGAAGCCAGGCAGATCTTCGATGGCTATCTCGAAGCAGGAGGCAACTTCCTGGATACCGCCAACGGTTACCAGTTCGGCCAGGCCGAAAAACTGCTGGGGGAGTTTATCGCCGCCGAGCGCGACAACCTGGTGGTCGCCACCAAATACAGCCTGCGCACCCAGCCTTCCGATGAAGGCACGCTCAAGCTCGGTAACAACCGCAAAAACATGGTGCGAGCCGTCGAAGAGAGTCTCAAGCGCTTGAACACCGACCGCATCGACCTGCTCTGGGCGCACATGAGCGACAACGTCACGCCGATGGAAGAGATCCTGCGCGGCTTCGATGATTTGGTGCGTGCCGGCAAAATTCACTACGCCGGCCTGTCCAACTTTCCCGCCTGGCGCATTGCCCGCGCGGATCTGTTGGCGGAAGTGCGCAGCTTCGCGCCGATCATCGGCGTCCAGGTGGAATACAGCCTGGCCGAGCGCAGCGCCGACCGCGAGTTGCTGCCGATGGCCGAAGCATTGGGCCTGGGTGCCACGCTGTGGTCGCCGTTGGGCGGTGGTTTCCTCACCGGCAAATACCGTGAAACGCAGGACGACAACCGCGCCAACAAACTGGGCATGCTGATCCACTCGGAAAAGAGCGCCCGCGAAACCGCAGTACTCGACACCCTGCTGGCAGTCGCCGGCGAACTCGACGTCAGCCCAACCCACGTCGCCATTGCCTGGCTGCGCGAAAAAGCCCGACGCTCGACCACCGCGCTGATCCCGATCCTCGGCTCACGCACCCGCGCGCAGCTCGATGCAACCCTGGGTGCACTGAACGTGCAATTGTCGGCCGAACACGTGACCCGCCTGGATGGCGCCAGTGCCCAGCCGCTGGGCGTTCCGCACACCATCATTGCCGAGCGTTTCCCAATCGACACCAGCTTGGACACCCCTCGCCCACCGGTTATCTAAGGCAAAAAAAAACGGCCCGAACAGGCCGTTTTTTTAATCGCAGACTTTACGCAAGGCTCTTGCTGACCACCTCGAATACATCACTGGACAGTTCACCGGAGGCACGAATGCGCTCCAGCTCCGCCTTCATCAGCGCCTGGCGCGCGCCATCGTATTTGCGCCAGCGGGTCAACGGCGCCAACTGGCGCGAAGCGATCTGCGGGTTGAACCCGTTCAACTGGATCACCAGGTCGGCCAGGAAACGATAGCCCGAGCCATCGGCGGCGTGGAAGTTGATCAGGTTCTGCCCGGCAAACGCGCCGACCAGCGCCCGCACCTTGTTCGGGTTCTTGAGGGTGAACGCCGGGTGCTCCATCAACGCCCTGACGCGCGCCAAGCCGCCAGGCAAGGTGCTGCCGGCCTGCACGCTGAACCACTGGTCCATGACCAGCGGGTTGTCCTTGAAGTTCTCGGCAAACACCGCCAACGCCTGCGCCTTTTCCGCCTCGAACGGCGAGTTGACCAACACGGCCAGCGCCGTCAGGCGCTCCGTCATGTTGTCGCTGGTGTCGAACTGGTCCAGCGTTGCCGCCAGCACTTCCTGCTTGCCGCTGAGCATCAGGTACGACAGCGCAATGTTCTGCAGGGCGCGACGGGCAAAGTGCTCGGCCGCCGCCACGTAAGGTGTCTGCTTGGACAGCTCGCGGTTCGCCTGGTAGCGCAGCCACAGCGATTCATAGAGGTTGTCGGCCAGCTGCTTGCGCGCATACTCACGGGCGGCGTGGATGGCCTCGACGTCCGCCACTTCACTGATTTCAGTCAGGTAGGCCTCGCTTGGCAGCGAGAGCATCTCGGCGACCATCGCCTGATCCAGGCTTTCATCGCTCAACACCGTGCGCAGCGCGTCGATCAGGCGTTGATCCAGCTTCAACGGCTGACCCGCTTGATGCTGTCCGATCAGCTCCTGCAACACTTGCACCGACAGTTGCTGGCCGGCATCCCAGCGATTGAACCCGTCGCTGTCGTGTTGCATCAGGAACATCAGTTGGTCGCGGTTGTACGGGAAGCTCAGTTTCACCGGCGCCGAGAACCCGCGCAGCAACGACGGCAGCGGTTGTTCGGCGATATCGACGAACGTGAAGGTCTGCTCGGCTTCGGTCACCGAAATCACTCGGGACGTGGCGCCAGCGCTGGCCTCACCGGCCAGGCGCAAGGCAATCCCGGCGCCGTTGGCGTCCAGCAGGCCCAGCGCCACCGGGATCACGAACGGCAGCTTTTCAACTTTGTCCGGGGTTTGCGGGCAGCTTTGACGGAAGGTCAGGATGTAGGTCTTGGCAGCGGCGTCGTAGGACTCGCTTACCGCCAGACGCGGTGTACCGGCCTGGCTGTACCAGCGTTTGAACTGGGTCAGGTCCGCGCCGTTGGCGTCTTCCATGGCCTTGATGAAGTCGTCGCACGTCACGGCCTGGCCGTCATGGCGCTCGAAATAGAGATCACTGCCCTTACGGAAGCCTTCAGCGCCGAGCAAGGTGTGGATCATGCCGACCACTTCCGAGCCCTTTTCGTACACGGTCAGGGTGTAGAAGTTGGAGATTTCGATGAAGCTGTCCGGGCGCACGGCGTGCGCCATCGGGCCTGCGTCTTCAGCGAACTGGTGAGTACGCAGGTACGCCACGTCCTGGATGCGCTTGACCGTGGCCGAGTTCATGTCGGCGGAGAAGCCGGAATCACGGAACACCGTGAAGCCTTCCTTCAGTGACAGCTGGAACCAGTCGCGGCAGGTCACGCGGTTGCCCGACCAGTTGTGGAAGTATTCGTGCGCGACGATCGCCTCGACGCGCTGGTGCGCAGCGTCAGTGGCGGTTTCTGCGCGCGCCAGCACGGCGCTGGAGTTGAAGATATTGAGGCCCTTGTTCTCCATGGCGCCCATGTTGAAGTCGTTGACCGCCACGATCATGAAGATGTCGAGGTCGTACTCGCGGCCGTAGGTCTCTTCGTCCCAGCGCATGGATTTTTTCAGGCTATTCATGGCGTGCTGGCATTTGTCGATGTTTTCCGGCTCGACGTAGATGCGCAGCGCCACTTCACGGCTGGTCATGGTGGTGAAGGTGTCTTCGACGCACCACAAATCGCCGGCCACCAGCGCGAACAGGTAGGCCGGTTTCTTGAACGGGTCTTCCCAGGTCGCCCAGTGGCGCCCGTCTTCACCCGGGCCGCTGGCAATCGGGTTGCCGTTGGACAGCAGCACCGGGTAGCTGTGTTGCTCGGCGATCACCGTGGTGGTGAAGGTGCTCATCACGTCCGGGCGGTCGAGGTAATAGGTGATCTTGCGAAAACCTTCGGCCTCGCACTGGGTGCAGAACATGCCGCTGGATTTGTACAGGCCTTCCAGCGCGGTGTTGGTTTCCGGGTGGATGCGCACGCTGGTGTCGACCGTGAAGGTCTCGCGGGTCGGGTGCAGGGTCAGGTGGCTGTCGGTCAACTGGTAGTCGGCTTCGCTCAGCTCACGGTCGCCCAGGTTGACGGTCAGCAGTTCAAGCTGCTGGCCATCGAGCACCAGCGGCGGCAGGCCCGCACCACGCTCGGGGTTGCGGCGCATCACCAGCTGCGCGTGGACCAGGCTGTGGTCCTCGAACAACTCGAAGGTCAGGTGCGTCTCTTCGATCAGGTAGTCCGGCGCCTGATAGTCCTTCAGGTAAATCATCTTCGGTTGTTCGGTGCGCATGGGTGGCATCCTTTTACTGATGCACGGCGAGCTGGTAGGCCGTGTACTTACGAATGTTGATAACGCCGGTGTCGAAGATCAGGTATTGGCCCTTGATCCCCAACAGCGTGCCTTCGGCAATCGGGTTCTTGTCCAGGTTGAAGCTGACGATCTTGGTCGGATACTGCTCGACCGGGTAGCGGATTTCGATCGGTTCAATGTCGGCAATCGTTTGGATGGCCTGCAGGCCAAAGCGTTCCTGCAAACTCTGCAGGCCTTCGGCGCACGAGGCAAACAGCGCATCGCGCACTTCGGTCAGGTTCACCGCCACCGCATCGCCCTTGAGCAGTGCGCGCCAGTTGGTCTTGTCGGCCACCTGACTGCGAAACAGGTCTTCGACGAAGCCGGATTGCTGGCGGGTCGCCACGCGCATGATCGGCAGCGCCTGGCTGGCGCCCTGGTCCAGCCAACGTGTCGGCAGCTGGGTGGCGCGGGTGATGCCGACCTTGATGCCAGACGAATTGGCCAGGTAGACCACGTGGTCGGTCATGCAGAATTGCTCACCCCAGCCCGGATCACGGCAAGTGCCGGCGTCGTAGTGGCAACGCTCGGGGCTCATGATGCACAGGTCACACTGGGCCAGTTTGGTCATGCATGGGTAGCAGTAACCCTGGCTGAAACTGGTTTTGGTCTTGCGCCCGCAATGGCTGCAATGAATGGCGCCGAGGTATTCCAGGCGCACGTGCGTGCCGATCAACGGGTTGACCGGCACCTCGGTATCGCCAAGGCGAAACGCGTATTGAACGGTCGGCTCACCGAGTTGCGCCGACATTTTGCTGACTGCACCGCGACCAATTTCAATCAATGGATCGCATCCGACTTGAACAGAATGTTCGGCACCGGTGCCGATTTCGACGCGCATTCCTGCGGGCCCATGTAGCCGGTGCGCTGCTCTTCGGGCAGGTTCTGGATTTCCCAGGCGATCACCGCTTGCAGCGACAGCTCGCGCTGCTCGGCGGTGAGCTTGCGGCCGTCGGACCACTTGCCGATTTCCACGGCGAGCTTGAGGCTCTCGTAGATGTCCGGGGTGATGTTTTCGATCATTTCAGCAAAAGAGGACATTAGGCTCTTCCTTATCAAATGGAGGCTTTGCGGCGGTTGTACAACCCACCCAGCAAACCCGTCAGGCAACCGATGACCAAGCCGCTCAGATGAGCCGCGTTGGCGATTTCGCCGAAACCGATCATCGAGATCAGCCCCGACATGCAGAGCACCAGCCATATCAGCATCATCGCCAGCACCCCGCGAGGCAGGCGATAAGCCGGGTTGGGCGACAGCAACTGGAAAATCCAGCAATGCCCCAGCAAGCCATACAACACGCCGGACAGGCCGCCAAACAGGCTCGGGCCGCCATAGGCGTATTGCGCGTAATTGGACACCAGGCTGAACAACAGGGTCAGGCCCAGCAGGTTGATACTGCCCTGGCGCACCTCAATGCGCCGGCCGAGTTCCCAGTACCACATGCCGTTCATGGCCAAATGCAGGATGCCGAAGTGGATCAGCATCGGCGTAACCAACCGCCACCATTGCCCCGACGCCATGGTCTCGGCAAAGGGCGTGAACTGAAGGTACTCGCCCGTCACATGGAACGGCAAAAACGTCAGCCAGCTCATGGTTTGCAGGTTTTCACCCAGCAACGTCACCGCACCGACAATGATGCTCGCCAGCAGCACCAGCGCTGTCACCGGGCTGTGGCGCACCTGCTGAACAAAACTGGGGCGCGTAACGGGCGCCCGCTCGGGGATGTCCAGTTGCTGGTCCGGGTCACCGGCGGGAAAGCGTTGGTACAACACGCGCACGTCTTCGCTGATGGTTTCGGGCACCCACAACACCTGCTCGCCGGCCTCTTCGCTGACACGATGGGGAACTTGCATGCGTTGCAGCAACTTGACGAAACCCGCCAGATCGACACTCAGCGGCAAGCGCAAAACAGCTACGGTGCTCATGAAATAACCTCAGGGCGCTCAACGTCGACCCATACAAATTTACGCGGATCCAGCTGGGTTTCCTGGTCCAGCCGATACGCCACCAGCTTGCCGTACAGCACGGCGCTGTAATCCAGGCAAGCCAGGTTCGGGCGGATCGGCGCGGGTTTGCCGCTGCGCCAGTAGTGGCCGACGAACAGCAACGGCTCGTCGATGCCATAGCGCAGCAGGGAATTTTTTTCAGTCGACGACAGCGGCGTACGTGCCACCGGTTCCGGCAGCGCATCGGGCTGGAACACGATGTCGCCGTAGGTTTTCGGGTCGTCTTCCCAGAATTTGGTGCGAAAGAACGAGCGCGTCAGCCCATCGCCACCGGTCAGCGTCAGGCCGTCCGGCAGGCGCATGTCGGTGCCGCGCAGCAAGCGGTCGAAGGCGTTGCAGGCAAAACTGCCCGGCACGGCGGCGGCCTGCAAAAAGTGCTGGTCGATGCAGCCATCCGGAAAGGTCGCGCGCAGCGGCTGGATAAAGCCCTCGTCCCAACACGCGTGCACCACACGGAAACGCCCGGCATCGACAAACAGCGGCATGTCATAGAACCAGCCGAGAAAGTCGTGCCAGTCGGCCGGGTGGTGCTCGAACTGGGTCAGGGTCTCGTGGATCAACCGCGCGTGGCGTGGGTTGTGCTCGCGCACAAACTGCTTGCCACTGCCCGGCGGCGCGGGCGTGCTCCAGCCCAGCGCGTTGAATTCATGATTGCCCATGATGCACAGCGCCTGACCGGCCTCGGCCATGTCGTGGACAATATGCAGCGCCTCGCGAATGCGTGGGCCACGGTCGATGATATCGCCGAGGAACACCGCCATTCGCGTCGGATGGCGCCAGGTGCCGCCCTGTTTGTGGTAGCCCAGCCGGTCGAGCAAGTGCTCAAGGGTATGAGCGCACCCGTGCACGTCACCAATCAGGTCGTAGCTACGCGCGGGATCGAGCATCAGTCGCCTCCACCCCCCAAGCGGCTGCCCCAGCCCAACTTGGTGCGGCACACTTCGTAGTAGTTGTGGTCCAGCGGGTGGATCAACCGCAACTTCTGCGCCTTTTTGCTCACGGTGATGGTGTCACCGGGGGCGCACGTGAAATGGTTCTGCCCGTCACAGGAGACTTGCGGGTAGATCTGCATGTCTTTGGACACCACGATTTTCAGCTCACTGTTGCCATCGACCACAATTGGCCGGCTGGACAACATATGGGGGTACATCGGCACGATCACAATGGCATCCAGCTTGGGGTGCATGATCGGCCCGCCGGCCGACAGCGCGTACGCCGTGGAACCGGTCGGCGTGGCCACAATCAGGCCGTCGGCCTTCTGGCTGCACACGAACTGGCCGTCGATATACAGCTCGAACTCGATCATGCGCGTCGACTTGCCGGGGTGCAGCACCACGTCGTTGAGCGCGTCGCCCTGGCCGATGGCTTCGCCGTGGCGGCGCACTTCGGCCTGCAGCAGGAAGCGGTTTTCGACCAGGTAATGGCCGTCGAGCACCTTGGCCACTTCAACTTCAAGGTCATCGGGACGGATATCGGTCAGGAAGCCCAGGCTGCCGCGGTTAATCCCCAGCACCGGCACATTATGCCGCGCCAACGCCCGGGCTGCGCCGAGCAGGCTGCCGTCGCCGCCGACCACAATCACCATGTCGCAGACTTCACCGAGCATTTTGCGCGACGAGGTTTGCAAGCCATGGCCCGGCAAGATTTCGGCGATGGTGTCTTCGAGGATCACGTGCAGGTGGCGCTCGAGCAGAAACTTTTTCAGTCGGCGGACGGTGTCCAGCACCTGGGTACTGCCCAGGCGACCGATAATGCCGATATTGCGAAATTGCTCCATGGGGCTCCTGCGGGATGTGGGGTGTGGCAAAAACAACGATTATGGGCGAAAGGCCGCGTCAGGCAAAATCCTTTGTAGCCGTGAACCCTCGATGACAATGGTTCTCAGCCACCCCAACAGACGTTAAACGGCTATGCTCGGACCATGACTGTGTTCCCGGATCTGCACAACCTGCCCCGCCAGTTGCGGCACCCCGAGGTGCGCGACCTGGCGTGGGTGATGCTTGCCCCGCCGATGCTCGCGCAAACGCCCTGGCAGCAGCGCCACCCGCTGGCCGGCAGTGACTGGGTACAGGCACCCCACCTGCTGGAGCAATGGTTACGCGCGCTTGATCAAGACAGCAGCGCCTTGCAGCATTGGCTAAGCCTTGCCCGCACGCGGCGCCTGGGCCTGTACTACGAGCGCCTGTGGCAATTTGCCGTGCAGCATGCGCCGGGCGTGGAATTGCTCGCCGCCAACCTGCCGATCCGCCGCGCCGGGCATACCTTGGGCGAGTTGGACATGCTGCTGCGCGACCGCGATGGCGTGCACCACCTGGAACTGGCGATCAAACTGTATCTCGGGCCGCAGGACGGCAACGGTCTGGATACCGCGCAATGGCTGGGGCCGGGATGCCATGACCGGCTGGACCGCAAGCTGGCGCATCTGGCCCAGCACCAACTGCCGATTTCGGCACGCGCGGAAAGCCGCGAGGCGCTGGCGGCGCTGGATATCCAGCAGTTCGATGCGCATTTGTGGCTTGGCGGGTATTTGCTCTATCCGTGGCCCGGCCAGGCCGAGCCACCGCACGGCGCCCATCCGCAGCATCTGCGGGGGCGCTGGCTGCATCAGCGCGATTGGCCGGCGCTGGTCAGTGCCAGCCCGCCGGGGCGCTGGCAACCGCTGCCCAGGCATGCCTGGCTGGCACCGGCGCACTACACGCAGGCTGAGGTCTGGAGTGAGCAGCAGATGCAAGGCTGGCTGGCAGCGCTGGACCCGATGGCACCCGCGCAGTTGTTGGTGCGCCTTGTGCGCAATGGCGAGGATTGGGAAGAAGCCGAACGCCTGTTCCTGGTGGCCGATCTCTGGCCCAACGTCCCTGGCGTTACTTGACCTTCAAGTGCCGTGCGTACCAGGGCCGCCTCGGCACACGCTTGAACAATGCCTGCAAGCCTTCGTCCTCAGCGGCAAAGGTAATACGCAGCGCCAGCTTCATGGTCTCCGGGTCCATCTCCATCGACCTGCCCATCTGCAACCCCGGCGTGGTGCTGCAGCCGTGGGTGTCCGGCCCCAGCCACGGATCGCCGACTTCCACCCAACGCCCCTGCGCGAACCAGTTCACGCCATTGACTTGCAGCCGGCTGACCTCACCGGGGTTGAAGCGCTCGTGGGCGCGAAACCAATCTTCGATGCGGTCATCAATCCAGCCGTGGAAATGCCAGAACACCGGGTTTACATGGGATGAAAACGGATCACCGAGAAAGTCGTTCTCCGGCGCATACCAACGCGCGGCAAAGTCCGACGGGTCGCGGGCGAACGGCACCGGCGCGCCGTTGGACGGATCACGCGGCACCGAGGCCCAGCGCATGTGCAGCCAGTCGTGCAGGCCTAACTCCATCTCGGAACCCAATTGCCCAAGGCTCAGCTTGGCCAGGTAACGTGGGTCGCGGTATTGGGACTCCCAGACCTGAAAGTTGCTGTGGTACGTCTGGGCCGCCTTGATATCGCTGACCCATTGGGTGTATTCGCTGTCATCCGGCGCCGACCAACAGGGCGGCAGCGCGAAGCCGTCGTGGTTATCGAAGTAACGCACAAAGCCCAGACGGTCGCGTTCCAGCGCCGGCTGTGGCTCGGGGAATTGCGGCCACGACGGCAAATCTTGCATGGAACGCGCATTGCCAAGCATATGCCGGTGCATGAAAAAGAAGTCGATGCCCGAGCCGTTGCGATCTTTGCGTTTGCCGCGTGCGTCGCGTTCCTGGCCGCGCGGGCCGGGCTGCCAGCCGATGCCGCGCAAGGCGTCACGCTTTTCTTGCGAGAGCTTGTGCCACTGGTCGCGGGTGGCGTGCCAGAGTTGGTGAAACAGGCGGTGCTCCGGCGAAATCAGCCAGGCCAGCAGCGTCGGGTTCAGGCCGATGCGTTGGCGCGCTTCGGGAAACAGCTGTTTGTGGGCGATAAAGCGGTTGTCACGCTCGGTCAATGCCAAGGGGCGGTCGAGGTTGAGGATCTGCCCGCTGAGGGTGCTGCTGCCGGCGTTAGCGAAGTCGGCCCAGACTTCATCGAGTGTCATCTTGAATTCATAGGCCGGTGCGCCGTCGGCCGCCTCGCGGTCGATCAGGCGCCAGTAAAGCAAGGCGCCCTCGCCTGTCAGCACATCACCGAGTACGCGGTAACGCGGTTCACCTTCGGCGCGCAGGTTTTCAGCAGTGTCCAGGTAGCCGCGCAGGCCACGGCCACGCGGGGCGATGTCCAGCAGCAGTTCCAGGCCTTGCAGCGGCAAGCCCTTTAGCCCGGCGTCGCGGCCTTCCAGGCGCAGGCTCCACACACCGCGCAAGATGTTCGCCAAGTGCTGGCCATCGGTGTCGGCCAAATCCACTGTGGCCTCGCCCGGGGTGATGGGGAATTCTTCTTCACGCGTCAGCTCGCGATGGGCATAAAAGGCTGCCGGCACGGCAGCGCCCGTCAGCGCCAGGCCTGCGATGAACCCACGTCGAGAGATCGTCATTGTCTACCTTAGGAAACGGCTTAATCAGAGCTAGAACGTTTGCAGCCTTCGCAAATTTACCGCCGCGCGAAGCGGGCCTAAATTTCCCCGGCCATGGCTCGTTCTTCCCTGATAGCAAAGGCCTCAACTGACTGAGATGGCAATGACAAAACCACGTTCGAAAAAGGCGCTGTTGATCGGCCTGCCGCTGGCATTGGCCATCGGCGCCGGGGCTGGCTTTCTGGTCTGGGACCACTGGTTTCGCGGCAATGCCGGTTACCCGTTGGAGGTGATCAAGCAAGCCAATGAAATGCAGGACCGCTTGCTGTCGTTCGACAGCCACATCACGGTGCCGATGGATTTCGGCACGGCCGGCAATGAGGCCGACAAAGATGGCAGCGGCCAGTTCGACCTGGCCAAGGCGGCACGCGGGCGCTTGTCGGGCGCCGCCCTGACGATTTTCGGCTGGCCGGAAATCTGGAACGGCCCCAACGCGCCGCATAAGCCCACCGCTGGTTTTGTCGAGGAGGCCCGCCACGAGCAAGAGGTGCGCTACAAGATCATCTCCGGCATGGTGCGCGACTTTCCCAACCAGGTCGGCATCGCCTACACCCCGGACGATTTCCGCCGCCTGCACGGTGAGGGCAAATTTGCGGTGTTTATCAGCATGCTCAACGCCTACCCGCTGGGCGATGACCTGAACCAACTGGACCTGTGGGCGACGCGCGGCATGCGCATGTTCGGCTTCAGCTATATCGGCAACAACGCCTGGTCCGACTCGTCGCGCCCACTGCCGTTTTTCAACGATTCGACCGACGCCCTCGAAGGGCTGTCGCCCATCGGTCAGCAGGCGGTGCATCGCCTCAATGACCTGGGCGTGATCATCGATGTGTCGCAAATGTCGACCAAGGCGCTGGAGCAAGTGGCACAGCTGAGCCGCACGCCGATGGTGGCGTCCCACTCGGCGCCGCGGGCGTCGGTGGATATCCCGCGCAACCTCAGCGACAAAGAACTGCAACTGATCAAGAACAGCGGCGGCGTGGTTCAAGTGGTGGGCTTTCCCGCCTATTTGCGTCCGCTGAGCCAACCGACCCAGGACAAGCTCAACACCCTGCGCGCGCGTTTCGATTTGCCGCCGCTGCCCAACCTGGCCATGGCCCTGATGCCCGGCGACGCAATCATTGCCGCCTGGCCCGAGCAGAAGTTCGGCCAGTACGCCCAAGGCCTGTACGGCATTCTCGAAGAAGAACCCAAGGCCACCCTCAAGGATTGGGGCGACGCCATCGACTACACCGTGCGCAAGATCGGCATCGATCACGTCGGCATCTCGTCGGACTTCAACGACGGTGGCGGCATCCAGGGCTGGGAGAACGTCGGCGAGGTGCGCAACGTCACCGCCGAGCTGATCCAGCGTGGCTACTCCGAAGCCGATATCGCCAAGCTGTGGGGAGGCAACTTCCTGCGCGTATGGGACCAGGTACAAAAAGCCGCCAAGCCCTTGGCCAACCGCTAACCGCCTAGAAGCACGTCCATGACTGATCGCCGTACATTTCTCAAACAGGCCGGTGTCTTCGCCGCCAGCCTGCCGCTGGGCGCTGCGCTGATGCCTCAAGCACTGGCCGACAGCCCGGCACCCGCTGCGAACGCCCCATGGACGGGATTGAAACAGCTGTTCAACCAGGACCCGAACTACCTGCACTTCTCCAATTTCCTGGTGGCCTCGCACCCCAAGCCGGTGCGCGAGGCGATCGACCGCTACCGCCAGCAGATCGACCGCAACCCAGGGCTGGCGATGGACTGGGGCCTTGAGGAAACCTGGAAACGCGAAGGCCAGGTACGGGAATGGGCCGGTCGCTACTTGAACGCCAAGCCGGCGCAAATTGCCCTCACCGGCAGCACCTCCGAAGGGCTGGCGATGATCTACGGCGGGATAAAGCTGCGGCCCGACCAGGAAATTCTCACCACCGTGCACGAGCACTACGCCACCCAGTACGCTCTGGATTTTCGCGTGCTCAAGCAAGGCACGCAGGTGCGCAGGTTCACGCTGTTCGAAGACGCCAGTCGCGTGTCTGCCGATGAAATCCTCAGCAATATCCAGCGCAGTATTCGCCCCAACACCCGCGTGCTGGGCATGACCTGGGTGCAGTCGGGCAGCGGCGTGAAACTACCGATTGGCGAGATCGGCAGGCTGGTGGACGCACTCAACCGTAACCGCGATGAAAACGACCGCATTCTCTACGTGGTGGACGGCGTGCACGGCTTCGGCGTGGAAAACCTCGACTTCCCCGACATGCACTGCGACTTCTTTATCGCCGGCACGCATAAATGGATGTTCGGCCCGCGCGGTACCGGCCTGGTGTGCGCCCGCGACGCCGAAAACAAATACGTGACGCCGATGGTGCCGACCTTCTCCGAAGACACCAATTTCGCCACCACCATGACGCCCGGCGGTTTCCACGCTTTTGAGCATCGCTGGGCGGTGGACGAAGCCTTCAAGTTGCATTTGCAGTTGGGCAAGCCCCAAGTGCAGGCGCGTATTCACGCGCTCAACAGCGAATTGAAGAGCCGTTTGCTGGAACACCCGCAAATCGAGCTGGTGACGCCGCGCAGCCCTGCCCTCTCAGCCGGTTTTACCTTCTTCCGCGTCAAGGGCCAGGACAGCGAGGCCGTGGTCGCCCACATGATGAAAAACCGCGTGGTGATCGATGCGGTGGACCGTGATGTCGGCCCCGTGATTCGCACCTCCCCTGGCCTGCTCAACAGCTCGGATGAAATCCAGCGTTTCATGAGCTTGCTGAGCCAACGGCTGTGACCCCTTTTTCCTTTGAACGAGATGCCCACATGACTCCATCCCGACTCAAGCCCCTCACTGCCCTGGCGCTGACCGCCCTGTGCGGCGCGCTGTTGCCAGGCCTGGCCCAGGCCGCCACCGCGCAACCGGGCAAAGTATTCAAAGACTGCAAGGACTGCCCGGAAATGGTCGTGCTGCCGGCCGGCACCTTTACCATGGGCACCCCGGAAGACGAAGTCGGCCGCGAGCCCGACGAAGGCCCGATGCATGAGGTGACCTTCGCCAAACCCTTCGCCATGAGCCGTTTCCATATCACCGCCGGTGAATGGGACAGCTATATCCGCCAGACCGGCGTCAAGATCGCCGACGGCGACACCCGCCCTGGGCGCGAATGCATCGCCAGCAAGCCACGCTACCCGCAGGGCCCGCGCCAGCCGGCGGTGTGCATGGACATGGACGACATCAAACATTACGTGGCCTGGCTGTCGAAAAAGACCGGGCAGACGTACCAGATGGTCAGCGAAGCGCAGCGCGAATATGCGGCGCGTGCCGGCACCGCCGGACCGTTTCCGTTTCCTTTCGATGAGGGCAAGGGTTACAGCATCGCCGAACATGCCAACACCTACGGCCCGGCGGATGGCTACAGCTACTCTTCGCCGGTCGGCAGCTACCCGCCGAATGCGTTTGGCATGTACGACATGCATGGCAATGTCTATGAGCGGGTCGCCGACTGCGAGCACCCCAACTACATCGGCGCCCCCACCGACGGCAGCGCCTGGGTGGAACCTAACTGCGAGAGCTACCAGATTCGCGGCAACGACTGGGGCGAAGCGCCCGTGTTTTCTCGCTCGGGCAACCGCAACAACATCTACCCGCAAACGCGCGGCGACTGGATTGGCTTTCGGGTAGTGCGCGAGCTTTAGGCGCGACACCGTTCAGATGTGGCAGCTGGCTTGCCTGCGATAGCGGTCTGTCAGTCACCCCTGTATCAACAGGGCCGCCGCCTTCGCGGGCAAGCCCGCTCCCACATTTTGCCTCGCGTACACCAGGTAAAAATTCGCGGCAATGGTTGCGGCGGCAGGGCTTAGGGTGGTGCGTAAACACCAAGACCGCACCGCTCAAATGTGGGAGCTGGCTTGCCTGCGATAGCGGTGTGTCAGTCCCCCCTGTATCGACAGGGCCGCCGCCTTCGCGGGCAAGCCCGCTCCCACATTTTGGCCTGTGTATGTCAGGTAACGGTTCGCGGAATGGCTGAGAGCGGATGGGCTTAGGGTGGTGCGTAAACACCAAGACCGCCACCATTCAAATGTGGGAGCTGTCTTGCCTGCGATAGCGGTCTGTCAGTCACCCCTGTATCAACAGGGCCGCCGCCTTCGCGGGCAAGCCCGCTCCCACATTTTGCCTTGTGTACATCAGGTAAAAATTCGCGGCAATGGTTGAGTCGGCTGGGCTTAGGGTGGTGCGTAAACACCAAGACTGCCACCGTTCAAATGTGGGAGCTGGCTTGCCTGCGATAGCGGTGTGTCAGTCACCCCTGTATCGACAGGGCCGCCACCTTCGCGGGCAAGCCCGCTCCCACATTTTGCCTTGCGCCCATCAGGTAAAAATTCGCGGCAATGGTTGCGGCGGCTGGGCTTAGGGTGGTGCGTAAACACCAAGACCGCCACCATTCAAATGTGGGAGCTGGCTTGCCTGCGATAGCGGTGTGTCAGTCACCCCTGTATCAACAGGGCCGCCGCCTTCGCGGGCAAGCCCGCTCCCACATTTTGCCTTGCGTCCATCAGGTAAAAATTCGCGGCAATGGTTGCGGCGGCTGGGCTTAGGGTGGTGCGTAAACACCAAGACCGCCACCATTCAAATGTGGGAGCTGGCTTGCCTGCGATAGCGGTGTGTCAGTCACCCCTGTATCAACAGGGCCGCCGCCTTCGCGGGCAAGCCCGCTCCCACATTTTGCCTTGCGTCCATCAGGTAAAAATTCGCGGCAATGATTGGCGCGGCTGGGCTTAGGGTGGTGCGTAAACACCAAGACCGCCACCGCTCAAATGTGGGAGCTGGCTTGCCTGCGATAGCGGTGTGTCAGTCACCCCTGTATCAACAGGGCCACCGCCTTCGCGGGCAAGCCTGCTCACATTTTGGTGCTGTATGTACCAATAGGGCTGTGTTCAGGCCTGCTTGGCCAACAACTCCAAGCCTTCGTGCAACGCCGGGAACAGGCTGTTGTTGAAGTTGTTCCAGCGCAGTTCGAGGATGGTGTCCTCGGGCGAGATCTCGGTTTTCAGCACGTCGTGAAACACTTCACCCGAATCGATGCCGTTATCCACGTAGTGGAACGAAGCGCCGGTGAGGTACAGCGGCTCGGACGGCGTGGTGGCCTTGGTCGCCCAATCCACCACGGTTTGCCCACGCGCACCGTACAAGGCATTCCAGGTGGCGTATGCGCCGCGGCGTTCGTAAGGCGATTCGATTCGGGTAATGCCTGGGTGAATGTTCATGATGCGCCGTGCAAACGGCGCACCTGGGCGCACCAGCTCATCCAGAATCACCAGCAGACCGTCCAGCACGACGATATCGGCCTTCAATTCCACCAGCGTGTCGTGCAGGCGACGCTCGAAATCCTGCTTGCCGGCAATGTGCTCGGCACTGCCGCGTGGCAGACGGCGGTAGGTGGACGGCACGCTCAATAACAAGTCGTTGACCAGCCGTCCCTGCACCTGCAGATCCGCCGGGTACAGCCACTGGCGGCCTGGTTTATAGGCAAAGCCGTAATCGCTGACCAATTGCTGGTCGCGCGGGCTCTGCTCGTCATCGTCATACACCACGCCAACCAGGTTATAAGCCTCGCCCAACGGCGTGTCGTTCAGCGACCCCACCAGAAACTCCAGCACCGACTTCATATAGCGCTCGTGATCCTTGTAGGCCACCGGCTGCCCGGCCTTGTCGGCGGCGGCATTTCGCAGGGACCACACATACACCAGGTTCTTTTTCGTCATTGTTTCGCTCTCGCTGAATAACTGCGCGCGGCGTCGATGCACGTGCGCCTACAGCACAAGAACGAACCAGCTGCGCGGCAATTTATGCCGCGCCACCCGCAAAGGGCACGCCGAGCTAAATACTCGCGCCGGCGCTTCGTTTGTCATGGGTAAGGGTCTGTGTGCCCAGCCCCTCTTTTCACTCTCCGGGAAGTACTTATGACCGACCCCAAACGCAGCGCCTTCAAGGGTCTGCTCGCCTTGCTCAGGCCCTTTCGTACCATCGTGACGGTCTCCGTCGCACTCGGCATGGTGGGCGGCCTGGCCATTACCTTGCTGCTGGCCACCATCAATAACGCGCTGCATTCGGTCAACGGCATGACCCAAGGCGTGGTCCTGACCTTTGCGGCGCTGTGCGTACTGGCGCTGATCAGCTCGATCATTTCCGACATCGGCACCAACTATGTCGGGCAACGCATCATCGCCGCCTTGCGCAAGGATCTGGGCGAGAAAGTGCTGTCGGCACCCATCGGCCAGATCGAGCGCTACCGCTCGCACCGGCTGATCCCGGTGCTGACCCATGACGTCGACACCATCAGCGATTTTTCTTTCGCCTTCACGCCACTGGCCATCGCCGCCACGGTGACCCTCGGTTGCCTGGGCTACCTAGCCTACCTGTCGGTGCCGATGTTCCTGATGATGGTGGTGGCGATCATCATCGGCAGCGCCGTGCAATTCATTGCCGGTGGCAAAGGCATCCAGGGCTTTGACCTGGCGCGCAGCCATGAAGATGAATTGCAGCGCTACTACAACGCGATCGCTTCCGGCGCCAAGGAACTGCGCATGCACCGCCCACGGCGCTATCGCATGAATACCCATCGCATCCAGGAAACCGCCGACCGCATCAGCGATATCCAAGTGCGGTCGGTCAACATTTATATCCTCGCCAAGACGTTCGGCTCGATGCTGTTCTTCGTGGTAATCGGCCTGGCCCTGGCGATGCAGGCCTACAATCCGAACCCTGACCCGACCGTGATCACCGGCTTCGTGCTGGTGCTGCTCTACATGAAGGGCCCGCTGGAACACCTGCTGGGCTACTTGCCGGTGGTGGGCAAGGCCAAGATCGCCTTTGGCCGGATCAGCGAGCTGTCGGAGCGCTTCTCCTCCCCCGAACCGCACCTGCTGATGGATGACAGCGAAGCGCCAAAACCGATAGTCAACAGCCTGGAACTGCGCGGCGTGAGCTACAGCCCACCGGCGATTGAAGGCAGCGAACCGTTCCACCTGGGGCCGATCAACCTGAGCATCAAGCAAGGCGATATCGTGTTTATCGTCGGCGAGAACGGCAGCGGCAAGACCACCCTGATCAAATTGCTGCTGGGCTTGTATCCGCCCCAGGCCGGCGAGATTCGCCTAAACGGCGAGGCCGTCACCGACCCCGAGCGCGATGACTATCGCCAACTCTTCACGACGATCTTCTCCGACTACTACCTGTTCGACGACCTGGTGCAGGGCAGCGCCACCCAGTCACTGGACAGCGCCGCCAAATACCTGGAACGCCTGGAAATCGCGCACAAGGTCAGCGTGAAAGACGGCGTATTCAGCACCACCGATCTGTCCACCGGCCAGCGCAAGCGTCTGGCACTGGTCAACGCCTGGCTCGAAGAACGCCCGGTGCTGGTGTTCGACGAATGGGCCGCCGACCAGGACCCGGCTTTCCGCCGGATTTTCTACACCGAGCTGCTGCCGGACCTCAAGCGCCTGGGCAAAACCATCATTGTGATCAGCCACGACGACCGCTATTTCGACATCGCCGACCAATTGGTGCGCCTGCGCGCCGGCCAGGTGCTGCACGAAATGGAACCGGCCTGAAATTTATTTTCCGGTTTTTCCAAGTAGGAACGTCTCACTAGTGGTAATGAGAATAATACTCAATAGATACCTATAACTTGCCCACTTAAACATAGAAGAGAAAGCATCCATGCCAGCAAGACTCGGTCTCAGCCCCCTGAGCAAAGCGCTATCCATGCGCCGGGCCCTGAACATCAATCTTCTTCCGAGCGCCTTGGCCCTGGCGATATCGCTGCCGGTTGCAGGTTATGCGCAGGCACAGGAGATCGAGCTGGATATTCCCGCACAGTCGCTGGGGAGCGCCTTGCAGGAATTTGGCCGCCAGACCAATGTGCAAGTGCTGTACAGCCCAAGCGATGTGCAGGGCAAAAGCAGCCGTGCGGTCAAGGGCAAGATGGAGCCGCAGCGGGCCATTGATACGTTGCTGGGCGGAACTCAGACCACTCACAGCTTCAACGGCAACTCGCTGACCGTGACCGCTGCCGGTACATCCGCAACGCTGGAACTGAGCCCGACCGAAGTAACCGGCAATACCTTGGGCAACATCACCGAGGATTCCGGTTCCTACACGCCGGGCACCATTGCCACGGCAACCCGCTTGACCCTGACGCCACGGCAAACCCCGCAGTCAATCACGGTGATCACCCGCCAGCACATCGAAGACTTCGGCCTCAATAACGTCGACGACGTGATGCGTCACACGCCGGGCATCACCGTGTCAGCCTACGACAGCGACCGCACCAACTACTATTCCCGTGGTTTTTCGGTCAACAGCTTCCAGTACGACGGCATTCCGTCCACCGTGCGCAACGTTGGCTATTCGGCAGGTAACACCCTGAGCGACATGGCGATCTACGACCGCGTCGAAATTCTCAAGGGCGCCACCGGCCTGCTCAACGGTGCCGGCTCCCTGGGCGCGACCATCAACCTGATTCGCAAGAAGCCGACCTCGGAATTCAAAGGCCACGTGCAACTGGGCGCAGGTTCCTGGGACAACTACCGCAGCGAAGTGGACGTCAGCGGTCCGTTGACCGACAGCGGGAATGTCCGTGGTCGCGCAGTGGCGGCATACCAGGACAAGAATTCCTTCATGGACCACTACTCACGCAAGACCGAAACCTACTACGGCATCACCGAATTCGACCTGTCCCCCGACACCATGCTGACCGTGGGCTTCGACTATCAGGACAGCATTCCACAAGGCACCAGTTGGTCGGGTTCCTTCCCGTTGGTGAAATACGACGGCAGCATCAACAAGATGCCGCGCTCCTACAACAACGGCACCACCTGGAGCTCATGGGAGCAAAACACCCGCACCGCCTTTGCCATGCTCGAGCATGACCTGGGCGACGGCTGGGTCACCAAGTTCCAACTCGATCATAAGATCAACAGCTACCATGCCGACCTCGGTTCGATCCAGTTCGTTGAACCACAAGCCGATGGCACAGCGTCGATCAACGGGCAGAAATACACCGGAGAAACCAAAAGCACCTCGGCCGATCTGTATGCCACCGGGCCATTCAGTCTGTTCGGTCGTGACCATGAACTGGTCGTAGGTGGCTCGATCGGCACCTCGCGCTGGCAGGGCAAAGGCTATTGGTCGCCGGACTGGCCAGGCGGCAACAAAGTGGATTTCTACAACTGGAATGGCAAGATCGCCAAGCCAATCTACGGCCCGGTCCAACAGTACACCGACGACACCATTCGTCAAACCGGCTACTACGTGACCACCCGCTTGAACGTGATGGATGACCTGAACGTGATCCTCGGTGGCCGCGTTGCCAAC
This sequence comes from Pseudomonas sp. LBUM920, assembly GCF_003852315.1. Taxonomy (NCBI): domain Bacteria; kingdom Pseudomonadati; phylum Pseudomonadota; class Gammaproteobacteria; order Pseudomonadales; family Pseudomonadaceae; genus Pseudomonas; species Pseudomonas edsoni (SeqCode). Next base: position 3,716,512 of record NZ_CP027762.1, read on the forward strand.
TACCACGTCACCGGCAACAACCCGTCCTACAAGGAAACCGGACGGTTCATCCCGTACGCGGGTGTGATCTATGACCTGAACGACAATTTCTCGGTGTACACCAGCTATACCGATATTTTCCAGCCTCAGGAAAGCACCTATAAAGATCGCAACAAAACGCTGCTGGAGCCGGACGAAGGGCAGAACTACGAGATAGGGTTAAAAGGCGAGTTCTTCGAAGGCCGCATGAACACCAGCCTTGCGTATTTCGAGGTGCATGAGACCAATCGCGCTATTCCGGACGATGCCTACAACAACCAATCGCCTTCCCCGGAAAACTATGCGTTCAAGGGCTCCAAGGCCGTCACCAAAGGCTACGAAGCAGAGATCTCCGGTGAGTTGAGCCCAGGCTGGCAACTGCAGGGCGGTTACACCCACAAAATCGTACGCGACGAAGACGGCAAGAAAATCTCCACCTTCGAGCCAGAGCATCAGGTCAACCTGAACACCACCTACAAACTCAAGGGCGCTCTGGACAAGTTCACCGTCGGTGGCGGTGTACGCTGGCAAACCAAGGCCTGGAATGAGATCTGGAACCAGCCGCTCAATAAAAACCAGGACATCACCCAGTCGTCCTATACAGTGGTCGACCTGATGACCCGCTACCAGGTCACCAAGAACCTCTCGGCGACCGTCAACCTCAACAATATCTTCGACACCACCTACTACACTAACGTGGGCTTTTATAACTCGGCAGCCTATGGCGAGCCGCGTAACGTGATGTTCAGCACTCGCTGGGACTTCTGATTAAATGCACTGATCGCCCCAGGCGATCAACCCAACGCCCGATGAAAGCGCCGCTCTCATCGGGCTTTTTTATGCCTGTGTATTAAGGCCATGCCCGGTCAACTGTGGGAGCTGGCTTGCCTGCGATGGCATCGACTGGGTGCCTGATACTCCGAGGTGCATGCATCGCAGGCAAGCCAGCTCCCACAGAAAGGCATGCCTGCCCGACCTGAAATCCAGCACAAAAAAACCCGGATCAATGATCCGGGCTGATTCGTACGTTGCCCTCCTTACTCCATGGCGGCCACCAGGCTGTTGATGAACGCGGCGCTGTCGATAATGCCGTCATGATCGGTGTCGATCATCACCGAACGCTCGATGCGCCCCTGCCCAATCACCTTCGCCATGTTCTGTTCGATCAGGTTTTTGAACCGCCCCGCGCGGCTCAACGAGGCCCACCAGCAACTGACCGGCGCCTGGATCGGCTTGAAGTCCGCCGCTTCCAGGCGTTCGCTCAACGCACGGTCAACCTCCCAGGAAATCTGCGCCTCGTTGCCACGCAGCAACTCTTCCTTGATGCTGGTAAAACCTTCACCCAAATGTTGCTCTGCCCAAGTCACGAACGCATGCCATTGCCCGTCTTCATCCGCTGCCTGACGCTGGCACTCCTGCCACGCACCCTCAATCTGCTCGGCAAACGCCGGGAACATGACTCCAAGCAACGCCGCACGGCGTTCATTGGCGGATGCCTCGCGCCCCTCCTCGATGAACACCGCGTCCCAATACGGCTTGAGCCACTGCGGCGGCGCCGAATCGATCCAGCCGACAAACTCTACCTCACGCCCTGCTTGCTCCAGCGCGTAGGCGACTTCCATCGCCAGGTTGCCACCCAGCGACCAACCGGCCAGGCGATAGGCACCCTGTGGCTGTGCTGCCAATAATTGCGCGGCGTAATCGTCAACCATCGCCTGCCACTCAGGCACCGAAGCGCCCTCTTCCACCAGCGCACGGCAGATCACCCCGTACACCGGGCGTTGCTCGCGCAGCGCCAGGGCGATCGCGGTGTAGCAATGCACCGAACCAAAGCTTGGGTGGAACATGAACAGCGGCGTACCCTGGGTCTGGCTGTTGAGCTTGACGATCAACTCGCTGCGCGCATCGCCCTGCAGGCAATTAACCTGCCCGCGCACGGTTGGGTTGAGCATCAATTGGCTGACAGACAGGTTGACCCCGCTGACCTGCCGGATGCGTTCCTTGAGCAACAGCACGCGCAAGGAGTGGCCGCCCAACTCGAAGAAGTTGTCATTCAACCCCACCCGCTCAACACCCAGCACCTCGCTCCAGATCGCTGCTACCTGTTGCTCAATCTCGCTGTGCGGCGCCTGGTATTGCTCTGCGCCGTTGGCTTCAGGCTTGGGCAGCGCCTTGCGATCCAGTTTGCCATTCGGGCTCAGCGGCATCTGCTCAAGCACGACCCACTGCGCGGGTACCATGTAGTCCGGCAAGTGCGCAGACAAGTGCGTGCCGACCACGGTTTTCCAACCCTCACTCGGCGCCTGCAATACCACGTAACCCACCAAATGCGTGCCGTCCACGGCCAGCACGGCCGCTTCACGCACGCACTCATGCTCCAGCAGACGCGCCTCGATTTCACCCAACTCGATGCGCAGCCCACGCAGTTTGACCTGATGGTCGATGCGGCCCGCGTACTCGATCACACCGTCGTCGCGATAGCGCGCCAGGTCGCCAGTGCGGTACAGCCGCTCTCCACTGCCGAAGGGGTCAGTCACAAAACGTTCAGCGGTCAACGCCGGCCGACGGTGATAACCCCGCGCCAGGCCAATACCGCCCAGGTACAACTCGCCCAACACGCCCACCGGCGCCGGCTCCAGGTTGCCGTCCAGCACGTAGCAGCCCAGGTTGGCGATGGGCCGGCCAATCGGCACGGCATCACTGCCTTCCTCGACACAGGTCCAGTGGGTCACATCAATCGCGGCTTCCGTCGGCCCGTACAGGTTGTACAACCGGGCAGCGGGCAGCTTGGCAAAAACCTGTTGTTGCGCGTCGACCGGCAATGCTTCGCCGCTGCACACAATGCGTTGCAGGCTCTGGCAAGAGCCGACCGCCGTGTCCTGCAAGAAGGCTTGCAGCATGGACGGCACAAAGTGCAGCGTGGTGACCTGCTCGGCGTTGATCAAGCTGACCAACCGGGCCGGATCGCGATGATCCCCCGGCGCCGCCACCACCAGGCGCGCGCCGGTCATCAGTGGCCAGAAGAACTCCCACACCGACACGTCAAAACTGAACGGGGTTTTCTGCAGCACCGTATCGCCGCCATCCAGGCTGTATGCCTGCTGCATCCAGCAGAGTCGATTGGTCAGTGCCGAATGCCGATTGCCAGCGCCCTTGGGCTGCCCGGTCGAGCCCGAGGTGTAGATCACATACGCCAGGTTCTCGCCATCCACTGCGACATCAGGATTGTGCTCGCTGTAACCTTCAAGCCATGCTTCGCCGGTCTCCAGCACCAGGCTTTGCACGCCTGTCGGGAGCGGCAGTTGCGCCAACAAATGTGCCTGGGTCAGCAGCAGATTCACGCCGCTGTCTTGCAGCATGTAGCTGAGTCGGTCACGCGGGTATTCCGGGTCCAGCGGCACATAGGCGCCACCGGCCTTGAGCACGGCCAACAGGCCGACGACCATCTCGATGGACCGCTCCACCGCCAGCCCGACCAGCACGTCCGGCCCGACACCTGCCGCCATCAAGCGATGCGCCAGGCGGTTGGCCCGACGGTTCAGCTCGGCGTAACTCAGCTGCTGCCCGGCAAACGCCAAGGCCGGAGCCTCCGGCGTACGCCACACCTGGGCCTCAATCAACTGATGCACGCCCTGATGCAGCGGGTAAGTCTGAGCCGTGGCGTTCCAGGCCAGCAACGTCTCACGCTCGGCCTGGGTCACGGACGGCAGTGCGGCCAGGCGTTGGTCGGCATCGACGATCAAGGCATTCAATAACTGCTGGAAGTGCTCGGCCAAGCGCTGGATATGTGCGGCGCTGAAAGCTTGCCGATCATAGTTGAACTCAAGCCCGAGGCTATCGCCCATGCCCAGCAGCACGGTCAACGGATAGTGCGTCTGCTCCAGGCTGTGCACCGCACCAAAGCGCAGGCCCGACGGCGCGCCTTGCTCCAACGCCTCGGAAACCGGGTAGTTCTCGAACACCAGGATGCTGTCGAACAGCGCCTCGCCACCCAACCCGGCCCAGCGCTGGATCTCGAACAGCGGCGTGTGTTCCTGCTCGCGCAAGCGCACGTTCTGCGCCTGGATCTGTTGCAGCCACTGGCTGACCGACAGCTGCGCTTCAGGTGTGGCCACCACAGGCAGCGTGTTGATGAACAAACCGACTTGCTGCTCGATACCGCGCAGTTCGGCCGGGCGACCCGCCACGGTGGCGCCGAAGGCCACGGTGGCCTGCCCGGTGTGATGTTGCAGCAGCAATAACCAGGCAGCTTGCACCAAGGTATTGAGGGTAACCTTGTTGCTTTGCGCGAACGCTTTGAGCCGTTCGGTGTGAGCGGCGCCAAAGCTCAGGCGATGTTCGCCATTGGCCGCCACTGCAGCAGGCTCATCGCTCCACAGGCCAGGTGCCAGACGCGTAGGCGCCTGCAGGTTGACCAGTTGAGCTTTCCAGAAGGCTTCACTGACGGCCTTGTCCTGCGCCTGCAACCAGGCAATGTAGTCGCGGTAACGCCCTGTCGGTGCAGACAGCGGCTCGCCAGCATAGTGTTGCAACACCTCACCAAACAGCTGCGAACCACTCCAGCCATCCATCAGGATGTGGTGATTGGTGTAGATCAAGTGGTAACTCGACGCACCCGTGCGTATCACCGACAGGCTCAACAGCGGCGCCTGCTCCACTACAAATCCCTGGGCGCGTGCCGATTCGGCCAGGCTGTCGAGGGCCGTAGGGCAATCGGCGCGGTCCTGCCAATCAAGCACCTCAAGCGGCATTCGTCGCTGCTTGTAGACCACCTGCAACGGTTGCTCCACATCCGTCTGCCAGAGGAAGCCGCTGCGCAGGATTTCATGCCGGTCAACCGCCGCCTGCCAGGCCTGGCGGAAGCGCGGTACATCCAAACCGTCCACATCGATGCGCATCTGGTTGATGTAATCGCCCGACCCTTCGCCATACAACGACTGGAACAACATACCTTGCTGCATCGGCGACAACGGGTATAGGTCTTCAACCTCAGAAACGGCAAGCGGCAACGCATCCAGTTGAACTTGCGACAGGCGCGCCAGCGGGAAGTCCGACGGCGTCACGCCCTGATTGGCCGCAGCACAGCAGTGTTCGATCAAGGCTTTGAGTTCCAACGCGTACTCATCAGCCAGCTGTTGCACGGTTGCTTGGGCGAACATGGCCTGGCTGAAACTCCAGTTCAACTTCAGCTCGCCGCCGTACACCTGGCCATTGATTTCCAACCAGTTGCCCAGCGGCGCATCAAGGCTTTGTTCGGCGCCACTGGCGTCACCGGAAGGCGCGAACAAGCCCTCCTGTTCGCCGCTCTCGAAGCTGGCGTCGAACTGTCCCAGGTAATTGAACGTGATACGCGGGCGCGGCAAGCCCGCCAATGCCTGTTGCGCCTCGGCACTGCCCAGGTAACGCAAGGCGCCAAAGCCCAGGCCTTTGTCCGGTACCGCGCGCAGCTGTTCCTTGATCTGTTTGAGCGAACCCGCCAGGGAGTCGGTCGGTGCCAATTGCAATGGATAAAGGCTGGTAAACCACCCAACGGTGCGAGTCAGGTCGATCTCGTCGAACAGGTCCTCACGGCCGTGGCCTTCCAGGCGGATCAGCATCGACGCATCACCGGTCCAGCGCACAATAACGCGCGCCAAAGCGGTCAGCAGCACGTCATTGATCTGGGTCCGGTAGGCACTTGGAGCGTCTTGCAACAAGCGCCGGGTAAACCCTTGATCCAGGTGCGTCGTCACGCTCAGGGCATGCCGGTTACTGACACTGGCCTGTGGGTCAGCGCCCGGCAAACCAGTGCGGCTGCCCCGCAACTGCGTCTGCCACCACGCCAACTCCTCGGCCAGTGCCGCAGTGCCGGCGTACGCTTGCAAACGCTCGGCCCAGGCGCGGGTGGAACTGGTCTTGGCCGGCAGCACCACGCTGACGCCTTCGATCAGTTGGCGGTAAGCGGTTTGCAGGTCTTCCAACAGGATGCGCCAGGACACACCGTCCACCACCAAGTGATGGATCACCAACAATAAGCGTTGCGAGCCGTCGGCCATGCCCACCAGCACTGCGCGCAGCAACGGGCCTTGGCTCAGGTCGAGACTGCGCTGGGCTTCTTCGCCCAGGGCCTCAAGCTCTTCGACGGTGTTCAGCGTGGTCTGCCACAGCACCTGTTCGGCCTGATGCTGCTGTGCAGTTCGATACACCGCATGCCAGCCGTCTGCACCTTGGACAAACCTGGTGCGCAGGGCGTCGTGATGCACGATCAACGCCTCAAGTGCTGCCAACAGCAAAGGCACCTCCAACCGTTGGTGCGGCTGCAGCACCACCGACTGGTTCCAGTGCTCGCGCTGCGGGATGTCGTCGGCAAAAAACGCGTGCTGGATCGGCAGCAACAATAACTCGCCGGTCAGCGCCGACTGATCCAGCACCACTGCGCCCTCACCTTCCCGGGCGACGGCCGCCAGGCTCTGCACCGTCTGGTGCTGGAACAGGTCCTTGGGCGTGAAGCGCACACCCGCTTGGCGGGCGCGGCTGACCACCTGGATCGAAATGATCGAGTCGCCGCCCAGTTCGAAGAAGTTGTCATGCAAGCCCACGCGCGGCAGGCGCAGCACGTCGGACCAGATCGCAGCGATTTTCTGCTCCAGGTCACTCTGTGGCGCGACATACACTTGCTGCATCTGGCTCACGTCCGGCAACGGCAAGCCTTTGCGGTCCAGCTTGCCGTTGGGGGTCAGCGGCATGCGTGGCAGGAACATCAGGTGCGTGGGCACCATGTAGTCCGGCAGGCGGGTTTTCAAGGCGCGGCGCAGCGCTTCGCGGCCGTTCGATTGCGCCACGGCGTCGTCGATCAGCGCCGGGTCCAACGGCACCACATAGGCGACCAATTGCTTGCCGGATGGGCCCTCTTGAGCCACCACCACGGTTTCACCGACACTGTCCTGCTCGCGCAGACGGGCTTCGATTTCACCCAATTCGATACGGAAACCACGGATCTTCACCTGATGGTCGACACGGCCCAGGTAGTCCACCACGCCATCCGGGCGACCACGGGTCAAGTCGCCGCTGCGGTACACACGGCTGCCGGGTTTGCCGAACGGGTCCGGTACGAAACGCTCGGCGGTCAGTGCCGGGCGCTCCAGGTAACCTCGGGCGACGCCTTCGCCGCCGAGGTACAGCTCACCCGCGACGCCGATGGGTTGCAGGTTGAGCTGCGCATCCAATACGTAACCGCTGCGGTTGCCCAACAACGTACCAATCGGTGCGTAGACGGCGCCGCAAGGGTCACCCCTGCGGGCCTTCCACAGCAGCGGCGTCACCACGGTTTCGGTCGGGCCGTAGCCATTGAACAAGTAGGTTGGTTTCAGCGCACGCCAGGCCAGGTCATAGCTGGCCTGCGCCACCGCGTCACCGCCAAAGCAATAGACGCGCACTGCGGGTGGGTTGCCGTCGCGCTCGGCGTGCTCGGCCAGTTGCTGCAGATAAACGGGCGGGAACACGGCCATCGTCACGTTGTGGCGATGCATTTGGGCGTAGGTGTATTCCGGCAGCCACAGGCTGTCGTCGCGAATCAGTACGCTGGCGCCGTTGATCAGCGGGTGCATCCAGCCTTCATGGGAGCCATCGAAGGCAAACGACATGAAGTGCAGTTCGCAATCCGCCGGGCTGGTTTCGTAGCGCTCGCCGGTCGCAATGATATGCGCCACCAACGGGCCGTGGGACACCGCCACGCCCTTCGGCATGCCGGTGGAACCGGAGGTATAAATCACGTAGGCCAGGTTGTCGCCGTCCAGTACAACCTGTGGAGCGCTGTCGTCAGCGTCGGCCCAGGCTTCGGTCTGATCAACGGCAAGTGCTTCCAGGCCTTCGGGAATCGGCAATCGCAGCTGCACCGCCGAATGCGTCAGCAACAGTTTGGCGCGGCTGTCTTGCATCATGTACAACAGGCGATCGCGCGGGTATTCCACGTCCAACGGTACGTAGACGCCACCGGATTTCATCACCGCCAGAAACGCCACCATGATCTCGGCACTGCGCGGCATGGCGATGGCCACGCGCACTTCCGGCCCCACACCTCGGGCGATCAACGCATGCGCCAGGCGGTTGGCCTGGCCATCGAGTTCACCATACGTCAGGGTCTGCAAATCGAATTTCACGGCCACGGCACTCGGGTTTTCCCGCGCACGGTCGGCGACCAATTCGTGTACCAGGCGTTTGGCCGAGAAGTCCGAATCGGCGCAGTTCCACAGGTGCAGAATCTGTTGCTGCTCGGCACTGTCCAACAGCGGCAATTGGCTGAGGCTTTGCTGCGGGTTGGCGACCATGCCCTGCAACAGGTTCTGCCAATGGCGAGCCATACGTTGCACGGTGCCGGCCTCAAACAAATCCTGGGCATACCCCAGTGTGGCCCAGATACCCTCGTTGGATTCCTGAATATCCAGGTCCAGATCGAAGTGCGCAGTCTTGCTCTCCCAGTCCAGTCCTTCTACCCGCAACTGCGGCAGTTGGTGCTGGACCTGGGCCTGGCCGACATCGGTCTGGTGGTTGAACATCACCTGGAACAACGGGTTGTGGCTCAGGCTGCGCTCCGGTTGCAAGGCTTCGACCAGTTGCTCGAACGGCAGGTCCTGATGTGCCTGGGCATCCAGCGCGCGCTGGCGCGTGTGCTGCAATAACTGCTCGACGCTCATCTGGCCATGCAGGTCGGCCTTGAGCACTTGCGTGTTAACGAAGAAGCCAATCAGGCGCTCGGTCTCGCTGCGATTGCGGTTGGCAATCGGCACGCCGACGCGGATTTCTTCCTGGCCACTGTAGCGGTGCAGCAAGGTCTGGAACGACGCCAGCAACAGCATGAACAGCGTCACACCTTGCTGCTGGGCCAATGCCTTGAGGTCATGGGCCAGTGTCGGCGCCAGCTCGATAGGCAGGCGTGCGCCACGATGGCTCTGCACGGCCGGGCGTGGGTGGTCGAAGGGCAACTCCAGCACACTCTGCTCACCGCCCAGTACCTCGCGCCAGTACGCCAGTTGGCGCGCTTTCTCCCCCGCGTCCATCCAGTTGCGTTGCCAGACGGCGTAGTCAGCGTACTGAATCGGCAACGCCGGCAATTGCACGCCCTGCCCTTGGCTGTATGCGGCGTAAAGTTGTACCAGTTCCTCCACCACCCGCTGCATCGACCAACCATCGGACACGATGTGATGCAGAACCAGCACCAGCACATGTTCGTCAGCAGCCAGACGCAGCAGCGTCACGCGCAGCAACGGCCCCTGTTGCAGGTCGAACGGCTGGGCGATTTCAGCTTCTACGCGCGCCTTGAGTTGAGCTTCCTCGACGTCGCCGCATACGATCTGCACCGACGCCAGCGGGTCAATCACCTGCACTGCGCCGTCGTGGGTCTGGCGCACATGCGTGCGCAGGCTTTCATGCCGTGCCAGCAACGTGTCGAAACTGCGCTGCAGCGCCGCCGTGTCCAACTGCCCTTTCAAGCGCAAAGCGCTGGGCACGTGATACGCAGCGCTTTGCGGCTCCAGCTGCCAGAGGAACCACTGACGCTCCTGGGCATACGATAAAGGCAGCGGCTGATCACGCCCCACCGGCACCAGCGCCGGCGCCTTTGGCGCGTTCGGGGAATGGGCTTCAATAGCGGCGACAAAACCGTCCAGGCGCGGCTGCTCGAACAGAGCCTTGAGCGGCACTTCCAGGTTCAGCGCCTGCCGAAGGCGCGAGACCACCTGCATCGCCAGTAACGAATGCCCGCCCAGCTCGAAGAAGTGCTGAGTCAGCCCGACCCGCTCGGTGCCGAGGATGTCTGCCCAGATCGCCGCAACCTGCCGTTGCAGGGCGGTAACCGGCGCTTGCCAATCGGCTTGCGCCGACGTGGCATCCGGTTTGGGCAAGGCCTGGCGGTCCAGCTTGCCATTGGGGTTCAACGGCATGCGCACGAGGAAGATCAGGTGCGCCGGCACCATGTAATCCGGCAATTGCTCGCGCAGGCTGGCCTTGAGTTGCTCACCGGCAGCCAACTGTTCTTGCTCGGCCAGCGGTTGCGTCGGCACCACATAGGCCAACAGCTGATTGTCAGCCGCCAGCAACAGCGTTTCGCGCACGCCGGCCTGGGCCAGCAGCAACGCCTCGATCTCACCCAGCTCGATACGGAAACCACGGATTTTTACTTGATGGTCAACCCGCCCCACGTACTCAATCACCCCATCGGCGCGACAGCGTGCCAGGTCACCGGTGCGGTACAGACGCTGGCCCGAGCGACCGAATGGGTCGGCCACAAAACGTTCTGCGGTCAGCGCAGGCTGCTGCAGATAAGCACGCGCCAGGCCGCTTTCACTGGCGATATACAGCTCACCCACGGCACCGGCCGGCAGCAGGTTCAAATCGCGATCGAGCACATACAGACCACGCCCCGCCAGCGCGTGGCCGATAGGGCTGGCGCTGGCACCGATCACGGTGGTGGCGTCGCTGCAGTCCAACACGCTGGACACTACGGTCGCCTCGGTAGGCCCGTAGGTATTGAGCAGGCGTACATGCCCAAGCCCCGCGTGACGCCACAGCGCCGGGCCATCCAACGGCATGGCTTCGCCGCCGATATGCACCTGGCGCAACGCGCCGTAAGCGCGCGAGCCGGCCACCAGGCAATCCTGCAAGAACAGTTTCCAGTAGGCCGTGGGCAAGTCGGCCAGGGTGATGCCCTGAGCGATAATCTGCCGGTACAGCTCGGCGCCGTCCCACAGCTGCGGGCCACGCAAAACCACGGTGGCTCCGAGGGTCAGCGCCGGGTACAACTGCTCGACGAAACCGTCGAAGTTCAGGGTCGCGAACTGCAACACCCGGTCATCCGGGGTCAGGCACGAGTAGTCGGCGGCCATGCGCGCGAACTCACTCAAGGCGCCATGGTCGATGGCCACGCCCTTGGGTTTACCGGTAGAGCCCGAGGTGTAAATAACGTACGCCAGGCTGCGCGGCTCGAAGTCGAGCCCCGGGTTGTACTCGGCGCACTGCGCCAGCTGCGCATCAGCCAAATCGATGTCCAGGGCCAACAGCTGCTCAGCCATTGGCAGGCGTTCACGCAGTGACGACTGGGTCAACACCAGGCGTACGCCGCTGTCTTCGAGCATGTGTGCCAGGCGCTCACGCGGGTATTGAGGGTCGAGAGGCACGTAGGCGCCGCCTGCCTTGAGCACGGCCAGCAGGCTCACCACCATGGCAAACGAGCGCTCCACAGCAATGCCCACCAGCACGTCCGGCCCGACGCCCTGGGCGATCAAGTAGTGGGCCAGGCGGTTGGCCTGACGGTTCAATTGGCCATAGGTGATGGCCTGCTCATCCAGCGCCAACGCCTGACGCTCAGGGTTCTGCTGGGCCTGCGCCTCAAACAACTGGTGCACCGCGTGCAGTTCGATACCGGTAGCCGGCGCGTTCCAATCCTCAAGGACCACCGCGTGTTCGGCCGCGCCGAGCATCACGATATCACTGAGGCGGCTGTGAGGTGCACTCACCACCGCGCTCAGCAGGTTCTGCCAGTGCTGAGCCAGACGCTCTATCGTTGCAGCGTTGAACAGGTCGGTGGCGTAGGTCAGTGCCGCCCAAATGCCTTCAGCGGATTCATGGGTGTCCAGGCTCAGGTCGAAGTGCGTGGTCTGGCTGTCCCAGTCCAATTCCGAGACGCGCAGGCCCGGCAATTGCTGCCCCTCGCGCCCGCCCTGGGCGTCGGTCTGGTGGTTGAACATCACCTGGAACAATGGGTTGTGGCTCAGGCTGCGCTCGGGCTGCAACGCCACCACCAGTTGTTCAAAAGGCAGGTCCTGATGTGCCTGGGCTTCCAGCGAGCGACGCTTGGTCTGCTGCAGCAGTTCGACGAAACTCATCTGCCCGTCAAGGTCGGCTTTGAGCACCTGGGTGTTGACGAAAAAGCCGATCAACCGCTCCGTCTCGACACGATTGCGGTTGGCAATCGGCACGCCGACGCGGATATCCGACTGCCCGCTGTAGCGGTAGAGCAAGGTCTGGAACGCAGCCAGCAACAACATGAACGGGGTCGCGCCCTCTTGCTGCGCAAGGCGCTTGATACCGCTGACCAATGCCGGTGGCAAATCTACCTGCAAGCTGGCGCCGCGATGGCTTTGTTGCGCCGGTCGCGGGTGGTCGAGGGGCAATTCCAGCACGGGTTGCTCGCCGCCCAGCAGTGCCTGCCAGTAAGCCAATTGACGGGCTTTCTCCCCCGCTTCCATCCAGCCGCGCTGCCACAGGGCGTAGTCAGCATACTGGATCGGCAGGTCCGGCAATTTCAGGGTTAGGCCCTGGCTGCAGGCGGCATAGAGTTGCACGAGCTCATCGACCATGACCTGCATCGACCAGCCATCGGAAATGATGTGGTGCTGCACCATCACCAGCACATGCTCATCGTCGGCCAGTTGCAGCAGCGTCACGCGCAACAACGGTGCCTGGAGCAGATCGAAAGGACGCGCGACCTCAGCTTCCACCTGCGCCATCACGTGCTGTTCGTCTGTACGCACCTGCACGATTTCAACGCGAGCCTCAGGCATCACGGCCTGCAACAACTGCTCACCGTCCTGCACCAAGCGGGTACGCAGGCTTTCGTGGCGCGCCACCAAACGGTCGAAACTGTGTTGCAGCGCCAGCAGGTCCAACTGGCCTTGCAGGCGCAGCGCGCCAGGGATGTGATAGGTGGCGCTGTCAGGGTCCAACTGCCAGAGGAACCACTGGCGTTCCTGAGCGTAAGACAAGGGCAGTGCCTGGACCTCGTGGCGGGTCGGGGCAATCGGCAGTTGCGCGAAGCTCATGCCACGCGCTTGCAGGCGCTGATAAAACTGCTGACGTTGTTCAAGCGGCAGGCGAAGAAAGCGCGAGACCAGATCGATATTAGGGTTGGAAAGCATGGTTCAAATCGCCTCTAGTTCGCTCAAAAAGTCACGAAGATCATCAAAATCTTCCGCGCTGCCGGCGCGGAAGGTGGCGGCGGCCTGCACATAGGCGCGCAGCGTTTCGGTCTGGAACACTTCAACCAGGGGCACTTCCAGGCCCAGCTCGGACTGGACCCGCGATGTGATCTGGATCGCCAGCAAAGAATGGCCGCCGACTTCGAAGAAGTTGTCGTCCATACCCACTTGCGGCAGGCGCAACACCTCGGCCCAGATCGCCGCAATCTGCTGTTCCAGTTCGGTTTGCGGGGCCACGTAGCGTTGCTGCATCAGGCTCACATCTGGCGCGGGCAAGCCTTTGCGATCGAGCTTGCCGTTGGGGGTCAGCGGCATCTGCGCCAGGCACATGAAATGCGTGGGCACCATGTAATCCGGCAGGCGGGTCTTGAGCGCACGGCGCAAGGCATCGCGGAACTCGGCCTGGTCGATCAGGGCCGGATCGGCGGGTACGACATACGCCACCAGTTGCTTGCCGGATGGGCCCTCTTGAGCCACCACCACGGTTTCACCGACACTGTCCTGCTCGCGCAGACGCGCTTCGATTTCACCCAATTCGATACGGAAACCCCGGATTTTCACCTGATGGTCGACACGGCCCAGGTAATCCACCACGCCGTCCGGGCGACCACGGGTCAAGTCGCCGCTGCGGTACACACGGCTGCCGGGTTTGCCGAACGGGTCCGGTACGAAACGCTCGGCGGTCAGTGCCGGGCGCTCCAGGTAACCTCGGGCGACGCCCTCGCCGCCCAGGTACAACTCACCCGCGACGCCGATGGGTTGCAGGTTCAACTGCGCGTCCAATACGTATCCGCTGCGGTTGCCCAGCAACGTGCCGATGGGCGCATACACCGCGCCGCACGGGTCGCCCTTACGGGCTTTCCACAGCAGCGGCGTTACCACGGTTTCGGTCGGGCCGTAACCATTGAACAAGTAGGTGGGTTTCAGTGCGCGCCATGCCAGGTCGTAACTCGCCTGGGCTACCGCGTCACCACCGAAGCAGTAGACGCGCACTGCCGGTGGGTTGCCATCGCGTTCGGCGTGCTCGGCCAGTTGTTGGAGGTAAACCGGTGGGAACACCGCCATCGTCACATTGTGGCGGTGCATTTGGGCATAGGTGTACTCCGGCAGCCACAGGCTGTCGTCGCGGATCAGCACGCTGGCGCCGTTGATCAGCGGGTGCATCCAGCCTTCGTGGGAGCCGTCGAAAGCGAACGACATGAAGTGCAGCTCGCAGTCGGCCGGGCCGGTTTCATAGCGCTCGCCGGTGGCGATGATGTGCGCCACCAACGGGCCGTGGGACACCGCCACGCCCTTGGGCATGCCGGTGGAGCCGGAGGTGTAGATCACATAGGCGAGGTTGTCGCCATCCAGTGCGACCTGCGGTGCGGCATCGCTATAGTGGGCCCAGTCTTCGGTGCGATCGATTGCCAGCGTGTTCACCCCCTGCGGGACCGGCAATTGCTGCAAGGCGCTGGTGTGCGTCAACAGCAACCGTGCGCGGCTGTCGTCCATCATGTAGAGCAGACGATCACGCGGGTACTCAATGTCCAGCGGCACATACACACCACCGGCTTTGAGCACGGCGAGGAACGCCACCATGATTTCGGCGCTGCGCGGCATGGCGATCGCCACACGCACTTCCGGCCCCACACCACGAGCGATCAGCGCATGCGCCAGGCGGTTGGCCTGTGCATCAAGCTCGCCGTAAGTCAGGGTGTGCGAGTCGAATTTCACCGCCACGGCATCCGGGGTTTCCCGCGCGCGGTCGGCGATCAGTTCGTGCACCAAGCGTGCGATTGAGAAGCCCGAGCCGGTGCAATCCCACAGGTGCAGAATGTGCTGCTGCTCATCCGCGTTCAGCAGGTTCAACTGCCCGATGGCCTGCTGCTGATCATCGACCATGGCCTGCAACAGGTTCTGCCAATGCCCGGCCATGCGTTCGATGGTCGCGGGGGCAAACAGATCAGTGGCGTAACTCAGGGATGCATGCAGTGCTTCGCGCGACTCTTCCACATCCAACGCCAGGTCGAACTGTGCCACGCCCTCATCCCAACTCAACACCTCGACCTGCAGGCTCGGCAAACGCTGCAAATGGCTGCCCGCCGAGGTCACGCGGTGGTTGAACAGCACTTGGAACAACGGGCTCAGGCTCATGCTGCGCTCGGGCTGCAGCGCCTCCACCAGTTGCTCGAAAGGCAGGTCCTGATGGGCCTGGGCTTCGAGGGAGCGTTGGCGCACCTGATGCAACAGTTGCGCCACGCTCATCTGGCCGTTGACGTCAGCCTTGAGCACTTGGGTGTTGACGAAGAAGCCGATCAGGCCCTCCGTTTCAAGGCGGTTGCGGTTGGCGATCGGCACGCCAACGCGCACATCTTCCTGACCGCTGTAGCGGTGCAGCAAGGCCTGATAGGCCGCCAGCAACACCATCGGCAACGTGACCCCGGCCTGTTTCGCCACACGCCGCAAGCCAGCCAACAGCTGCGGTGTCAATTCAATGCCCAGGCGCGCACCGCGATGGGTCGGCAACGCCGGGCGCTGGTAGTCAAACGGCAACTCCAGTACCGGCTGCTCACCGCCCAACTGTTCACGCCAATACGTCAACTGGCGCGCTTTCTCGCCGGCCTCCATCCAGTTGCGTTGCCACAGGGCGTAGTCGGCGTATTGAATCGGCAACGCCGGCAGATTCGGCGTGTGGCCGTCGCTGAAGGCGGCGTAGAGTTTCACCAACTCCTCGACCATCAGCTGCATCGACCAGCCATCGGAGACGATATGGTGCTGCACCAGCACCACCACATGATCGTCCGCGGCCAGGCGCAACAATTTCACGCGCAGCAACGGCCCGCGCAGCAGGTCAAACGGCTGCGCGACCGCCTCGGCCACCTGCGTCCTGAGCCCGTCTTCATCGGTATCGCAACGTTCGATTTCAATCAGGCCCAGCTCTTCAATCACTTGCACCGCGCCGCTCGCATCTTGGCGCAGATGCGTGCGCAGGCTTTCATGGCGCGCCAGCATGGTGTCGAAACTGCGTTGCAGCGCGGCCACGTCCAACGCGCCTTTCAAGCGCAAGGCGCTGGGGATGTGGTACGCCGAGCTGTTGGGGTCGAGCTGCCAAAGGAACCACTGGCGCTCCTGGGCGTAAGACAGTGGCAACGGCTGCGCGCGGTCGGCCTTAAGCAGTGCAGGCGCGGTGACGCCCTCCTCACCCAATGCACGCACAAAGTCACCGAGCACAGGCTGTTCGAACAGGGTCTTGAGCGCGACTTCCAACGCCAATACCTGACGTACTCGCGACACCACGCGCGTGGCCAGCAGCGAATGCCCGCCCAGTTCGAAAAAGTGGTCATCGAGGCCCACCTGCGGAACCTCCAGCACGTCGGCCCAGATCGCCGCAACCTGCTGTTCGCGCGGGCTGACGGGCGCCACATGGGCTTTGAGCAACAGCTCGGCATCCGCCTTGGGCAGCGCCTTGCGGTCGAGCTTGCCGTTGGGAGTCACCGGCAGGGTTTCAAGGAATATCAGGTGCGCAGGCACCATGTAATCCGGCAAACGCGCGCGCAGATCAGCCTTGTACTGCTCACGCAGGCTTGCCTGTTGCTCGGGAGCACAGGTCACCAGGTAGGCGATCAAACGGTCGTTGTCGGCCAGTACCACGGCTTCACGCACCGCCGCGTTCTCACGCAGGCAGGCTTCGATCTCACCCAGCTCGATACGGAAACCGCGCACCTTGACTTGATGGTCCACGCGACCGATGTACTCCACTACGCCCTCCGGGCGATAGCGCGCCAAATCGCCGGTGCGGTACAGGCGTTCACCGGGTGCGCCATATGGGTTGGGCACGAAACGTTCGGCGGTCAGCGCCGGGCGCGCGTGATAACCGCGCGCCAGACCAGCGCCGCCGATCAGCAATTCACCGGCCGCCCCTTGTGGGCATGGCATCAGCCCGGCGTTGAGAATGAACAGCGACGTGTTGGCAATCGGGCGACCAACAAAAGGCTGCGCCTGCTCCAGGCGGTGAGCAGCCGACCAGATGGTGGTTTCCGTCGGGCCATAAAGGTTCCACACCGGACCCTGCAGGTCGAGCAGCCGTTGGGCCAGGTCGACCGGCAGCGCTTCGCCGCCACACAGGCATTTGATGCCCTGCAGCAGCGACGCGCGCGGGCTTTCCAGGAGCATCCGCCAGGTCGAAGGCGTAGCTTGCAGCACATTGGCGCTCTGGTTGTGCACCAGATCGAGAATCGCCTCCGGGTCGAGCGCCAGTTCCTGGCCGCTCAGCAGCACCGTGGCGCCCACGGTCAGTGGCACGTATAGCTCGAGGGCGAAGATGTCGAATGAGAAAGTGGTCAGCGACAAAACCCGCGCATCACTGCCGATCTGCAGGGTGTCGGCCATCCCGCAGGTAAAGCTGCACAGTGCCTGATGCCGCACCATCACGCCCTTGGGCTTGCCGGTGGAACCAGAGGTGTAAATCACGTAGGCCAGGTGCTCCGGCGTGACACGGACCTGCGGGTTGTGTTCGTCCACGCCCGCCTCATCGACCAGCAACACGTGCAGGCCCTGCGGCTGCGCCAGGCGACCATTGAGGTGTGGCTGGGTCAGCAACACCTGCGCTTGGCTGTCTTGGAGCATGAAGGCCAGCCGATCCGCCGGGAACTGCGGGTCGAGCGGCACATAGGCGCCGCCGGCCTTGAGGGTCGCCAATAGGCCGACGACCATGTCCAGCGAGCGCTCGACATGCACCGCCACCAGCACGTCAGGGCCGACGCCCGCCGCAATCAGGCGATGGGCCAAGCGGTTGGCGCGGCGGTTGAGTTCGCAGTAACTCAGGGTGTCGCCATTGAATTGCAGTGCGCTTGCGTCCGGTGTTGCCAGTACTTGCGCTTCGAACAACTGATGCACGCACCGCGTGTGCGGGTACTCGGCGTGGCTGTCGTTCCAGCTGTGCACCGTCTGTTGCCATTGCTGCTCGCTGAGCATCGGCAGTTCATCCAGCGCCTGCGACGCGTCATTCACCACAGCGCGCAGCAGGTTTTGCCAATGTTGCGCCAGGCGCGCAAGCGTCTCGGGTTCGAACAGGTCGGTGGCGTAGGTCAGCGAGGCCCACAGGCCGTCGGCAGACTCTTCGGTTTCCAGGCTCAAATCGAATTGCGTGGTGTGGCCGTCCCAATCCAGCGGCTCTAACGCCAGGCCCGGCAGTTGCACCGGGGCGGAGCGCAGGTTGTCCTGGTGATTGAACAGCACCTGGAACAGTGGGTTGTGGCTCAGGCTGCGCGCTGGCTGCAGCGCTTCTACCAACTGTTCGAACGGCAGGTCCTGATGGGCCTGGGCCTCCAGGGCGCGCTGCTTGACCTGACCGAGCAATTGCTCGAAGGCCATCTGCCCGTCAAGGTCGACCTGGATGACTTGGGTGTTGACGAAGAAACCGATCAGCCGCTCGGTTTCGAGGCGGTTGCGGTTGGCGATCGGCACCCCGACACGCAGCCTGTTTTGCCCGCAGTAGCGATGCAGCAAGGTCTGGAACGAGGCCAGCAAGAGCATGAACAGGGTCACGTCCTGGCGCTGGGCCAAGGTTTTCAGGTCGGCCAACAGCGCAGGCTCGAGCTGGACCCGTTGACGCGCGCCACGCAAGCTCTGCACCGCAGGGCGCGGGTGGTCCAGAGGCAGCTCCAGTACTGGATGTTCATCGCCCAGGCACCTTTGCCAGTAATCGAGCTGGCGCTGTTTTTCACCGGCCGCCATCCAGCTGCGCTGCCACGCGGCGTAGTCGGCATATTGGATCGGCAACGCCGACAACTGAGCTTGGCCCTGATACAGCGCCACCAACTCATCCACCATCACGTGCATCGACCAGCCGTCAGAGATGATGTGGTGTTGGGTGATCACCAGCACATGGTGCTCGGGCGCAATCACCAGCAGCTTGACGCGCATCAACGGGCCGTTGCGCAGGTCGAACGGGCGTTGGATTTCCTGCTCCACACACTGCTGGATTTGCGCAGCCTGCGCCCTCGCCTGCTGTACCGGTATCGCCAGGGTGGGATGGATCACCTGCCAGGTCTGCTCAGCGTCTTCAACAAACGTAGTGCGCAATGGTTCATGGCGCAGCACCAGTGCCTGGAAAGCACGCTCCAGTGCGCCGATGTCGAGTTCACCGCGCAGATGCAGCGCCGTGGGAACGTGGTACGCGGCGCTGGCGGGGTCCAGGTGCCACAAAAACCACTGGCGTTCCTGGGCGAAAGACAGCGCTATCGGCTGCCCACGGCCCAGGGCCAGCAACGGTGGCGCGCTGTGCTGACGCAACCCCAGGCAGGCCGTAGCAAATGCTTGCAACGTCGGCTGCTCAAACAGTGCGCGCAGCGGCACTTCCAGTTTCAAGTCATGGCGCACGCGGGAAATCACTTGGGTGGCCAACAATGAATGGCCGCCCAGCTCGAAGAAGTGATCCGTGAGGCCGACCTGTTCAACCTGCAACACCGCTTGCCAGATCGCCGCCAGCTGTACTTGCAGCGTGCTTTGTGGCGCCACATACGCCTGTTGACGCAGGTTCAGGTCAGGCGCCGGCAGCGCACGGCGGTCAAGCTTGCCGTTGTTGTTCAGTGGCAAAGCGTCAAGTACCAGCCAATGCCCCGGCACCATGTAATCCGGCAGAGACTCGCGCAAGGTGGCCGCCAGGGCTTGCCCGTTCAGGGTTTGACCGTGGGCAGGCACCACATAGGCGACCAGTTGCATGCCGACCGCACTCGGCTGGGCGATCACCGCGGCTTCACGCACCTGCGGCAAGGCTTGCAGGCAAGCCTCGATTTCGCCCATTTCAATGCGGTAGCCGCGAATTTTCACCTGATGGTCGATACGCCCGACGTACTCCAACGCACCGGCTTCGTTGTAACGCGCCAGGTCGCCACTGCGGTAGAGGCGTGCACCGGGCACCGCGGAAAACGGGTCAGGCAGGAAGCGTTCGGCGGTCAAGGCCGGGCGGTCGAAATAACGCTGGGCCAGGCCTGCTTCGGCGCCAATGCACAGCTCGCCGACGCCGTCAGTGGCCAGCAGTTCGAAACCACTGTCGAGCACATACAGCGACCGGCCGGCAATGGCCCGCCCGATCGGCACGCCAAACGCTTCACTGGCATCCGCCAGTTGGCAATCGTGCACGCTGGATACCACCGTCGCCTCAGTCGGCCCGTAGGTGTTGACCAGGCGTACGCCGCCCAGTCCTGCGGCGTGCCAGGCGCGTACGCCTTCTACCGACATGGCCTCGCCGCCCACGTGCACTTGGCGCAGGTTGCCCAAGGTGCGTTGGTCGACGGCACACTCCTTGGCCAGCAAATACCAGTAAGCGGCCGGCAAGTCGGCCAGGGTCACGCCCTGCTCGACGATCTCGCGGGCCAGTTGGCCGGCGTCCCACAGCTCATCGCCGCGCATGATCAAGACCGCGCCCACGCACAGCGGTGGGTAGCACTGCTCGACAAAACCGTCGAAGCTGAAGGTCGCGAATTGCAGTACACGGTCTCGCGCACTCAGCCGGCTGTAGGCCTGCGCGCTGTCGCAGAACTGGCCGAGGGCGGCATGATCGATCGCCACGCCTTTGGGCAAGCCGGTGGAACCGGAGGTGTAGATCACATAGGCCAGGTCGGCCGCCGCCGCTTGGTTGGGTGGATTGGTCGCCGCGAAGGTGTGCAGTTCTTCACCGGATGCGCTGAAGTCCACACGAGTCAAGCCTTGTGGCAACGGCAAATCGGCAAGCAACCCGGTTTCGCTGAGCAGCAGGTCCAAACGGCTGTCGGCCAGCATATAGGCCAAGCGTTCGGCCGGGTATTTCGGGTCCAGGGGCACATAGGCAGCGCCGCTTTTGAGCACCGCCAGCAGGCTGACGATCAGCTGCGGACCACGCCGACTGGCCAGGCCAACACGCTGGCCCGGCCCCACGCCGAGCGCCAACAGGCGATGCGCCAAGCGGTTGGCCCGCGCGTTGAGCTGGGCGTAGCACAGGCGCTCATCGCCCGCCTGAACTGCCAGCGCATCAGGAGTGGCGTGGGCCTGGGCAGCGATGCGCTCATGTACGCGCTGAGGACGCTGGGCGGCACCGGCAGATTGGCTGAGGGTGAGTACGTCGCGCTGTGCCGTGGCGTCCAGCAACTGCAGGTTACCCAGCGGCACACTGGCGTCCGTCACCAGTTGCGCCAGCAGGTGATGCAAGTTGGCGCCCAGCTGCTTGACCTGTTGCTCGCTGAAATGCGCGCGGTCGTAGCTGAAGTCCAGGCGCAGGCCGGCACCGAGCTCGACGCCCAGGGTCAGCGGGTAGTTGGTGCGCTCGTGGTTATGCATCCGGCCGAGGGTCAGGCCTGCCGGCGCGCCTTGCTTCAATGCTTCAGCCACCGGAAAGTTTTCGAACACCAGCAGGGTGTCGAACAACGCCGCACCTTGCTGGCCGGCCCACGCCTGGATGTCGTAAAGCGGCACGTGTTCATGGTCACGCAAGCTGAGGTTCAAGGCTTGCAGCTCATTGAGCCAGGCGCCGGCCGATTGGGCGGGCGACGCGGCACTGATCAGCGGCAAGGTGTTGATGAACAAGCCCAACTGCTGCTCAATCCCAGGCAGCGGCGCTGAACGTCCGGCGACGGTCGCGCCGAATACCACGCAAGCCTGGCCGCTGTAGCGTTGCAGCAACAGGCTCCAGGCGCCTTGCAGCACGGTATTGAGCGTGACTTTTTGTTGGCGGGCAAATTCGCTGAGGGCCTGGGTAAAGTCGTCGTCCAGCAGCACTTGATGGTCAGCCATGCCCACGCCACCAACCGGCGCACGCAGTGCCTGAGCCAGCAAGGTTGGCGCGTGCAAAGGCGCCAGGGCATTTTTCCAGAACGCCTCGCCCGACGGCTGCTGTTGCAGCCAGCCCAGGTAATCGCGGAACTGCCCCAGCGGCGCCGACACCGCCTGGCCTGCGTAATGGGCTAGCACTTCGCCGAGCAACTGCGCGTTACTCCAGCCGTCCATCAGGATGTGGTGACTGGTGAAGATCAAGTGCCAGGCCGACCCTGTACTGCGCACCAGCATCAGGCGAAACAGCGGTGCGGCATTGAGTTCAAAGCCGCTTGAGCGCTCGGCATCGGCCAGCGCATCGAGGTCGGCATTCACGTCTTCGACCACCTGCAACTGCACGTCGACCTGACGCCTGATTACTTGATGGGCAATGTCCAGGCCCAGCCAGTGGAAGCTGCTGCGCAAGATGTCGTGCCGGTCCAGTGCCGCTTGCCAGGCGCGGCCGAAAGTCAGCAGGTCAAGGCCTTCAATGTCCAGGCGCAATTGGTTGATATAAGCCTGGCCCTCGGGCGCGTACAGGGTGTGGAACAGCATGCCCTGCTGCATCGGCGACAGCGGGTAAAGTTCGGCGATGTCCGGCCCGGCCACGGGCAGCGCATCCAGCTGCTGCTGCGTAATACGCGCCAGCGGGAAGTCCGACGGCGTGACCTGCCCGGCAGGCGTCGCACAGCAATGCTCGATCAACGCCTTGAGTTCCGTGGCGTAGTCATCCGCCAGGCGCTGAATGGTCGCAGCGTTGAACATCTCGCGACTGAAACCCCATTGCAGCGACAGCTCACCGCCATACACCTGCCCTTCCACCGTCAGCCAGTTGGCCAACGGTGCTTCGGGGTCCTGCGCCTGGCCGCTGCCTTCGCTGGCCGGGACAAAAAGCGCTGACTCATTGAACTGGCGGTCGAACTGCCCCAGGTAGTTGAAGGTGATACGCGGCGCAGCCAAATCGGCCAGAGCTTCACGCGATTGCGGTTTGCCCAGATAGCGCAGCAGGCCGTAGCCCACGCCCTTTTGCGGAACCGCGCGCAGTTGCTCCTTGATCGACTTGATTGCATCCGACAGCGTGCCTGCGGCCTGCAAACGCACCGGAAACAAGCTGGTGAACCAGCCGACCGTACGGCTCAGATCGAGGCTGTCGAACAGGTCTTCGCGACCATGGCCCTCCAGCTGGATCAGCGCGGCGGCCTGGCCGCTCCAGCGGCTGATCACGCGCGCCAGCGCCGTCAGCAGCAGGTCGTTGACCTGGGTGCGATAAGCCGCTGGCGCGTCTTGCAGCAGTTGCCGGGTGTGTTCGGCGTCAAGACGGGTTTCAAGCGTGGCGCCCAGCCGATTGTGCAGGCCGCCCTGCGGGTTATCGCATGGCAGCTCGGCATCGCCGGACTGCGCCAGCCAGAAAGGCAGTTGCTCATCCAGCGTATGCGCGTGCGCCTGCAGCTGCTGCGCCCACTGTTGATAGCTGCTGGTTTTGGCGGGCAATGCGGCTTGGCGGTAAGCCTGCTGCAGATCCTCCAGCAGCACGCGCCACGACACACCATCGACCACCAGGTGATGGACCACCAACAGCAGTCGCTGGGCGCCATCAGCCAGGGTGACCAACGCCGCGCGCAGCATCGGGCCTTCTTCCAGGTTCAGGCTGCGCTGAGCCTCATCGCACAACGCGGCCAATTCAGCCTCGGTGTCGACGCTCGATTGCCACAGCACAGATTCAGCGGCCGGTGCGGCGTGGGCTTGCTGCCAGCCTTCGGCCTGCCGGGTGAATCTCAGGCGCAGGGCGTCATGGTGGTTGATCAACTGTGTGAGGGCGGCGTCCAGCAACGCCGGTTCCAGCGTTTCGCGCGGGGTCAGCAACAGTGACTGGTTCCAGTGGTGGCGCGCAGCAATTGCCTGGCTGAAAAAGGCCTGCTGCACCGGGGTCAGAATCACCTCACCGGCGACCGGCCCCTGATCGATAACCACTGCGTGCTCGAAGCTCGCCACCAGCGCCAGGCTGCGCACGCTCTGGTACTGGAACACGTCGCGCGGGCTCAGGCGAATGCCTGCCTGACGGGCACGGCTGACCACCTGGATGGAGATGATCGAATCGCCGCCCAGCTCGAAAAAGTTGTCGTCCACACCCACGTGTGGAACGCCGAGTACATCACTCCAGATCGCCGCGAGGGCTTTTTGCAGGTCGCTCGAAGGCGCGATGAATGCCTGTTGCGACGCAGCCTCCGGCAGTGGCAAGGCTTTGCGATCGAGCTTGCCGTTGGCGGTGACCGGCAACTGGGTCAGCACGACGAAATGGGTCGGCACCATGTATTCCGGCAAACTGCTGAGCAGCCAGGCCTTGAGGTCCGCTGGCTCCTCGCTGTCGAGCACCAGGTAGGCGACCAACTGCTTGCCACCCTGCACCAGCACCACTGCCTCACGTACCGAAGGGTGTTGGAGCAGGCGCGTTTCGATTTCGCCCAGCTCAATGCGCAAGCCGCGCAACTTTACCTGATGGTCAAGACGGCCGAGGTATTCGATCACGCCGTCAGTGCGCTGGCGCACGCGGTCGCCGGTGCGATAAAGGCGCTCGCCGTTGACGAACGGGCTCGGCACAAAACGCTCGGCAGTCAGCGCCGGGCGCCGGTGATAACTGCGCGCCAGGCCGATACCGCCCAGGTACAGCTCGCCGGACACACCGGCCGGCACCGGGTTGAGCTGAGCGTCGAGCACGTAGGTGGCGAGGTTAGCGATGGGCCGGCCGATGGGCACGCTGTCGGCGCCTTCATCGATGCAGGTCCAGTGGGTCACGTCGATGGCCGCTTCAGTCGGGCCGTAGAGGTTGAACAACCCGGCTGCTGGCAGCTTGGCAAAGACCTGACGTTGCGCATCCAGCGGCAAGGCTTCACCGCTGCAGACGATGCGCTTGAGGCTGGCACAGCCTTGCACGCCCGGCTCATGGATAAACGCCTGCAACATCGACGGCACGAAGTGCAAAGTGGTGATGGCGTGGCGGTCAATGGTTTCGATCAACCGGGCCGGCTCGCGGTGTTCGCCAGGGGCTGCGACCACCAGGCGCGCGCCGGTCATCAGCGGCCAGAAAAATTCCCACACCGACACGTCAAAACTGAACGGGGTTTTCTGCAGCACCGCATCACTGGCCGTCAATTCGTAGGCTTGCTGCATCCAGCACAAGCGGTTGACCAAGGCGCGATGGCTGTTGCCTGCGCCCTTGGGCTTGCCGGTCGAACCGGAGGTGTAAATCACGTAGGCCAGGTTGAGTGCGTGGACGCCGCTGTCGGGCGATGCATTGCTGTAGCCTTCCAGCCAACTGGCCGACTGGTCGAGGGCAATCACCTGAATACGCTCGACCGGCAAGGCGGCGAGCAGGCTTTGCTGGCTGAGCAGCAGCGTGATGCCACTGTCTTCGATCATGTAGGTCAGACGTTCCTGCGGGTATTCCGGGTCCAGCGGCACGTAAGCGCCACCGGCCTTGAGGATGGCCAGCAGGCCCACCACCATTTCGACGGAGCGCTCGACGCACAGCCCCACCAGCACGTCCGGGCCCACGCCCTGCTCGCGCAAAGCATGGGCCAGTTGGTTGGCGCGGGCATTGAGTTGGGCGTAGGTCAAGGTGGTTGCGCCAAACACTAAGGCTGGCGCGTCCGGTGTGCGCTGCACCTGGTCTTCGATCAGTGGGTGGATGCCGCGCTCGGTCGGATACGCCTCGCCGGTCTGGTTCCACGCATGGACCAGTACGTGCTGCTCATCGTCAGCCAGCATCGGCAATTCACCCACGCGCTGTTCGCCGTCGGCCACCATTGCCTGTAGCAGGCTGATCCAGTGTTGGGCCATGCGCGCAATGGAAGGTGCCTCGAACAAGTCATTGGCGTAAGTCAGCGCAGCATGCAGGGTGCCGGACTTCTCATAGGTATCGAGGGTCAGGTCGAATTGGGTGGTGCGCCCTTGCCATTCCACCAGCGAAAGCTCAAGGCCTGAAGCGGTGTTGAAGCTGGCAATGTCGGCCACCACCGGCTGGTGGTTGTACATCACCTGAAACAGCGGCGTATGGCTCAAGCTGCGCTCGACCTTGAGGGCCTCCACCAGGCGCTCAAAGGGCAATTCCTGATGAGCCTGGGCGCCCAGCGCGTGCTCCTTGATGCCTTGCAGCAGTTCGCCAACGCGGGTTTGCCCGGTCAGTTCGGTGCGCAGGACTTGAGTGTTGACGAAAAAGCCGATCAGCCCTTCGACTTCGGTACGGTTGCGATTGGCGATCGGCACGCCGACGCGAATGTCTGCCTGCCCGGTGTAACGGTGCAGCAGCACATTGAAAGCACCCAGCAACAGCATGAACAGCGTGACGTTGTGTTTTTGCGCGCAGGCGCGCAGTTGCGCAGCCAGGCCTGGGTCGATCGCGAAATTATGGCGAGTGCCCTGGTAGCTCGGCATCGCCGGGCGCGGGTGGTCGGTTGGCAGCTCCAGCACTGGATGCTCGTCGCCCAGGCGCGCCTGCCAGTACTCGAGCTGACGTGCCTGCTCTCCCGCTTCCAACCAGCGGCGCTGCCACAGGGCGTAGTCGCTGTACTGGATCGGCAATGCCGGCAATTGCGGCGCCTCATTGCGCTCGTGGGCGTCGTAGCAGCGGATGAACTCGTCGATCAGCACGTTCATCGACCAGCCGTCGGAGACGATGTGGTGCAGGGTCAGCAGCAACACATGCTCCTGCGTATCGAGCTTGAGCAATTGCACGCGCAGCAACGGGCCGTGTTCCAGATCGAACGGCAGCAGCGATTGACGCGTCGCCGCGTCGTTGACGGCCTGCTCCTGCTCAACGGCGGCCATGGCGCTGAAGTCCAGGTGCTCGACGACAAGCGAGGGCTCTATCGAAACCTGGGTCAGACGTTCATCGGCCTGGCGTTGGAAGACTGTGCGCAAGGTTTCATGCCGCGCTACCAGGCTGGCGAAGGCTTGCTCCAGCGCACGCAGGCTGAGCGCACCCTTGAGTCGCACGGCGCCGGGCAGATTGTAGGCGCCACTGGCCGGGTCCAATTGCCACAGAAACCACATACGCTGCTGCGCGTACGAGAGCGCCTGGCGATCCTCTGCTTCCACGCTTGCCGGGATCGGAAACCGGGAAAAATCCACGCCCTCTTTCTGCAAGGCCTGCAGGAATACTTGGCGTTTTTCCAGGGGCAACCCGATAAACCGGCGAGCAAGTTTCAAGGAGTCTTCAGCATTCATTTCTTGGAGTCCGGAGCAATAGGCAGGAAGCACAAAGGCACGTCGTCCCTATAAAACGAACCGGGCGGGGAAAAATTAGCGGGGGGATGAGAGGCTTGGAGCGAGGTGTCATCAAGGGTTACATCAATCTCAGCCAAGACACACAAAGCCGGGCTAGCATTGACGAACACCACTTTTTGCAACTACATTTAGTTACACGCAGGGAACGCCGTGTCCAAAAATGAAAAGCTGCTCGCCAAACTGCTCAACGAGCGCGTGGCCTTTACCTGGCAAGAGCTCGAAACGCTGCTCAAGCGTCTTGGCTACACACAGATTGAAGGGGCTGGAAGCCGCGTCAAATTCGACATCGACGACCCCAGTGCAATGATCACCTTGCACAGGCCTCACCCCGGAAACGAACTGAAACACTACATTCGGCGCCAGATCATCGAACAATTGAAATCAGGAGACCTGATTCAGTGAACAACCAACTGAAACACAACGGCTACATCGGCTCTATCGAAGCCAGCCTCGAAGACAACTGCCTGTTCGGCAAAGTGCTGTTTATCAAGGCGCTGGTCAGCTATGAAGGCAAAACCGTCGCGGAGCTGGACAGCGCTTTTCGGGAAGCCGTGGATGACTATCTCGCTACGTGCCTGCGCCTGGGGCAAACGCCGGAAAAGCCGTGCAAGGGTTCATTCAACGTGCGGGTCGGCCATGACCTGCATCTGGCTGCAGCCCTGGCAGCGGCCCGTAAGAAAGTGACGCTCAATGACCTGACGCGCCAGGCGCTGAATGAGTTTTTGCAACATCATTGCGCAGAACCTTTTCCGGCAGTCGGCTGATCAGCCCAATCGTCGATAGCCCAGCAGCGCTGCCCCCAGCACCACCGCCCCCGCCACCAGCGCCACCCAGAACCCGCTGGGGGCGCCAAAGTGGTCGATCATCCAACCGGAGCTGGCGGCGCCGATGGCCACGCCGATGCTCAGGCCGGTGATCAGCCAGGTCATGCCTTCGGTCAGGCGGCTCGGCGGGACGATCTGCTCCACCAGGGCCATGGACACGATCAGCGTCGGGGCAAAGAACAAGCCTGAGATGAAGATGGCCACCGCCAGCCCGGGGATATTTGTCACCAGCAACAACGGCAAGGTGGTCAACGCCGTCGCCACGCCGCAGAACAGAAACTGCCGGGGCAACGGCGCCTTGAGCTTGAGCGTGCCAAACGCCAACCCCGCCAGGCAGGAGCCGATGGCATACACCGAGAGCACGATGCTCGCCGCCGCCGGTTGGCCCTGATGCTGGGCGAATGCGACGCTGACTACATCCACCACGCCGACGATCACGCCCATGGCCAGCAACAGGATCATCAGGATCAGTACCGACGGTGAGGCGATCAGCCAACCGCCGTGATGGTCCTCGTGTTCATGTACCGGTGGCTCAGTTGCGCGTTGCAGCACGAAGGTGGTCACCCCCACCGCCAGCAGCAGCGCTGCCACCAAGGGCCCGGCTTGCGGAAACAGCACCACACTCAGGCCAACCGAGATCGGCGGGCCGATGATGAAACACACCTCGTCGAGCACCGACTCAAGGGCAAATGCGGTCTGCAACCTGGGCTGGCCGCGGTACAACTCGGTCCAGCGCGCCCGCACCATGGCCGACATATTGGGCATGCAACCGGCCAGGGCGGCGAACACAAACAACGTCCAGCTTGGCGCCTGCAACCCAGTGCACAGCAGCAACAGCAACAACGCCCCACCGCCAATCAGCGCCGCGATCGGCAGCACCCTGCCCTGGCTGTAGCGGTCCACTAACCGCGAAACCTGCGGCGCACAAAACGCCGTGGCCAGGGCGAACACCGCCGCCACCGCGCCCGCCAGACCAAAGCCGCCGTGCACTTGCGACAGCATGGTGATCAGGCCGATACCGGTCATCGATATCGGCATGCGCGCAAGCATGCCGGCCAGCACAAATGCCTTGCTGCCAGGAGCGTGGAACAACTCGGCGTAGGGATTTGCCATCCTGCTTGTCCTCATCCTCAAGACCTTGAAGCTTGCTATCGGCAGTCATCAAGGCAAAATACATACGGTGCGTATGTGGCAAATCATGCGTAACATACGCAGCGTATGTCAATCACTCAAACACTTTCGCGAGCCCTACCCATGAGCCGAGCCCGTGCCGAAATGATCGAAGAAACCCGCGCCCGCCTGATCGCCAGCGCCCGCCAAGCCTTCGCCACACAGGGCTATGCCAACACGTCGATGGACGACTTCACTGCACGCGCCGGCCTGACCCGTGGTGCGTTGTACCATCACTTTGGTGACAAGAAAGGCCTGTTGGCCGCCGTGGTCGCCCAACTCGACAGCGAAATGGACGCGCGACTGCAGCACATCACCGATCAGGCCCAGGACCCGTGGGAAGGGTTTCGCGAACGCTGCCGAACGTATTTGCGCATGGCCCAGGACGACGAAATCCAACGCATCGTATTGCAGGATGCGCCGGCCGTGCTTGGCGATACCGGGTCGCAGCATCACTGCGTCGCGTCGCTGTGCCAGTTGCTTGAGGACTTGATGCAGGCCGGAGCCATCGAACAAGGCCCCAGCGTCGCACTGGCGCAGTTGATCAATGGCAGCCTGGTCAACACCGCGCTGTGGATCGCCCGCGATGAACACCCGGGCGATCGCTTGGAGCAAGGTTTGCAAGGTCTGGAATTACTGCTGCGCGGGTTGAAGCAACAAGCCCGCGCTACACCAGCCGCTTGATCTGCTTGTGCCGCCACACCAGCCGGTAATACGCAGTCTGCAGCGCCAGCATCGCCAGGTAGGTCACCGGAAACGCCATCCACACACCTTCCAGGCCGAAATGCGCATTGAGCAAATACGCCATCGGCAGCTCAACACACAGTACGCAGAAAATCGAGATGGCGACCGGCATCAGCACCACGCCGCTGGCGCGCATGATCCCGCCCACTACCGCCTGGAAGCCAAAGACCAAAACGCTCCAGAGCATAATGTGCAGCAGGTGCTCGGCATTGAGCCGCGCCGCGTCGTCGGTGATGAACAACCCCAACAGCCAGTGCGACAACAGGTAACCGAGCACAATCAATCCACCCGTCAGGCAGGTGTTGATCAGCAGGCCGGTGCGCAGGATCGGCCCGATTCGCTCCAGGCGCCCGGCACCAATCGCCTGGGCACCGAGGATCGAGGCCGTAATTGCAATCGACAGCGCCGGGAACTGCACGTAATTGACGATCTGCGTCACCGCGCCGTACGCCGCTGTGGCCTGGGAGCCGTGGCTGTTGACCAGCGCCAGGATGACCAATTCGGACAGCGACAGCACCACCATCTGCAAGCCCGTCGGCAAGCCGATGCGCAGCACTTTGCCGAGGATCGCCCGGTCCAGGCGCAACGCAGCCAGCAACTCACGGTCCGGCGCCATCACATGGTTTTTGTGGCGCAGGCGCAAGATCAAGAACAGCATCGCCAAGGCGTTACCGACCAGGCCCGCGTACACCGCGCTCTGGATGCCCATGGGCGGCAGGCCGATCCAGCCGCGAATCAGCGCCGGCGTCAGCAACAGGCCGACCAGGGTCGAGACCATCAGCGCCAGCAGCGGCGAGACCGTGTCACTCACGCCGCGCAGCAACTGGGTGTAGAGGATGAAGACCAACAGTAACGGCATGATCAGCATCATCGCCTGGGCATAACCCACGGCATCGTCGAGCACATCCACCGGGGTGCCCAACCCCTGCAAGGCCGGGCGCGCGAACAGGCTGCCGAGCACCGCCGCGATCAGGCCCACCAGCGCGCCAAGGGTCAGCGTCGCACCGGTGATCACCTTCACCATCCCGGTTTCCTGCGCGCCCCAGGCCTGGCCGATCAGCACCGAAGCGCCCGCCCCCAGGCCGATCACCAGGGCAATAAAGAAAAACACGATGGGAAACATCCCCGACACCGCCGCCAGTGCCTGGGTGCCGAGCATTTGCCCGACATAGATGCCATTGAGGGTGCCGGAAAAGCTTTGCAGAAAATTGGACAGCACCATCGGTGCCAAAAAAATCAGGTAGATCTGCCACAACGGCCGTTGCTGAGTGACTTCCATGGTCGTTCGAGTCCCGGAATTATTGTTAGACGGGGAAAGCATTGCGCGACAGCCAGGCCAGGTACGTCTGCACATCCTTTGGCCAGTGCCCGATCTTGCTGGCGAAGGCCGCCGCATCTTCAGCGAACAATGCCCGCGAGGCGTCTTCAAACCCAGGCAGGTCGCCGCCGATGGCGCTCATGAAACGATAGCTGGCTTCCTTGGCCTGGCGCGCCTGATCACGGCCAGCACTGGCATTTCGCGCTTCATCCACCAACCGGCGCAAGGCCGCCGAGGCGCCGCCGGGTTGTTGGCCCAGCCATTCCCAGTGGCGCGGCAGCAGCGTGACTTCCCGCGCGACCACACCCAGCTTCGGGCGGCCCACCGTAGGGGCTGCCCGAAGCTCTTCGTCGAGTGACGTGTCTGCGGGTTGCTCGGGCGCATAACCGCCTGGCCATGGGTAATCGACTTGGGCGCCGGTGGCGTCATCAAAGACCAGAAAGGTGCCGGCGGTCAGGTCCAGCCCTGCCAGGGTTTCGGCGACCGCCGAATAGGCGCCGGCCGCCACCCGTTGGTGACGCAAGAAGGCAGTGCACAGAGGCGTGTGTTGCTTTGGCATGGCTTATTACCCGGATGTTATTTGTTTTACCCGGATCATATTAGCCGTAATGGGTCGACATGCAAGGCTAATGTCTCGAAACATCCAATTGTTCACCCCGCACCGTTACCCGCATCCCTTGCACAGCAGGATCGCGCAGCAAGCACTCCGCAATCGCCGGTTCCAGCTCCACCCGCACGCGGCGGCCCAGCGCACGCGCGCCAAACCGAGCGTCGTGCTGACGACACAACCATGCCCGCGCCGACGCATCCACGCTTAATGAGCGCTGGTGCGCCGCCAGACGCTGATTGAGCTTCTCCAGCTCCACGTCCAGTAGCGCATCAAGCCAGCGCCTGTCGAGAGGTTCGAACATCAGGATACGATCGATGCGGTTGAGAAACTCCGGCTCGAAATGCCCATGCAACGCCTCCTCCAACACCGCCGCTTCGCTTCTTACAAACACCCGTAGCAGCCGCCGCCAGCCCTGAGTGAAGCGTTGGCGATGACGACGCGCCTGGTGCGCGCCGATGTTGCTGGTCATGAAAATCAGGCTGTTACGAAAATCCAAGGTGCGCGTGCCACCCGCCAGGGTCAGTTGGCCGTTTTCAAGAATGCCCAGCAGGCTGCGCACCACCTCCTGGCTGGCTTTTTCCAGCTCATCGAACAACACGATGCCAGGGCGGCTGTAGCTGCCCTGGATCAATTCGCTGTTGAACAGGCTGATGCCTTCCTTGCTGCCCACGTACCCCGGCGGCGCGCCGGTCAGTGCGGCGGCGTAATGCTCCTGGGCCAGGGTGTGCATGTCGATGCGGCAAAACCCGTCGGCCCGGCCATGCAGCGCCTGGGCCAGCAGGCGCACGATTTCGGTTTTGCCCACGCCCGTCGGGCCCATGAACAGGTTGACGCTCAATGGCCGATCGCGCTCGCCGATATCGGCCTTGACCACCTTGAGCAGCCGCTCCACCTGCGCCAACGCCGCGTCCTGGCCAACGATGCGGCTGCGCAACAGCGCCATCACCTGCGCCGGGTCAAAGGTAAACCGCATGCCCTACTCCGCTGTTCTTTCTTTACCGCCATGGGGCAGTTGCCCCACCGGGCATTCGGCGACACCCACGGTGCTGCGGGTGATTTTCTCGACATTTTCCTGAGCCTTTTGCGCGTCCAGCACCCAGGTGCGGTAGAACTCGAACGGGCAGTCCGCCACGCCCTTGTCGCCATCGCCCGAGGCATGCATGCCGGTATAGCCACGGTGCAGCAACTTGAACAGGTGGTTCTGCGACTGGTCGTTGGCCCGCGCATCGCGAATCTGCGACACCGACAGTTGCGCGTACTGAATACCCATCTCTTCCTCGCCGCACTCGCCCAAGGTGCGTCCGTCAAAGCCGATGATCGCCGAGTGACCGAAGTACGAATACACCCCGTCGAACCCCGCCGCATTCGCCACCGCCACATAGCAGTTATTCGCCCAGGCCATGCTCTTGGACATCTGCACCTGCTGCTCCTTGGCCGGGTACATATAACCCTGGCAGCGCACGATCAACTCGGCGCCCTTCATGGCGCAGTCGCGCCAGATTTCCGGATAGTTACCGTCATCGCAGATGATCAGGCTGATCTGCATGCCCTTGGGCCCGTCGCACACATAGGTGCGATCGCCCGGATACCAGCCTTCGATCGGGCACCAGGGAATGCACTTGCGGTAGCGCTGCACGATTTCGCCAAGGTTATTGATCAACACCAGCGTGTTGTACGGCGCCTTGTGCGGGTGCTCCTCGTGGCGCTCGCCGGTCAGGGAGAATACGCCCCAGGTGTTGGCTTGACGGCACGCGGCCGAGAAGATCGCCGTCTCTTCGCCGGGAATGCTCGCGGCCGTGGCCATCATCTCGTCGTGTTCGTACATGATGCCCATGGTGCTGTATTCGGGGAACACCACCAGGTCCATGCCGGGCAGGCCCTGCTTCATGCCGAGAATAATCTCGGCAATCTTCTTCGCGTTGTCGATGACTTCGGCCTTGGAATGCAGGCGCGGCATCTTGTAGTTCACCACCGCGACACCGACGGTGTCCGGGCTGCTGGAAATGTCGCCATGACGCATAACAACGCTCCTGGTCTAGTGACTGATCATCCACGGCCGAGGCCCGGTCCTGGTCTTGAGGCCCAAGGGGTTGGCCTTGCTCGGCTCGACTTTCTTGCGGGTGCCGCAGCAACTGCAACCGGCCGGATGTTTGCGGCCTTCCTGGTATTCGCCGACGGTTTGCGGCGCATGGGCGCTGCGCTCGTTACCGGCGATCGCCTTGCGCTGGTTGGCCGACAGCGTTTGCAAGGCCGGGGCCGAGACCCTGAGCTGCCCGCCCGGCCCTTCGCAGTACGGGCATTGGCTGGGCTCATTGCGTTGGGCGATGGGCCGCAACATCGTGAACGTGCCGCAGGTGGCACAGGCATATTCGTAGGTCGGCATGGCTACAGGTCCGGGGCAATGGGCAGGTCGATGCTGCCGTCGAGGAACTTGGTGGGGCCGTTGGCGTTGGGGTTGATGTCGAACTCGAAGATTTCGGTCGGCAGCCACAAGGTCGCGCAGGCATTCGGAATGTCCACCACGCCGCTGATATGCCCCTGCACCGGCGCCGAGCCGAGCAAGGCATAACCCTGGGCCGGCGAGTAGCCGAATTTGGTCAGGTAGTTGATCGCATTCAGGCAGGCCTGGCGGTAGGCGACGTTGACGTCCAGGTAGTGCTGCTGGCCTTGTTCGTCCACCGAAATGCCTTCGAAGATCAGGTAGTTCTTGTAGTTGGGCGTGATCGGGCTGGGCTTGAACACCGGGTTCTTGATCCCGTACTTGGCCATGCCGCCCTTGATCAGCTCGACTTTCATGTGCACCCAGCCGGCCATTTCGATGGCGCCGCAAAAGGTGATTTCGCCGTCGCCCTGGCTGAAGTGCAGGTCGCCCACCGACAGCCCTGCGCCGTTGACATAGACCGGGAAGAAAATCTTCGAACCGCGCGACAGGTCCTTGATATCGCAGTTGCCGCCATGCTCACGCGGCGGCACCGTGCGTGCGCCGGTCGCAGCCGCGTCGTCACGGGCCTGGCCCTTGAGCTTGCCCATGTGTGCAGTGGCGGCCAGTGGCGCATTGGCCAGCGGCGGCACGCGGGTCGGGTTGGTGTCGATCAGTTCCTGCTCGCGGCGGTTCCAGTCGGCGAGCATCACCGGGTCGGGCAGGCAGCCGATCAGGCCGGGGTGGATCAGGCCGGCAAAGTTAACCCCCGGAATGTGCCGCGAACGGGTGAACATGCCTTTGAAATCCCAGATGGCTTTTTGCGCGCTGGGGAAATGATCGGTGAGAAAACCGCCGCCGTTCTGCCGTGAAAAGAAGCCGTTGAAGCCCCACTGCGAGTCAGCCTTGGCGCCGATATCGAGCAAGTCCACCACCAGCAAATCACCCGGTTCGGCGCCGTGCACACCCACCGGGCCTGACAGGTAATGCACGGTGGACAGGTCCACGTCGCGCACATCACTGGCATCGTCATTGTTCTTGATTGCGCCGGCGGTCCAGTCGTAGGTTTCCAGGATGAAGTCATCACCGGGTTTGACCCAGCACGCCATCGGGATATCCGGGTGCCAGCGGTTATGAATATTTTCGTTTTCAGTGACGGGCTGGTTGAGGTCGACTTTGATCAGCGTTTCGGTCATGGGCTGGCTCCTGGGCGGATGGTCTGGTGCGTGGAATCCAGTCTCGGGGAGCCAGGGGAAACGGGAAATACGTTGGATGACGTATGAGATTTTCAGAGCAGACACAAAACAACTGTGGGAGCGGGCTTGCTCGCGAAAGCGGTGTGTCAGTTAACAGATAAGTCGACTGGTACACCGCATTCGCGAGCAAGCCCGCTCCCACATTAGAACTGTGTTGTTTTAGACGGACAGGTAGCGGCTTATGGTCGCCTCATCCACCCGATCCCGAGTCTCTTCAATCACAAACCGGCCCTTTTCGATCACTAGAAAACGGTCGGCGATTTCCAGGGTGAACGACAGCACTTGCTCGGACACCACAATGGTCAAATCGCGCAGGTTGCGAATCTCCTTCAGCGTGCGCGCAATGTCCTTGATGATCGACGGCTGAATGCCCTCGGTCGGCTCATCCAGCAACAACACCTTGGGGTTGGTGGCCAACGCCCGCGCAATCGCCAACTGCTGTTGCTGCCCACCGGACAGGTTGCCGCCCTTGCGCGACTGCATGTCATGCAGCACCGGAAACAGCGCATACAAGTCCTCCGGCACCTTGCCGCGGGCCGACGCCGGCAACCCGGTCTGGATATTTTCCAGCACCGTCATGCTCGGGAAAATCATGCGGCCCTGTGGCACATAGGCAATCCCACGCGCTACACGCTCATGGGTCTCCAGCGCCGACACATCGTGCCCGTCCACACTGACCTGGCCTTGCCACTGCGGCAGAATGCCCATCAGGCTCTTGAACAGCGTGGTCTTGCCCATGCCATTGCGGCCCATCACCGCAACGATCTCGCGCTTGGCCACATTCAGGTGCAGATCGTGGAGGATCTGGCTCTGCCCGTAACCACAGGACAACTGGTCGATCTTGAACATGCCGGTTTCCTCAGTGGCCCAAATACACTTCGATGACTTTAGGGTTGCTTTGCACCGACTCCATGCTGCCCTCGGCCAGCACCTTGCCCTGGTGCAGCACCGTGACCTTGTGAGCGATGCTTTTGACGAACTCCATGTCGTGCTCGATCACCAGCACCGAGCGGCCCTGGCTGATGCGGTTGAGCAACTGGGCGGTTTGTGCGCGCTCGTTGACGCTCATGCCCGCCACCGGTTCATCCAGCATCAGCAACTCGGGGTCTTGCATCAGCAACATGCCGATTTCCAGCCACTGCTTTTGCCCGTGGGACAGCAGGTCGGCCTGTTGCTGCAGCAAATCACCGAGGAAGATTTCCCGCGCCACTTCTTCCACCCGGGCGATCACCTGGGCATCGCGCTTGAAAAACAGCGCGCCCCACACCTTGCGCCCGGCGGGGTAAGACATCTCGAGGTTTTCAAACACCGTGAGGTTTTCGTAGATCGACGGGTTCTGGAACTTGCGCCCCACGCCGGCGCGCACGATGTTGTACTCGCGCATCCTGGTCAGTTCCTGACCGTCGAACTGGATGCTGCCGCTGGTAGCGCGGGTTTTGCCGCAGATCAGGTCGAGCACCGTGGTTTTGCCGGCGCCATTGGGGCCGATCACCACGCGCACTTCATTGCGGTCGATGTACAGGTTAAGGTTGTCGACCGCCTTGAAGCCGTCGAACGACACGGTGAGGCCTTCGATGGCCAGCACCGGTTTTTTCATTTCAAAACCGACGGCGGTCATGGCTGGGTCTCCAGAATGTTGCTTTTGGCTTTGGGTTTAATTGCCGGACTCACCGGGGGCGCCGCCACGGGTTTGCGCCGCAGCAGCTTGGCCAATGCCTGGCGACCGTGGCTGTCCCACAACCCGGCCAGGCCATTGGGGAAGTACATGACCACGGCGATGAACAGCCCGCCCATCAGGTACAGCCATAATTCAGGAAAGGACTCGGAAAAATACGTCTTGCCGTAGTTCACCAGCAGCGCGCCATACACCGCGCCAAGCAGCGACATGCGCCCGCCCACCGCGGCGAAAATCACCATTTCGATCGACGGCACGATGCCGACGAACGACGGCGACATAAAGCCCACCTGCAAGGCGAACATCGCCCCGCCAATCGCCGAAAACGCGGCGGCCACGCAGAACACGAAGATCTTGAAACTGGCCACGTCATAGCCGGAAAACCGCACGCGCTCTTCTTTGTCGCGCATCGCCATCAGCAGCCGGCCCAGCTTGGACGCGAGGATAAAACGGCCGATAAAGATGCAGCCGAACAGCAGGCCGGCGTTGATGAAATACAGGATCATTTTCGCGCTGTCGGTGCGCAGGTCCCAGCCCAGCAGGGTCTTGAGGTCGGTGATGCCGTTGACGCCACCGGTCAACCCTTGCTGGCCGACGATCAGCACGGTAAGGATCAGCGCAATCGCCTGCGTGACGATGGAGAAATACACATCGCCCACGCGCCGTTTGAATAGCGCCATGCCGATGATAAATGCCAGCAGCACCGGCACCGCGATCACCGCTACCAGCGTGAAGATGAAACTGTGAAACGGCTGCCACAGCCAGGGCAGTTCGGTGATCTGGTTCCAGTCCATGAAGTCCGGGATGCCCGGTGTGGATTGGATCTTGGTGCTCTCGGGGTCGGAGGCTTCCAGCTTGAGGAACATCGCCATGCAGTAACCGCCGACGCCGAAGAACACACCCTGCCCCAGGCTGAGAATGCCGCCATAGCCCCAGCACAGCACCAGGCCCACGGCGACGAACGCGTAGGTCAGGTATTTGCCGACCATGTTCAGGCGGAACGCGTCCAACGTCAGGGGAAACACCACCAGCACCAGCAACGCCAACAACACGATACCGATCAGGTTTTGCTGGCCGCCCAGCAGCTTGTCTAAAGCCTTCATCTGCTCGCCTCTACTTGCGCACTTTGATGGAGAACAACCCTTGCGGGCGCAGCATCAGGATCAGAATTACCGAGGACAACGTGAGTACCTTGGCCATTGAGCCACTGAGGAAAAACTCCGACAGCGATTGGGTCTGGGCGATCACGAACGCCGAGGCGATGGTGCCGAACAGGCTCTGCGCGCCGCCGAACACCACCACCAGGAAGGTGTCGACGATGTACTGCGAACCCGCCGTCGGCCCGGTGGAGCCGATGGTGGTAAATGCTGCGCCCGCGACACCGGCGACGCCGCAGCCGAGGGCGAAGGTCAGGCGGTCGACCTTGCGCGTATTGATCCCCACCGCGCGACTCATGAGACGGTTCTGCACGGTGGCGCGCACCTGCAGGCCCCACCGCGAGCGGTACAGCATCAGGAAGATCGCGGCGGTCAGCAGCAGGGTCAGGCCCATCATGAACAGGCCGTTGCGCGGGATTTCGATGGCATCGGTGAAATTCACCGAGCCCATCAGCCAGGCCGGCGGTTCGGCGCTGACTTCACGGGCGCCGAACACCGAACGAAAGGTTTGCTGCATCACCAGGGACAACCCCCAGGTGGCAAGCAAGGTGTCCAGCGGGCGCTTGTACAACCGGCTGATCATCGCCCACTCCACCAGCCAGCCGATGGCGCCGGCGACGAGGAATGACAGGGCAATGGCAACGAAGAAGTAATAGGGTTGAAAACTTGGCGCAAAGTGCGCGGTGAGGCTGGAGCACACGTAGGTGGTGTAGGCGCCAATGGTCAGGAACTCCCCGTGCGCCATGTTGATCACGCCCATCTGGCCAAAGATGATCGCCAGCCCCAATGCCATCAGCAACAGCACGCAGAACACGGACAAACCGTTGAACCCCTGCATCGCCGCGATGGCTCCAAATTCCGATAGCCATTCCATGATGATGGTCTCCTACAGAGAGATGAAATGCAGGCTTTTGCCGTTTTGCTTTATGTGGGAGGGGGCTTGCCCCCGATGAGGGTGGGTCAGCTTATACAGCTGTGACTGACCCACTGCTATCGGGGGCAAGCCCCCTCCCACAGTTTGAAACTCGACGTGCCTGAGGGTTATTGGTAACCCTTTGGAAATGGATTCGGCTCGATCAGATCCGACTCGTAGATCACCTTGAACTGGCCGTCAGGCTGCACTTCGCCGATACGCGATTTGCTCCACAGGTGATGGTTCTCATGGATCTTCACGTAGCCTTCCGGCGCGTTTTTCAGCTCGATGCCAGGGCTTGCCGCCACGACTTTATCCACGTCGAAACTGCCGGCCTTTTCCACCGCTGCTTTCCACAACCAAGGACCGAGGTACGCCGCCTGGGTCACATCGCCGATCACCGCGTCCTTGCCGTACTTGGCCTTGAAGGCTTCGACGAAGGCTTTGTTGTTCGGGTTGTCCAGGCTCTGGAAGTACTTCATCGAGGCGTAGAAACCGGCCATGTTTTCGCCGCCGATGCCGAGCAGCTCGTCTTCGGTGACCGACAGGGTCAGCAGGGTTTGTTTGGACGAATTCACGCCCGCCGCGTTGAGTTGTTTGTAGAACGCCACGTTGGAGCCGCCGACCACGGCCGCAAACACCACGTCCGGCTTCTTCAGTTTGACCTTGTTGATCAACGAGCCGAACTGAGTGTTGCCCAGCGGGTAGTAGTCTTCGCCAACCACCGTGCCGTGCAGCACGTTTTCAATGTGCTTGCGCGCGATCTTCATCGAGGTGCGTGGCCAGATGTAGTCCGAGCCGACCAGGTAGAAGGTCTTGGCGCCCTTGGTCTTGGCAATCCAGTCGAGGCTGGCGAGGATCTGCTGGGTGGCGTCCTGGCCGGTGTAGATTACGTTTTTCGACTGTTCCAGGCCTTCATAGAAGGTCGGGTAATAGAGCAAGCCGTTTTCTTTCTCGAAGATCGGCAGCACGGCTTTGCGTGAAGCCGACGTCCAGCAGCCGAACACGGCGGCGACCTTGTCGTTGACCAGCAGCTTCTTGGCTTTTTCGGCAAAGGTCGGCCAGTCGGAGGCACCGTCTTCCTGGATCACTTTGATCTGGCGTCCCAGGATCCCGCCCGAAGCGTTGATCTGTTCGATGGCCAGGCGCTCGGCCTGGATCGAGCCGGTTTCGGAAATCGCCATGGTACCGGTGGCCGAGTGCAACTGGCCGACGGTGACTTCGGTCGGGGTCACGGCCAGGCCTTCGTTATCGGCCAGCACGCCCTGGCTGAACAGAGCGGCCGCCAGTAAAGACAAGGCCAACAGCGGTGTGGAGCGGATCAATCGTGGTGCCATGGGGCGACTCCTCTGCAATGAGGGGGTCAGCATGGCGGCAGCCGGCCATCGCGGGTATACGCAGCCTGACGTAACCCTGTACGTCATTTGACGTATGCCGTTGTGCACCATTTCGGCGCAGGATCACGCCCGCCCTGACACTGGAGATCAACTGTGAGAGGGGGCTTGCCCCCGATAGCGGCCTGGCAGTCAGTGCATTTGCCATTGGCCCACCGCGATCGGGGGCAAGCCCCCTCCCACATTTGC
Source organism: Pseudomonas sp. LBUM920 (assembly GCF_003852315.1). Lineage (NCBI taxonomy): Bacteria > Pseudomonadati > Pseudomonadota > Gammaproteobacteria > Pseudomonadales > Pseudomonadaceae > Pseudomonas > Pseudomonas edsoni (SeqCode). The sequence goes on from NZ_CP027762.1 coordinate 3,757,201, forward strand.
ATCTCAGCGCACTTGAGGGCATGGAACTTGCTCGCCAACCTCGCCCTCCTCTGGAGTTAACCACCGTGCACCCTTTCTCCGGCACCCAGCGCATCGTCAAGATCCGCCGCGACTACAACACCTGGGTCGCCGACGAGACCATGGAAGACTACGCCCTGCGCTACACGCCCAAATCCTTTCGCAAGTGGTCGGAACTGCGCATCGCCAACACTGCCCTGGGCGCCGTGTCCTTTCTGGCGCTGGAAGCCATTGGCGGCGTGCTCGCCTTGAGCTATGGCTTCACCAACACCTTCTGGGCGATCCTGGCGATCAGCCTGGTGATCTTCCTCACCGGCCTGCCCATCAGCTATTACGCCGCCCGTTACGGCGTGGACATGGACCTGCTGACCCGCGGCGCCGGCTTTGGCTATATCGGCTCGACCATCACCTCGTTGATTTATGCCAGCTTCACGTTCCTGTTCTTCGCGCTGGAAGCGGCAATCATGGCCCTGGCCCTGGAGCTGTATTTCCACATTCCGCTGGCCATCGCCTATGTGATCTGCTCATTGCTGGTGATTCCGCTGGTGGCCTACGGCGTAACCCTGATCAGCCGCCTGCAATTGTGGACGCAACCGCTCTGGCTGCTGTTGCTGGTGTTGCCCTACGGCTTCGTCTGGTGGAAAAACCCCGACGCCTTCAGCGACTGGACCAGCTTTGTCGGACGCAGTGGCGACGGCGGCGGTTTTAATTTGCTGTCGTTCTGCGCCGCCTGCACCGTGGCGCTGTCGCTGGTCACGCAGATCGGCGAACAGGTCGACTACCTGCGCTTCCTGCCGGAAAAGACCGCCGCCAACCGCAAACGCTGGTGGGCCGCCCTGCTCTGCGCCGGGCCCGGCTGGATCATCCCCGGCGCGTTGAAAATGTTCGCCGGGGGGTTTCTGGCGTTTCTCGCCCTGCAACATGAAATCCCCATGGAGCGCGCCGCCGAGCCCACGCAGATGTACCTGGTCGCGTTCCGCTATGTGTTCAGCTCGCCGGAATGGGCGCTCGGCGCGATGGTGCTGTTCGTGTTCATCTCACAGATGAAAATCAACCTGACCAACGCCTACGCCGGCTCCCTGGCTTGGTCGAACTTCTTCGCCCGCGTGACCCACAGCCACCCCGGCCGCGTGGTGTGGCTGGTGTTCAACGTGGCCATCGCGCTGATGCTGATGGAGCTGGGCGTATTCGATGTGATCGACCAGGTGCTGGGGCTCTATGCCAACATCGCGATTGCCTGGATCGGCACGCTGGTGGCCGACCTGGTGATCAACAAGCCGCTGGGCCTGTCGCCCAAACACATCGAGTTCAAGCGCGCGCACCTTTACGACATCAACCCTGTGGGCGTCGGCTCGATGCTGATTGCCTCGCTGCTGTCGATCCTCGCCCATTTCGGCCTGTTCGGTGCCCTTGCCCAGGCCGCGCCGCCCTTCGTCGCGCTGGGCACGGCACTGATCATGGCGCCGCTGTTGGCCTGGCTGACCCAGGGCAAGTACTACATCGAGCGTACCAGCGACGTGACCCTGATTCACCCGGTGGCCCCCGCCACCCACGCGGTGTGTGGGCTGTGCAGCAACCCGTTCGAAACCGCCGACATGGCGTTTTGTCCGGCCTACAGCACGCCCATCTGTTCGCTGTGCTGCTCGCTGGATGCGCGTTGCGGTGACCGGTGCAAACCTCATGCGCGCCTCGTCACGCAGTTCGAAGGCGTATTGCGCTGGCTGCTGCCCACCACCCTGATGCCGCGCCTGCATACGCGGCTGGCGCACTACCTGGGGTTGTTGCTGGTGCTGGTGCTGCTGCTCGCCGGCGCGCTGGCGCTGATCTACGTACAGGCCGCCCAAGGGTTGCCGCATTCGGAGACCTTGTATCAGGCGTTTTTCAAGGCGTTCCTCACCCTATCGGTATTGGCCGCCGTGCTCGCCTGGTGGGTAGTGCTGACCCGCGAAAGCCGGCGTGTCGCCCAGGAAGAATCCGACCGCCAGACCCTGCTGCTGATGCAGGAAATAGACGCCCACAGCCTCACCGACCAAGCCCTGCAACACGCCAAAGAGGCCTCCGAAGCCGCGAACGCCGCCAAAAGCCGTTACGTCACCGGGCTGTCTCACGAGCTGCGCACGCCGCTGAACAGCATCCTTGGTTTTACCCAGATCCTGCAGCGCGACAACGCCATGCCCGAGCAGCATCAGGACGCACTGGCGACTATCCTGCGCAGCGGCTCGCACCTGCTGTCGCTGATCGATGGCCTGCTCGACGTGGCCAAGATCGAGGCTGGCAAACTGCGCCTGGAACTCACGGAAATCCCCTTCCCCGAGTTGATCCACGACCTGGAACAGATGTTCACCCCACAAGCCCAGGACAAGGGCCTGCGCTTTCGCCTGGACTGCGTGGGCAAGATCCCGGCCGTGGTGCGTGGCGATGAAAAGCGTGTGCGCCAGATCCTGATCAACCTGCTCGGCAACGCGGTGAATTTCACCGACAGCGGCGAGGTCTGCCTGCGGGTCAGCTATCGGCGCGAGACCGCCAACTTTGAAATCATCGACACCGGGATCGGCATCGACCCTGGGCAGATCGAGCGGATTTTCCAGCCATTCGAGCGCGGCGATCTGATGCGCCAGGACAAGGGCGTGGGCCTGGGGCTGACCATCACGCGCATGCTCACCTCGCTGATGGGCGGCGAATTGCGCGTCACCAGTGAGCTGGACAAAGGCACGTGTTTCCAGGTGCGGCTGTTCCTCTCGCAAGTGCGCGCGCCGCAGGCGATGGTGCACGTGGAGCACGACATCATCGGTTATCACGGTGTGCGCCGGCGCATCCTGGTGGTGGACGACCATGTGGACCATCGCAAGGTGCTCAGTGGCATGCTCACACCGCTGGGGTTTGAAGTGATCCAGGCCAGCAATGGCCAGGACGCGATCCGCCAGGTGGCGCTGCTGGCGCCGGACCTGATCCTGATGGACCTGTCGATGCCAACTCTGGATGGATGGGAAACCAGCCGCTTGATCCGCCGCAATGCGCTGTCCAGCGCGCCGATCATCGTGATCTCGGCCAACGCCTTTACCGACGACCGCGAACGCAGCATCGCCGCCGCCTGCAACGATTACCTGGCCAAACCGGTGCGCACCCCGGAACTGCTCGGGTGCCTGCAACAGCACTTGGACCTGCAGTGGTTGCGGCGTACCCGAACGTCCACGCCGCCTGCACCGCCCAGCGTATTGCCCAGCCCTGAAGACCTCGCCGCCCTCGCCGAACTCAGCGCCATCGGCTACGTGCGCGGCTTGCACGAAAAACTCGACACCATCCTGGAACATCGCCCGGACGCCGCGCCTTTCATCGCCAAAGTGCGCGGGCTGCTCAAGGGGTTCCGCCTGGATGAACTCAACCGAACCTTAAAGGAGGCCGAAGATGAATGCGCTCACCCGCAGCACTGAACCTGGCGTGGTGCTGATCGTCGATGACACCCCGGACAACCTCGCCATGCTCTCCGACGCCCTTGATGACGCCGGCTACATGGTGCTGGTGGCACTGGACGGCCTCAGCGCGTTGAACCGCGTGCAACGCCGGCGCCCGGACCTGATCCTGCTGGACGCGATGATGCCCGGGCTGGACGGTTTCGAAACCTGCCGTCGGCTCAAGGCCCAACCGGCCAGCGCAGACATCCCGGTGGTGTTCATGACCGGGCTGACCGACAGCAAGCACGTGGTGCAGGGGTTTGAGGTGGGTGGCAGCGATTACGTGACCAAGCCGATCCAGACGGATGAGGTATTGGCGCGGGTAGCAGCGCATTTGCGTACATCACGGATCCTGCTCTCGGCGCGTGCCGCGACGCAGCCGAGCATGCTGACCCTGGAGGACGCCCCGGCGCAACGACTGTTATCCGCCCGATTTCAACTGACCGAGCGTGAGGTGGAAGTGCTGCGTTGGGTAGCGTGTGGCAAAACCAATCGGGATATCGGCGACATCCTGGGGTTGAGCCCCAGGACGGTGAACAAGCATTTGGAGCATGTGTATGTGAAGCTCGGCGTAGAGACTCGAACAGCCGCCACCTCAGTAGCGTTGGCCGCAATCTGAATGGGTGTGGGTTTTGTGTGGACCTCAGTACATCACGTAAAGACTGTGCTGATCTCTCAGCTGTACTCGGTCAATGTGGGAGCTGGCTTGCCTGCGAAGGCATCGACTGGGGGTTACTGATACACCGAGGTGTCTGCATCGCAGGCAAGCCAGCTCCCACAGAACAGCAAAAGCACTGCGGTGCTGGCAGCTGAACTCGGTCAACTTGTGGGAGCGGGCTTGCCTGCGAAGGCATCGACTGGGTGTTACTGATGCACCGAGGTGTCTGCCTCGCAGGCAAGCCAGCTCCCACAGAAAAGCAAAAGCACTGCGGTGGTGGCAGCTGAACTCGGTCAATGTGGGAGCGGGCTTGCCTGCGAAGGCATCGACTGGGTGTTACTGATACACCGAGTTGTCTGCATCGCAGGCAAGCCAGCTCCCACAGAAAAGCAGAAGCACTGCGGTGCTGGCAGCTGAACTCGGTCAATTTGGGAGCTGGCTTGCCTGCGAAGGCGTCGACTGGGTGTTACTGATGCACCGAGGTGTCTGCCTCGCAGGCAAGCCAGCTCCCACAGAAAAGCAAAAGCACTGCGGTGGTGGAGGCTGCACTCGGTCAAATTGTGGGAGCGGGCTTGCTCGCGAAGGGGGTGGGTCAGTGACACATGAGCTGACTGACACACCGCCTTCGCGAGCAAGCCCGCTCCCACATTTGGAGCTCTGTGCATCAGATAGAAGCGCGTTGCTGTGCTGTTGCTGTGCTTTTGCTTTTACCACTCAGGTCGGCTACCAGGCCGCCGTGCTCTGCTCTTGATCTGCTTTTGATCTTGATCTGACAGGCCCCGTCAACCACGCTGGCCGAACGCAGGCTTGAATCCGTGGGTAACCCGGCAGGACGCCGGGTTAGCCGTGTTGGGCCATGGATGGCCCGTCGCGGCGGCCCACGGATTCAAGCCGGAGTGAGGGCACACCGAGCCTAAGCGAGGGGCCGAGTGGTGGGGCACAGACCTTTTGGTTACTTTTGGGGCGTTTGCCAAAAGTGACCCGCTGTAAGAGCGGAACCGCCAGCCGCCGTTACCGCAGCAACGGATACGCACTCATATCTACCAAAACCACCCACGGCCTCCCGTCGGCAACACACCCAAGCTACCCACCAAAAGTCTGCGAAGGCCGGCGCAACGTCGGATCAAACGGATTAATCCTCGGCCCGATCGCCGCCGCCTCACGCTTGAGCAACTCCACCACCATCGGCAACCGGCTAGGCCCCAGACGATCACTGATGGTCGCCACACTCAACGCCGCCACCGCATACCCCTCGCGATTCAAAATCGGCACCGCCAACCCCGCCATGCCTTCCAGCACGCCGGTGTTGCGCGCGGCATACCCCAGGCTGCGCACATTCTCCACCTCCGAACGCAGCAGCACCTCGTCATACAGGTGAAAATCCTTGAGCCGAGGCAAGTTGTAGCGAATCACCGTCTCACGCTCCTCCTGCGGCAAGAACGCCAGAATCGCCAAACTGCCCTGCCCTACGCCCAACGCCACACGCCCGCCAATATCCCCGGTAAAAGTGCGGATCGGGTACGGCCCTTCGCTGCGGTCCAGGCAGACCGCATCAAAACCACTGCGTGCCAGCAAAAACAGCGAATCACCCAACGACGCACTCAAGCGCAACATGCTCGGCCGCACCAGGTCGCGCAGGTTGCCGGTCTTGCCTGCGTTCGCCGCCAGCGCGAAGAACTCCAGGCTCAGGCGATAACGCTTGCTGCGCGCGTCCTGCTCGACCATCCCCTCGTCCATCAGGCTGCGCAACAGCCGATGGGTGGTGGGCTGCGACAGGCCCACCTGTTGCGCCAGTTGAGTCACGCGTTCGCCGCCTTCGGGCACGTCGCCCAATGCACGCAACAGCGCGAACACCCGCGACACACTGCCCGAACCCACTTCTTTGCCGCTGTCATTCCGTTCAGTGGAATCCATATCACATAATCTCGGCGTAAATTCTGCTGAATGAATAAATTGGAAAATAATAGTCCGTTGAGTGAAATTCCATCTTCCGCCCATCCTAGTCTTCGTCCTAATCTGCGTCCACAGGGGCGAAATGAACAACAAACGGCAGCCGACTCGAGATCGAGCGCCACCGCACCCGCAACACTCTTTTCGCATCTGCCCAAAACAAAAAAGCGCGTTTCGACGCGACTCAAAAAGGTGGAACGCAGACATGGCTTTTCTCCAACTCAACGCCTTGAGCAAACGTTACGGCGCCGTCGACGCGGTGGTCGCCACTGACCTTGCGGTAGAAAAAGGCGAGTTCGTTTCCCTGCTCGGTCCCTCGGGCTGCGGCAAAACCACCACCCTGCAAATGATCGCCGGCTTCGTCGACGTGAGCGGCGGGCAGATCCTGCTCGACGGCCGCGACATCACCCACGCCAAACCCGCCAGCCGTGGCCTGGGCGTGGTGTTCCAGAGCTACGCGCTGTTCCCGCACATGACCGTGCGCGACAACGTCGCCTTCGGCCTGAAGATGCGCAAAGTGCCGGCCGCCGAAATCGCCAGCAAGGTCAAGACCGTGCTGGAACTGGTGCGCCTGGCGCCGCACGCCGAGCGCTACCCGCGTGAGCTCTCCGGCGGCCAGCGCCAGCGTGTAGCGCTGGCCCGCGCGCTGGTGATCGAGCCGCCGGTGCTGCTGCTCGATGAGCCGTTGTCCAACCTCGACGCCAACCTGCGCGAGGAAATGCAGTTTGAAATCCGCCGCATCCAGTGCGCCGTGGGCATCACCACCTTGATGGTCACCCACGACCAGGCCGAAGCGCTGTCGATCAGCGACCGCGTGGTGGTGATGCAGGCCGGACGCGTCACGCAGATCGACGCACCCTACAAGCTCTACGAACACCCGCGCACGCGCTTCATATCGGACTTCGTCGGCAAGGCCAACCTGCTGCCGGGCGACTACGACGAACTCGGTACCCCACAAGTGCGCCACGCCAGCGGCGACGGGGAGCTGACCCTGAGCCTGCGCCCGGAAAAAATCACCTTGGTGGCCGCAGGCAGCGGGCGCGTGCAAGGCAAGGTCCTCGACAGCTACTTTTTCGGCAGCCAATGGCTGTACCGCGTCCACACCTCGCTTGGCGAAATCACCGTGGTGCGCAGCAACGACGGCAGCGCGCCGCTCGGTTGCGGCGCGGCAGTCGGCCTGGACTGGCACGCCGGCCTGCTGCGCGTGCTGGCGACGGATGAGGTGCGCGCATGAGTCGGGGTTATCTGCTGTCGTTGCCGGCCCTGGCGCTGTTCACCGGGCTGTTGATTCTGCCGCTGGTGATGACGCTGGTGCTGTCGTTCAACGTGTTCGACTACCAGGTGGGCGTGAAGGCGGATGAATGGACCTTGGCGCATTACCTGTCGCTGTTCAGTGATGCGTACTTCTATGAAATCTTCTGGCGCACCTTCTGGATCAGCGCGCTGGTGACCTTGCTGTGCGTCGTGATCGGCGTGCCCGAGGCTTACATTCTGAGCCGCATGGGCACGCCGTGGCGCTCGATCTTCCTGATCCTGATCCTCACGCCGTTGCTGATTTCGGTGGTGGTGCGCGCCTTCGGCTGGAGCCTGTTGCTCGGCGCCGACGGGCTGGTCAACCAAGTGATCCAGGCCCTCGGCGGGCGCCCGGTGAAACTGCTGTACACACCGTTTGCGGTGATCATCGCGCTGGTGCACGTGATGCTGCCGTTCATGATCATTCCGGTGTGGACCTCGCTGCAAAAACTCGACCCGTCGGCAGAACAGGCGGCGCTGTCACTCGGCGCCAGCCAGGCCACGGTGATGCGCAGGATCGTGTTGCCGCAGGTGATGCCCGGCGTGCTGTCCGGCACGTTGATTGTGTTCGGCCTGGCGGCCAGCTCGTTTGCGATCCCCGGCCTGCTCGGCGGGCGCCGCCTGAAAATGGTCGCCACGGTGGTGTACGACCAGTACCTCTCGGAACTCAACTGGCCCATGGGCGCGACCATCGCGGTGGTGCTGCTGTTGGTCAACCTGCTGATCATGCTGAGCTGGAACCGCATGGTCGAAAGCCGCTACAAAAAGTCCCTGGGGGTTTAAGCGCATGTCCAGAAACGGTCCTTTGGCCCTCGGCTTTCATGGTGTGGTGGTGCTGTTCATGATGGCGCCGCTGGTGGTGGTGTGCCTGGTGGCGTTCACCCCGGAAAACACCTTGAGCCTGCCGACGTCGGGCTTCTCGCTGCGCTGGTTTCGCGCGGTGTTCGAGCGCGCCGACTTTATCCAGGCGTTCTATAACAGCCTGATCCTGGCGTTTACCGCCGCTACCCTGGCCACGCTGATTGCAGTACCGGCGGCCTTGGCGATCAGCCGTTATCAGTTTCCGGGGCGCAACTTTTTCAGTGCGTTGTTCCTGTCGCCAATCATCATCCCGCACCTGGTGCTGGGCGTAGCGATGCTGCGTTTGTTTGCGCTGATGGGCGTAAATGGCAGCTTCACCTGGCTGATGCTCGCCCACGTGGTGATCATCACCCCGTACGTGCTGCGCCTGGTGCTGGCGGCGGCAATCGGCATTGACCGCAGCGCCGAACAGGCGGCGCAGTCGCTGGGTGCCAGCCGCTTTACGCTGTTTCGCCAAATCACCCTGCCGATGATTCTGCCCGGTGTGGCCGGCGGCTGGTTGTTGGCGTTCATCAACAGTTTCGATGAAGTGACGCTGTCGATCTTCGTCAGCTCGCCGGCCACGCAAACCCTGCCGGTGCGCATGTACGTGTACGCCACCGAGTCCATCGACCCGATGATGGCGGCGGTGTCGGCGCTGGTGATTGCGCTGACCGCAGCAACCATGATTCTGCTCGACCGGGTCTACGGCCTGGACCGCGTGCTGGTGGGGAAACATTGATGGCGCTGTTCAAACGATTGGCCGAAACCCAGCGCCCGGCTGTGGCCTTCACCCTGGATGGGCAACCCGCTACGGGCTTGCTCGGTGACACGTTACTGACCGCCGTGCTGACCTGTGCCGAGCACCTGCGGGGCAGCGATTTCAGCGCCGAACGCCGGGCCGGGTTCTGCCTGATGGGCGCCTGCCAGGACTGCTGGGTGCGGCTGGAAGATGGGCGCCGCGTACGGGCCTGTGCGACGTTATTGGAAGAAGGCCAGGCGATCAGCCGTGATCCGGGGCGCCAAGCATGAAGCCGATTGTGATTGTGGGCGCAGGGCCGGCCGGCATCAGTGCCGCGCGCACCCTGCTCGACCACGGCGTCACGCCGTGCCTGGTGGATGAAAGCCTGCGCGGCGGCGGGCAGATTTACCGGCGCCAACCGGCCAACTTCCAGCGCTCGGCCAAGCAGCTTTACGGGTTTGACGCCAGCAAGGCCGAGGCCGTGCACCGCACCATGGATGAGCTGGCACCTTTGATCGACTACCGGCCGCAAACCCTGGTGTGGAACGCCGAGGACGGGCGCCTGGATATGCTCAACAACGGCCGTGCCGAGAGCGTCGAGTACGCGCAACTCATCGTCGCCACGGGCGCCACCGACCGCATCCTGCCGGTGCCCGGCTGGACCTTGCCCGGCGTCTACAGCCTGGGCGCGGCGCAGATCGCCTTGAAGTATCAAGGCTGCGCCATCGGTGAGCGCGTGGCGTTTTGCGGCAGCGGACCGTTGCTGTACCTGGTGGCGTATCAATACGCCAAGGCTGGGGCCAAGGTGGTCGCGGTGCTCGACAGCGCACCCTTCAGCGCGCAATGCCGCGCCTTGCCTGCATTGCTCGGGCAACCGGCGACGCTGGCCAAGGGAGTGTATTACCGCGCCTGGCTCACGGCCCATGGCATTCCCGTGCACCAGGGCGCGACGCTCACGCAGATCGACGGCGAACAGCGGGTTAAAGGAATTCGCTGGGGCGAGCACACCTTGGACTGCGATGCCGTGGCCTTCGCCCATGCCTTGCGCAGCGAGACACAGCTGGCGGATTTGCTCGGCTGCGAATTTGCCTGGAACAGCTTGAACCGAGCCTGGTTGCCGGAGCGCGACAGCGCCGGGCGCAGCAGCATCCTCGGCGTGTACCTGGCAGGCGATGGCGCCGGAATCATGGGCGCCGACGCGGCGCAGATGGCCGGTGAGCGCGCCGCGTTGGCGGTATTGGAAGACGCTGGTATGGCCACTGATCATCGCCGCATCGCCGTCCTGGAACAGCAACTGGCGAGCATCCAGCGCTTTCGCCACGGCCTGGAAACCGCATTCCCCTTCCCCGAACACTGGGCCTCGCAGGCGCCGGATGAACTGATGCTGTGCCGCTGCGAAGAAGTCAGCGTCGGCGAGGTGCGCGCGGTGGTGGATGAAGGCCACTGGGAAATCAATCGGGTCAAAGCCCATTGCCGCGTCGGCATGGGCCGCTGCCAGGGCCGCATGTGCGGGCTGGCAGCGGCGGAAATTGTCGCCGAGCGCAGTGGCCGCGGGATTGAACACGTCGGGCGCCTGCGCGGCCAGGCGCCGATCAAGCCGCTGCCGTTTGGCGTAGAGGTGCAGCCATGATCGACGTGATCGTGTTGGGCGGCGGCATCGTCGGCGCTTCGGCGGCCTTGATGCTGGCGCAAAAAGGTCAGCGCGTGGCGTTGGTAGAGCGCGACTTTTGCGGCTCGCACGCAAGCGGTGTGAACTACGGAGGCGTACGCCGTCAGGGTCGGCCATTGCATCAATTGCCGCTGTCGCAGCGCGCCCATCAGTTGTGGGCCGACTTGCCGGGGCTGATCGGCATCGACGGCGAGTACGTGCGCTCCGGGCATTTGAAGTTGGCGCGCAGCCATGCCGATTTTGCCGCGCTGCACACCTATGCCGAGCAAACCCGAGGCTTTGGGCTGGGCTTGCAGTTGTTGGATCACGCGCAACTGCGCGCGCGATTCCCTTGGGTCGGCGATATCGCGGTCGGCGCTTCATTGTGCCCTGAAGACGGGCACGCCAACCCGCGCCTGGTGTCGCCCGCCTTTGCCCGCGCCGCGCAGCGCCAGGGTGCTGAGGTACACGAGCAGGCCGAAGTGGTGCGCATCGAACATGACGGCCAGCGGTTTCAGGTGCGCTGCGCCAACGGCCTGCACCTGCAAGCGCCGTGGCTGCTCAACTGCGCCGGCGCCTGGGCCGGGACCGTCGCCGCGCAATTTGGCGAACCGGTGCCGATCACCTCGGCGCACCCGGCGATGCTGGTGACCGAGCCGCTGCCGGTGGTCATGGACGTGAGTACCGGCGTTGAAGGCGGCGGCATTTATGCGCGCCAGGTTGCCCGTGGCAATTGCATTCTTGGCGGCGGCCGGGGCTTTGCCCTTGGCCCGCTGACGGCGCGTCCGGGGCAGGCGGCGGTGCTGGAGATTTTGCGCAACGCCGGCGAGTTGTACCCGTTTCTCAAAGGTGCCCAGGCGATACGTACCTGGAGCGGCACCGAAGGTTACTTACCCGATCACGAACCGGTGATCGGCCCCAGCAGCACCCAGCCTGGCCTGCTTCACGGTTTCGGCTTTGCCGGCGCCGGGTTCCAGCTCGGCCCTGCGGTCGGTGAAGCCCTGGCAGAGATCGTCTGCAGCGGGGCCAGCCGGCAACCCATCGAAGCGTTTTCCATCCGTCGTTTCCAAGCCTGAGAGGAAAAACCCCCATGCACACACGTATCGCGCTGTCCTGCTTGTCCCTCGCGTTGCTCGCCTCCACCGCGCATGCCGCGCCCACGCTGTACCTGGGCATGAACGGCGGCACCATGGAGCGGGTGTACGCCGACAAGGTGCTGCCCGCATTCGAGAAGGCCAATAACGTCAAGGTGGTGATCGTGCCCGGCACCTCGTCGGACATCCTCGCCAAGGTCCAGGCCAACAAAGACAACCCGCAAATGCACGTGATGTTCCTCGACGACGGCATCATGTACCGCGCCATCTCCATGGGCCTGTGCGACAAACTTGCACCGAGCGCGCCCCTGGACCAGATCCCGGCCAAGGCCAAAATCAAGGACGAAGCCGTGGCGGTAACCCTGGGCGTCACCGGCCTTGGCTACAACGCCAAGATGTTCAAGGAAAAAGGCTGGGCCGCGCCCACTTCGTGGATGGACCTGGCCGACCCACGCTTCAAAGACAAGGTGGTGTTCCAGTCCCTGGCCTCCTCCACCTTCGGCCTGCACGGCTTTTTGATGTTCAACCGTATCCAGGGCGGCTCCGAAACAGACGTAGAACCGGGCTTCAAGGCCTGGCCGAAAACCATCGGCCCCAACGTGCTGGAATACATCGCCAGCTCGGCGAAGATTTCCGAGATGGTGCAAACCGACGAGGCTGCAATCTTCCCTCTGACGCCGACCCAGGTGACCACACAGAAACTGCTGGGCATCCCGATGGAATATGCGCAACCCAAGGAAGGCGCCGTGGTGCTGAACGTGGCCGAGTGCGTGATCGCGCGTAACGACCAGCCGGAATTGGCGCAGAAACTCGCAGCTTTCCTGCTGACCGCGCAAGCCCAGGCGCCGGCGTTGGAGGAAGGTGACCAGATCCCGTCGAACCCGACCACGCCGACCACCGATAAAACCCGCGCGCGGGTGGAGGCCATGCAGGGTTACTTGCAGACGGCGATTTCGATTGATTGGGACCAGGTGAATCAGGCGCGGCCGGAGTGGAACGCGCGGTGGAGTCGCTCGATCGAGCGCTGATGATCGTTCCCACGCGTGGGAACGATCACGGGGCAATCGGCAGTGCTCGCTTGTGCGCTGTCTTGCCGTAGGCGCCTTCAACAATCGCCCGCACCCGCTCACTCACTGGCTCGCCCATCAGGTACGCGTCGATCTCTGCATAAGAGCAGCCATAGGCATGCTCATCCAGCTTGCCCGGCGCCAATTCTTCGAGGTCGGCGGTCGGGTGTTTGTGCACCAGATTCGCGGGAGCGTCGAGGGCCGTAGCCAACAGCCGAACCTGGGTTTTGGTCAGGCCCGACAGCGGTGCCAGGTCGCAGGCGCCGTCGCCGAACTTGGTGAAGAAGCCCATCAACGCTTCGGCGCCATGGTCGGTGCCGACCACCAGGCCGCTGTGCAAGTTGGCCACGGCGTACTGCGCGATCATTCGTGTGCGCGCCTTGACGTTGCCTTTGATGAAATCCACATGCGCGGCGCTGGCTTCGGTCGCGGTGAGGCTGGCCATCAGGCCGTCGACGCTGGCGGCGATGTTCAGGGTGTCGATGTGATCCGGCTTGATGAAATCCAAGGAGGCCTGGGCGTCGCTTTCATCGGCCTGGGTTTTGTACGGCAGGCGCATGGCGATAAAACGCGCGACGTAGTCTTCGGCACGCAGTTGCTCCACGGCCATTTGACACAGGCGCCCCGCCGTCAGGGAATCGACACCGCCGCTGATGCCCAGCACCAGCGCCTTGCAACCGGAGCTACGCAAGGTGCTTTTGATGAAATCGATGCGTCGCTGAATCTCCTGCGGCTCGCCGCCCTTGACGAGCGCGCGGTTGATGTTCAGTTCTTGGGCGATACGTGCCTGAGTTTGCATATCACACCTCTCTATATCACGTGGATTGACCTGTGGGAGCGGGCTTGCCCGCGAAGACGGCGTGTCAGTCAACACCTTCATGGCTGAGCCACCGCCTTCGGGAGCAAGCCCCATCCCACAGAAAACACCTTCGCCGCGTACTGTAAAAACGAGGCGTCTTCACAGACGTTCTTGATCGGGTCATCGGAAAACTTCACCACCGGCTCACCGTGCACACGCACCAGTTTCATCACGATGCTCAACGGCTCCACACCCTCGACATCGCAGGCCAAGCTGGTGCCCATGCCGAAACCGAACCTGGCCTTGCCACGGATGTGGCGCAGGATCGGCAGGCATTTTTCGAAATTCAGGCCGTCGGAGAACATCAGGTCCTTGGTCATCGGGTCGATGCCCAGCTGCTTATAGCGCGCCAGGACTTTGTCGGCCCAGACGATGGGATCACCGGAGTCCTGACGCAGGCCGTCGTAGAGCTTGGCGAAGTACAGGTCGAAATCCTTGAGGAAAAAATCGGTGCTGATGCAGTCGGTCAAGGCGATGCCGAGGCGACCGCGGTATTCGCGCACCCAGTTTTCCAATGCGGCGTTCTGGCTCTCGCGCAGGCGCCCCAGTTGCTGGTGCACCATCAGCCATTGGTGGGCCATGGTGCCGATCAGCGGCAGGTCGAATTCGTAGGCCAGGTGCGCGTTGCTGGTGCCGATGAACTGCCCGGGGAAGTCGCGGCGCATGATGTCCACCACTTCGCGCTGGGCCTTGAACGACAGGCGCCGACGTGTGGAAAAGTCCGAGACGCGCAGGTCGGCCAGTTCGTCGCGGCTGAGGTTTTTCTCCAGCCAGTCGAACTTCTGGTAGAGCTTGCGGGTGACGTCTTCCAGGGTCACGTCGGGGTATTTGTCGCGGTTGCGCAATTCGCTGACCAACGCCAGCACCGGCTGTTCGAACATGATGCAGTGCAGCATCGGCCCGACCACGCGGATGTTCAGTTGGCCATCGACTTCGCTGACGTGGATGTAGCGCAGGTTGAAGCGGAACAGGCCCAGGAAGCGCTCGTAATCGGGGGTCAGGTATTCGCGAAAGCGTGGGTTGAACAGAAAACGCAGTTCGCCTTCGCGCATCTGCAGGCCGGCGAGTTTCTCCAGCTCGTCGCGCAATTGCGGAATCAGGTGACCGAGCTTTTCCTTGGCGCGGACGATGAAGTTGTATTCCACGTCGACATTCGGGTGCTGGTGCAACACGGCCTGCATCATGGTGAAGGTGTAGTAGTCGGTGTCGAGCAAGCCCTGGATTACCGGGGATTCGTAGTCGTAGGCACTTTCCATGGTGTTTCTCCTTAGCGCGTGGCCATCGCGGCCAGTTCTTCGCGGGTGCTGCTGATGACAGCACCGGCCTTGAGCAACTCATTCACCGCCTGTACGCCGCCCTCCTCGCTGATACCTCGGCAGGCCGGCAAGTGCACGACCACCTCCAGGCCAGCCTTGAGCAGTTGCAACGCGGTGGTCTTGACGCAGTAATCCAGGGCCAGGCCACCGACGATCACGCGGCGCACGCCTTGGGCGTTCAAATATTCGATGACGCCGGTCGACAGCTTGTCGTGCAGGTCGTGGTAGCAGGCGCCGTAGGGGTGCAGATCGGGCTCGACGCCTTTCCAGATGAAGTAGTCGTAGTCATACGGCGTGGGCAATTCGTCCAGCAGCGTAAAACCCTCGGTGCCCGGCACACAGTGGCTGACCCAGGTGACATCGGCGTGGGCCAGCCCGGTGGGTTGCAGCATCTCACTGTGTTGGGTGACCACCCATGGGGCGTGCGGGGTGTGCGCGTCTTTGCTGCCGATACGGTGGCCGGCGAGGCTGGCCATGTAGTTGAGTTCGGCACCGATCTGGTCACCGCCCACCACCGGCAATTCGTCGGGGCACAGCGGCGTGAAGCTCTTCTGGGCGTCGACGTCGAATGAAGCAATGGCAGTTTTCACGAGGGTCATGGTGATTCTCCGGTGGCCTGAAAACAAAAGTACACGTCATGTACTTTCATTGCAAGAAACATTTAGTTATCTATCCTGGAGCAAGTACATGACATCGCTGTTCGATCCGTTAGACTGTGCCCCACCGCTGTTCAGAAGGATGTCACATGCCCCTTAGCGCCTACCTCCACACCGTCGACCTGTGCGTGTTGTTCTACTGCCGCGCCTCCGGGGAATTGAAGCTGCTGCTGAACAAGCGCGAAGCCGAGCCGTTTGCCGGGCATTGGGCGTTACCGGGCGTGGTGGTCAACGGCGGCGTGCAAGATCTGAGCCTCAAGGACGCCGTGGAGCGCTTGCGGGCCAGTGACAAGGTCGGCTTTGATCTGGCCTGGAGCGAGCAAGTCGGCACGGTGGGCGATGCGTTTCGCGACCCGCGCTGCTGGTCGTCGTCCACCTACTACCTGGCGATCGTGGCCGATGACGTGGCGTTGGGTGAGCATCAGGCCTGGTTTTCGCTGAATGCAGTGGCCGACGGCAGTATCAAGCTGCCGTTCGATCACAACCTGATCGTCGCCGCCGTGCAGGAGCGGCTGTTGTCCAAGTCGCTGTACAGCAACTTGCCGTTGATGTTTTTGGGCAACGAATTTAGCGCGCCGCAAGCGACCACGATCTTCTCGCTGGTGCTGGCGCGGCCGGTGTTGAAGACCAGTATTCGCCAGCGTTTGTTGAAGCTGACTGAGGCAGGGTATTTGCGTGAGACGGGGCGCAAGAAGAATGGCGAAGGCGGCAGGCCCCAGGCGACGGTGGAGAACCTGAAGCCTGGGGAAGTGTATTTTTTTGATCGCAGTTTTGCTGACTGACTCGATATCACCAACAATGAAGATCAAATGTGGGAGCGGGCTTGCTCGCGAAAGCAGTGTGTCAGTCACCGGATGGATTAGCTGACCCACCGCATTCGCGAGCAAGCCCGCTCCCACATTTTTGATTGGTGCAAGGCGCTAGTTCATCCAGTTGCCGCCATCGACGTTATAGGTTTGGGCGACTACATAGTCGGCCTCTTTGGAAGCCAGGAAGATAGCCATCCCGGTCAAATCCTCTGCCGTGCCCATGCGCCCGAACGGCACTTCGGCCCCTACCCGCTTCTTCTTCTCGCCCGGCGCCAACCCTTCATGCTGGGCAAACAGCGCGTCCACGCCATCCCAATGCTCGCCGTCCACCACGCCTGGGGCAATGGCGTTGACGTTGATGCCCTGCTTGATCAGGTTCAGCCCCGCCGATTGCGTGAGGCTGATCACCGCCGCCTTGGTCGCACAATAGATCGCCACCAACGGCTCGCCCCGCCGCCCGGCCTGGCTGGCCATGTTGATAATCTTGCCGCCGTGGCCCTGGCTGATCATCTGACGGGCGGCGGCCTGCAGGGTGAACAGCGTGCCGGCGACGTTGATCGAGAACAGGCGCTCATAGCTGTCGCGGGTAATGTCGACGATGGGCGCCAGGTCAAACAGCGCGGCGTTGTTGATCAGGATGTCGAGCTTGCCGGCATGGGCCACCACGGCGGCAATCGCGGCGTCGATGGAGGCCTGGTCGGTGACGTCCATCGCGACGGCATACGCCTGTGGGCCCAGCTCTGCGGCGGTGGCCAGGGCGCGTTGCAGGTTGATGTCGGCGATGGCTACCGTAGCGCCTTCGGCGATATACGCCTGGGCAAAGGCGCGACCGATGCCGCGCGCCGATCCGGTGATCAGCGCGCTCTTACCTTCGAGTCGTTTCATGGGGCTGTCCTGTAGAAATTATTTCGGGTAGCCGGCGCGTTTCATCCCGCGCTCGGTGGTGGACTGAGCTTCGAGCAGCGCCTGGTCAACCGTCATGCCGCCGGTCAGCGCCGCCGAAAACAGCTTGCCGACCGAGGTGCCGATGGCCTGGAATTCCGGAATGGTCACGTACTGAATGCCCACGTACGGCACCGGCTTGGCCGAGGGGTGCGCGGGGTCGGCGTGCTTCATCATTTCCAGGGTCACCTGGGCAAACGGCGCGGCCTTCAGGTAAGCCTCGCTGTAGGTGGACTGGCGGGTGCCCGGCGGTACGTTGGTGATGCCTTCCTTATCGGCGACCAGTTGGATGTAATCCTTGGACGTTGCCCAGGTGATGAAGGCCTTGGCGGCGTCTTTGTGCTTGGAGGTCGCCGGAATCGCCAGGGACCAGGCGTAGAGCCAGGAAGAGCCTTTGTCGGTGACTTCGGTGGGGGCCGCAGCAAAACCTACGTCGTCGGCGACCTTGCTCTGGCTCTTGTCGGTGGTAAAGGAGCCGGCGACGCTGGCGTCGACCCAGATCGCGCACTTGCCGCTGTTGAACAGCGCCAGGGTTTCATTGAAGCCATTGCTGGAAACACCAGGCGGGCCGTAGTTCTTCAGGGTGTTGACGTAATAGTTGGCGGCGGCGGTCCACTCGGGGCTGGTCAGTTCCGGCTTCCACTGTTCGTCGAACCAGCGTGCGCCAAAGGCGTTGGCCATGGTGCTCAGCAGCGCGATGTTCTCGCCCCAGCCGGCCTTGCCGCGCAGGCACATGCCGTATTGGTCTTTGTCTTTGGCCGTGAGTTTGGCGGCGAACTCACCCAGCTGGGTCCAGGTGGGATGCGCGGGCATGCTCAGCCCGGCTTGCTTGAACAGGTCGGTGCGGTAGTAGGTGACCGTACTTTCGCCATAGAACGGCAAGGCGTACAGGGTGTTATCGACCGACAGGCCCTGGCGCACCGATGGGAAAATATCCTCGGCGTCGTAGTCGGCCGGCAGTTGGGTCAGGGGTTCCAGCCAGTGCTTGGCGCCCCATAACGGCGTCTCGTAGGTGCCGATGGTCAGCACGTCGAACTGGCCGCCCTGGGTGGCGATATCGGTGGTGAGGCGCTGGCGCAGCACGTTTTCTTCCAGTACCACCCAGTTGAGCTTGATGTCCGGGTGCTGGGCCTCAAAGACCTTGGACAGCCGTTGCATGCGGATCATGTCGCTGTTGTTGACGGTGGCGATGGTGACGGTGTCGGCGGCATAGCTGGGCAGGGCCAAGGCCAGGCCGGACAGCAGGAAAAGCGCTTGCGGGAGCTTTGACATGGCGGTATCCACCTGTTGTTTTTGTTGTCGAGCGCCGATTACAACAGCTTGGCCAAGCCCTCACAAACGAATGGCGAATGCGCCACTGATACTTTTTTAACCCAGTCTCGCAGATCAAAAAAGTATCAGTGCCGAGCGAAACCGGGGGTAGCGCAGCCGCTGCCAACGCGGGTATTTTGCTGGGATTCCAGCCGTAAAAGAGGCATCACCATGCCCATCAGCCGCGCCAAACTGTTCGAGCACCGCCCCGCCGAACTCGAAGTCATCCTGCCCGAGCCGGACCAGTGTTTTCGCTGGTTCGAACACGACTACCCCTATGACCTGGCGCGCTGGAACCACCACCCCGAGTTCGAAATTCACCTGATCCGCCAGGGCAGCGGCAAGTTGGTGGCCGGCGACTACATCGGCGCGTTCAGTGCCGGGCATGTCGCGCTGATCGGTCCGGACTTGCCCCACGACTGGATCGGCGACCTGGCCCCCGGCGAATACCTGACCGGGCGCGACGTGGTGCTGCAATTCGACGGCGCCGCCCTCCTCGCCCTGCGCAAAACCCTGCCGGAACTCGGCGACCTGCAACCGCTGTTCGAACACGCCCGGCGCGGCCTGCAATTCAGCGGCGACACCGCCGTGCACGCCGCGCGCTTGCTCGAAGACATCGGCAGCGCCCATGGCCTGCAACGGCTGATCCTGTTCCTGCAACTGCTCGACACCCTGAAAAACGCCCCGGTGGCAAACGTGCAGGCGCTGGCCAGCCCCTGCTACGCCCCCACCCTGGACGCACGCAGCGCCGAGCGCATCAACAAGGCCTTCGATTACCTGATGAGGGAACTGACCGGCGACCTGCGTTTGTCCGTCATCGCGCAACAGCTGGACATGAGCGAGCCGGGCTTCTCGCGGTTTTTCAAACGCAACACCGGCCACGGTTTTATCGACCTGATGCGCAAGTTTCGCGTACAGCGCGCCTGCCGGCTGTTGCTGCAAAGCGACATGTCGGTGGCGGATATCTGTTTTGAAGTGGGCTACGCCAACCTGTCCAACTTCAACCGGCATTTTCGGATCGAGATGAACCAGACGCCGAGCGAGTATCGACGGGAGACGGCGATGCATTTGTTTAACCGGATCGAGAAAATGACACCCAGTCATTTTTGATCAAAGCGTCGACTAATTCTGCTTTTCTCCATTTTATTCAAGCCATTGAGCAAAGTTGGTACAGCCTGTGCAAACGTTTGCGGAACGAACTTGGTAGGCAAGTTCTCCTTTGCCCGAGGAATCGGGTCAAACCGCGTACGAATAGGGATTTTCCATGCACCCCACCTCAAGGCGTCCTGCTTCCTTTGGTGTTTCCTTGCTACTGGCCGCCGTTACGGGAGTACTCAGCGCACCCATTTTGGCGCAGGAAAAACCCGCCGATGACTCAGCACAGGGCGAAACCCTGGCCCCTGAAGCCAGCCCGACGAAAAAAGGCGCGTACCTGTCGGAATGGTTCAACCAGGACCTGACACTGATCGGCAGCAAAGACATCAGCTTCGGCCCCAAACCGCAGGATGACGTGTACCTGGAATACGAGTACTTCGGTCGCAAGGGCCCGTTCGAGTTGTATGGCTATATCGACGTGCCGAAAATTCTCGGTATCGGTAACAGTAATGACAAAGGCGCATGGGACCATGGCTCGCCGGTGTTCATGGAGCACGAACCGCGCATCTCCATCGACTACCTGGCCGGTCGCAGCCTGGCCATCGGGCCGTTCAAGGAATGGTACGTGGCGTTTGACTGGATCTACGACCACGGCAGCAACAAGTCGAACCGCGCCAACACCCTGTACAGCGGCCTGGGCACCGACATCGACACGCACTCGCGGGTCAACCTGTCGGCCAACTTCTATGGGCGTTACCAGTGGGAAAACTATGGCGCGAGCAATGAATACCAGTGGGATGGCTACCGTGCGCAAATGAAGTACATCGTGCCCATCAGCAAGTTCGACAACGGCGCGTCGCTGACCTACATCGGCTTCACCAACTACGACTTCGGCTCGGACCTGCACAAGGACAACCCGGCACGCACCGCCAATTCGGTGGTGGCCACCAACGTGCTGCTGTACTCGTTTACCCACCTGCGTTTCACCCTGGTCGGCCGTTACTTTCACAACGGCGGCAACTGGGAGGACGGCAGCGAGCTGAATTTTGGCGAAGGCAACTTCCGCGCCCGCTCGGATGGCTGGGGCTACTACGCCGGTGTCGGCTACCAATTCTGATCAAGGAGTATTAGATGAACGCATTAACCCGTCTTTCGCTGGCCGTCGGCCTGGCTGTGTTGCCCCATGTGGTGCTGGCGGACACCGCGCCGATCAAGCCCAAAGTGATGCTGATCACCATGTTTGCCCCCGAGGCGCAAACCTGGATCGATCGCCTGGAACTCAAGCAGGAAGTGCGCGTGCCCGGCCTGTCCGCCGAATACCCGGTGATCCGCTGCAACACCCAGGACGTGTGCCTGCTGGTCACCGGCATGGGCCAAACCAACGCCGCCGCCTCCACCCTGGCATTGGCCTTGTCGCCCAAGTTCGACCTGCGCCAGAGCTATTTCCTGATTGCCGGGATTGCCGGCATCAGCCCCAAACACGGCACCATCGGCACCGCCGCCTGGGCGCATTACCTGGTGGAGTTCGGCACCCAGTGGGAAATCGACTCGCGCGATGCGCCTAAAGGCTGGCCGACCGGTTACATCGGCATCAACACCAAAGGCCCGAACGAGAAACCGCCGCTGGACTACAAAACCGAAGTGTTTGAGCTCAACCCCAAGCTGCAAGCCAAGGCATTTGCCCTGTCGCACAAGGTTGAGTTGAGCGAAAGCAAGGAATCCACCGCCTGGCGCAAACACTACCCGGCGGCCCCGGCCAATCAGCCGCCGCAAGTGACCCAGTGTGACACCGTGGCGGGCAACACCTGGTTCTCCGGTACACGTCTGAGCGAGCGCGCCGAAGTCTGGACCAAGCTGCTCACCGACAACAAAGGCGAGTACTGCACCACTCAGCAGGAAGACAACTCCACCTATGAAGCCCTGCTGCGCGCCAGCCGCGAAGGGTTGGTGGATATCCAGCGCCTGGCCGTGGTGCGTGCCGGGTCCGATTTCGACCGGCCGTACCCTGGCTACAGCGAAGTGGACAACCTGCTGAAATATGCCGACCAAGGCGGGTTTGTGCCGGCGTTGGAAAACCTGTATCGCACGGGCAATCCGCTGGTACAGGCGATTCTCAAGAACTGGTCCGCCTGGGAAAAAGGCGTCCCCGACGCCTGATACAAATCAAACTGTGGGAGCGGGCTTGCCCGCGATAGCGATCTGTCAGTCCGAGAGTGGTTGACTGATGCGTCGCCATCGCAGGCAAGCCAGCTCCCACATTTTTTCGACCGTGTTAACAATCGTTATGCCGTCGGATGGGCCACATTCAGCGCCTTATCCACCAACAGCTGCACCCCTTCCAGCATCCGGCAGATGCCCAGCGCGACATTACGTTGCGACCCTTCGATTTCAAACGCCATATGGTTAGCAATCTCGCTGATGGACGCCAAATCCTGGGAAGCATTGACCAGCAAGGTTTCCGTGCCCAGATCGGCGCGCACGGTGAAGAGTCCGTCGGCAGCTTCGGGGATGGGTTTTGCGGGGTTGAGGTAGTGGTTGATCGCGCGGTAGGCCACTTCGTGCAGGGTGCTGGTATCGAAGTCTGGTTGGCCTGGGGGATTTGGGCTGTCTTTGATCATGGTCAAGATCCTAAGATTGAGTGGAGCTGCCAACATTCGCGGTCAAGCAAAGAGGGAGGCAGCTGTACGCGGGTTGACCGACCGGCAATCAAAGGAAATCCGGCATACCCGAAGGTATCCCGCGTACAGCCACCGCAACACGATACCTCAGGCGTAAAAAAAACACCTGAAATAGGTTTTTGCCGTAGCAGTACTTCAATTAATCGGACGGTCAAATCCGGCCGCTGAATGGGCAGCGACGGCAGTGAGGTTAGTCAGCGCCCTTCCGAGCGACAACCTGAAACCCTTGTGGGAAACGTCTGATCGAGCGCGCCTCCTGAAGCCCAATGAGGATCAAAATGTGGGAGCGGGCTTGCCCGCGATGGCGGCCTATCAGGTAAAAATTGTTGGCTGACTCACCGCTGTCGCGGCATAGGTTTCTACACATCTTTTTTACGAATTTAGTTCTGTGGGGGTTGCGGGGGCCGCTGGGTACATATCCGTTGTTTGGGTGATGGCGGATATGGGTTCCGCTCTTACAGCGGGTCACTTTTGGAAAAGAGCCCCAAAAGTAACCAAAAGGGCTCTTGCCCCACCACTCGGCACCTCGCTCACGCTTCGGTGTGCCCTCACGCAGGCTTTGGAGCGGGGGCCGCCGCGATGGGCCATCCATGGCCCAGCGCGGCTAAACCGGCGTCCTGCCGGTTTACCCCCGCTCCAAAACCTGCGTTCGGCCAGCGTGGTTTAACGGGGCGCCTAAGATCAAAATCAAGATCAAGGTCTACAGCACGGCGGCCTAGTAGCCGACCTGAGTGGTTAGATCAAAAGCAAAGACGAGGCGGCCTGACAGCCGACCTGATGTTGGAAACTGAACTCGGTTGAGTTGTGGGAGGGGGCTTGCCCCCGATGGCGGTGTGTCAGTCAGCTAATTAGTAACTGACCCACCGCATTCGCGAGCAAGCCCGCTCCCACATTTTTGAGCTCAGTACATCAGGTAGATGTGTGTACTCGGTCAAAGGTGGGAGCTGGCTTGCCTGCGATGGCATCAACTGGTTATGCCTGATGTACCGAAGTGTCTGCATCGCAGGCAAGCCAGCTCCCACAGAAAAACAGCTCTGCCTTTGCTCTGCCTTTGCTCTGCCTTTGCTCTGCCTTTGCTCTGCCTTTGCCCTGTTTTTGCCCTGCTTTTGCTTCAACCACTCAGGTCGGCTACCAGGCCGCCGTGCTCTGCTCTTGATCTTGATCTGCTTTTGACTTTGATCTGACAGGCCCCGTCAACCACGCTGGCCGAACGCAGGCTTGAATCCGTGGGTAACCCGGCAGGACGCCGGGTTAGCCGTGTTGGGTCATGGATGGCCCGTCACGGCGGCCCACGGATTCAAGCCGGAGTGAGGGCATGCCGAGCCTAGGCGAGGCACCGAGTGGTGGGGCAAAGACCTTTTGGTTACTTTTGGGGCGTTTGCCAAAAGTGACCCGCTGTAAGAGCGGAACCATAAGCGGCCGTTACCGCAGCAACGGATATGTACTCAAACCAAGGTGATGCCATCCCAGGCAAGCCAGCGCCCACATTGGCGAGTGAGTTAAGGCACAAAGATGATCTTGTCCGCACTGCCCGTGTTCACTTCTTCGTAGCACTGCACGCCATCCGCCAACGCCACTTCGCGCAAGCCAGTGGGCAACGGCAACGCCCCCTCATCAAAGAAGCGCCCGAACTGCTCCAGCATCACCGCGCACTGCTCGCAGTTGTAGAGCAACGAGTTGATCCCCACCACCGAACCGCCTTTGCGATACAGCGCCAGGGCCGGCAGTTGCACATGCCCATCCACCGGCGCGGCGATAATTGCAATACGGCCGAACGGCGCCAAACCGGCAACAGACGCCGGCAACCAGAAACCGGTGGTGTCGAAGATTACATCCGCGCCGCCCTTGAACACGACATTAACCTGCGCGCCCAACTCTTCCGGCTTGCCCAGCGTAATTGCCTCAAACCCTTGAGCCTGCAGCACCTCGACCTGATCAGCCTTGCGCACCGCCGCCAATACCTGCGCACCCCGGATTTTCGCCAATGCCAAGGCCGCGCTGCCCACGGCGCCATTGGCGCCAATCACCAACAACCGCGTGCCTTTAACCACACCGCTGCGCTCCAGCGCATCCCATGCGGTGGTGTACGGCACACCGAGGCTGGCGGCCTGGGCAAAACTCAAATGCGTTGGCTTATGCGCCACACCCTTGGCCGACACGGTGAGGTATTGAGCGTGGGAACCATCGGCGAAAAAACCGAGGTCGCGCCCGGTGCCCCACACCTCTTGACCGACCAGTGCCTGCGGCCCCTCGACCACAACCCCGGCAAAATCCCGGCCGGGAATACGCGGCAATGTGGTGTATGGGAAACGACCGAGCACGTTCTTGACGTCGCTGGGGTTCAGGCCGGCAGCCTTGATTTGCACCAGTACTTCACCGGCAGCCGGCACCGGCTTGGCGACGTCAACGAAACTCAGGGCGGCAAGGTCGCCGGTGGCGGAAAATTGCAGTGCTTTCATGGCCAATATCCATCGAAGGGAAAAAGGGAATCAGGACAACCAACCGCTGACCCACTCGCGCCCCATGGGCCAGAGTTTCTCGCCAAGCAACATGCCCATCAGGCCCACCAGGGCAATGGCGGGCGGCGCGGGTGAGCGGAAGTCCAAGGCGCCGTAGATCACGCCGACAAACAGGCCGATGGCGAGGGAAAGCAGGTAGTTCATGAGGACGGCGCCTTGTAGGTTGATGCGCTCAGTGTAGTGAGCGCCTGCCTGAAGCATCGGCCAAGTGCTTCAGGATTTCGGCCAAACCCTCAACCTGTGTAGTGCGACGGCGCCACGCCAAGTTCACGCCGGAACATGTCGCTGAAGCTGCTGGGCGAATAGCCCAGAGACCGCGCAATGCCACTCACCGACTGGCCCTGGATCAACTCGGCCACCGCCGTGGCCAGTTGCACCTGGCGGCGCCATTCGGCAAAGCCCATGCCCAGGTGGTTCTGGAACAGCCGCGCCAGGGTGCGCACGCTGGCACCGGCGGCCTCGGCGTGTTGCTCGAACGGGACCTCCAGCGACGGCGCCGCCATCACCGCCTGGCAGGCGTTGATCAAGCGACGGTCGGCGCCCACCGGCATGGCGATGCGGATCTGCGAACGACGGGCCCGCTGCAATTCCAGCAGGGCCAGGCCGACGACGGCGTCGTAGTAGGCCGTATCGCCGTTGTCGCCCTGGTCGACCAAGGTGACGATCAGCTCGCGCAACAGCCCGCCGACTTCAATCACCTGCACCTGGCTGTCCAGCGTCGCCGCCAGGGCCGGGCGCAGGTAGATATTGCGCATCTGCAGGTCCGAGACCACGCGGATGCCATGTTCCACGCCCGGCGGCAGCCACACCGCGCGCTGGGGCGGCACAACCAGCGCTTCGCGAGGCGTTTCGACCCACATCACGCCGCTCATGGCGTAGAGCAACTGGCCCCAGTCGTGGCTGTGGGGCTCGACGTACAACCCACGCGGGTAGGTGCGCGCCAGGGGTTGCACGGGCACGGCGTGATCACTGAGGTCGGGGGGCGCGGCCAGGGCCATGGGCTACACATCATCAAGGGTGAGCCGCCATGGTAATGACCGGCGCCCCACAATCCGAGTGAATTTTTACTGCCCGCAACGATCACTTGCTTACACCTTGAGAGTAGGGAGCTCTAACAATGGACGGATCAGAACCGGTCAATGGCAAGGCGCGCATCGACTACACCCAGGACACCTTATTCGGGCCGATGGCCAAGCATGCCGAGTGCCAGGTGAGTGTTCAGCGCACACCGGAGCGCACCGTGCTGCGGGTGTTCCAGCCGCTGCCGGATGATCTGCACGCGGCGCAAACCGTGGTGTTTGCGCTCCAGGGGCGGCGGATCAGCGCGGTGGTCAAAGGCCGTCAGCGCCTGGCCGACCACAGCGTCAGGTTCGAACTCAAACCCCACTGAAAAGAGGCCGGTAACACCCGGCCTCCCGCCAACACGCTTAGCCGTGAGCCGACTTGGCGCACTCACAGCCCGTTGGCGCCATACACGGCTCACCATGGGCATGGTGCTCGGCACAGCCTTGGCAGCAATAGCCTTTACCGTCCTTCATTACCGCGTCGGCGCCCAGTACACATTTGCAGTGTGGGCAAGCACAGGTTTTATCTGGCATGGTCAGACTCCTTTTCATGGTCGTCCAAGTGCTGCGAACGCAGCACCTTAAGCAATGACTCCCGGCAACGCAGCAAGGTTCAGCCCATTAATCGGCCTGACGGGTATTGCTGCGGTACATGAACACCAGCGCCAGCGCCAGACAGAGCATCGCCACGATACGGCTGCCCGACAGTTCGATCGCCGGGTTACCCAGCCAGCCGAAGTTGTCGATCAGCATGCCCATGCCCAACTGCCCGACGATCACCGCCACCGTTGCCACCGCCGTGCCGACGATGGGCACCGCGCCGACCATCACCATCATGTACACCACGCCGAACAGCGCGCCGGTCAGTTGCCACTTGGGCACCTCGAGCAAGCTGACGGCCTGGGCCGGCTCGAAAAAGAAAATCAACAGCGCCGTGGTGATTGCGCCCACCGCAAAGGTCAGCAAGCTGCTGCGCAATACGCCCACTGCCTGGCCCAGGCGGCCGTTAATGGCCGCTTGCACACTCAGTACCGCACCGGCGGCAATCACCAGTACCAACAACAGAATCAGATTCATCGCCTTACCCTCGTGCAATCAGAACAAGTGCCGCCACAATCAGCGCCAACGCAATCCAGCGCTCACCATTGACCCGCTTGCGCGCCGTGCCAAACCAGCCGAAATGGTCGATCAACACACTCTTGCCCACCTGGCCCGAGAGGATCGCGATCATGGTCATGGCGATACCGATATGCGGCGTGGCCAACGTCAACACCACCACATACATCGGCCCCAGGAAGCCGCCGATCAACTGCCAGCGTGGCAGGTCGGTCAGCGCCGGGCCTTTTTGCGGGCCGCTGAACAGCAACAGCAGAAACAGGATCGCCGTGCCCACGCCGAAGATGCTCAAGGTCGCCCACAAGTGGCCTACCTGTACGCCCAGCGGCCCGAGCAAACCAGCCTCCACCGACAGGCCCATGCCCGCCAATATCACCAATGGCAACAACAACAGCCGTAGAAGGTTTTTCTTCGGCGTGGCCTGAGCCACACCCTCGATCGAACTTGCCTGCATACATCACCTGCGCTTCAAGAAGTAGACATGGCGCGCATTATCCGGTGGCCGTGCTGTGCGATAAATGGGAGCATGCGGATAACACCTTTGCGCAAAACGCACAGCTTGGAGACCATGATGCAGGGCTTGAATGAATTGAGTTTCAAGGCGTTGCGCCTGTTTGTCGCGGTGCTGGATCACGGCAGCTTTTCTGAAGTCGCGCGCCGGGAAAGCCTGGCGCCCTCCTCCATTTCTCGGCAGATCCAGTTGATGGAGCAGGCACTCGGCCAACAGTTGTTGTACCGCCACACCCGCGCCGTGAGCCCTACCGAGGCCGGGCGCCTGCTCGGGCATCATGCGCGCTTGATGCTGGAACAACTGGAAACAGCCGGCCAGGCGTTGCAGGAACAGGAAAGCGAACCCAGCGGCCTGGTACGCATCAACGCGCCGATGGTGTTCGGCCAGCGTCATCTATCGCCGTGGCTGGGCGAGCTGTGCCGGCGCTATCCCAAGTTGCAACTGGATATCCAGCAAACCGACACCTACGTCGACCCACTGCAAGACGGCACCGACTTGCTGTTTCGTATCGGCGTGCTCAACGATTCCGGCATGCAGGCCCGCATCTTCGCGCCGCAGCGCTTTCGCATCGCCGCCAGCCCTGCCTACCTGGCCCGGCATGGCACACCGCGCCACCCCGACGAGCTGGTCAACCATCAGTGCCTGGCCTACAAGGGCATCACCGGCCAGCAACGCTGGTTTTTCCGCCGCGACCAGGGCGATTGGACGCCCTACAGCGTCAAAGGCCCGATCACCGGCAACCACGCCGACACCCTCACCCACGCTGCTGAACAAGGCCTGGGGCTGGTGGTGTTTCCGTCCTGGCTGATCGGCGAAGGCTTGCGCGCCGGCACCTTGCAGGCGGTGCTGACCGAGTACGACGTGGCGACGACGCTTGAGCCGCAGCAGATTGCCGCGTTATGGCCCGGCAGCCGCCGGCTGTCATTGAAGGTGCGCACGGTGATTGATTATTTTGTCGAGTGTTTTGGCGCGGTGCCGTATTGGGACCGGTGATTCAAAACAACCACTGCCCAATCAACCACGCGTTCGCCCCGCTGATCACTGCAAACAGAAACCACGCCAATAGCCGCGTGGGCAGACGGTTCACAAACGGCCCCATCAATTGCTTGTCACCCGTCATGCGGATCAGTGGGTACAGCGCGAACGGCAACTGCAGGCTGAGGACCACCTGGCTCAGAATCAGCAACTTGCCAATGGCATCGTCGCCCATCAGCCACACCCCCAAAAACGCCGGGATCAGTGCCAGGCCTCGGGTGATCAGGCGGCGCTGCCAGCAGGGAATGCGCAGGTTGAGGTAACCCTCCATGATCACCTGCCCGGCAATCGTGCCGGTGAAGGTCGAACTTTGCCCGGAGGCGAGCAACGCGATACCAAACAGGACACTGGCAAAAGCCCCGCCCACCAGTGGGTCGAGCAGGTGGTAAGCATCCTGAATCTCGACCACGTCGGTGTGGCCAGTCTTGTAGAACGCAGCGGCGGCCAGCACCAGGATTGCCGCGTTGACCAGCAAGGCCAGGGCCAGTGAGCCGATGGTGTCGATACGCGCCAGTTTGACCGCGTCCTGTTTGCTGGCGAGGTCTTTGCCGATCAGCCGGGTTTGCACGATGGAGCTGTGCAGGTAAAGGTTATGCGGCATTACCGTGGCACCCAGGATCCCGATGGCCAGGTACAACGGCGCAGCGTCGCTGATGGCCGACAGTGACGGGGCGAAGCCACTCAACACGTCCGGCCAGTAGGGTTTGATCAGCACCAGTTCGATAAAGAAGCACACGCCGATGGTCGCGACCAGCGCCAGCATGATCGCTTCCAGTCGGCGGAAACCACGGTTTTGCAAGGCCAGGATCAACAGCGTGTCGAACGCGGTAATGACGATGCCGGTGGTCAGCGACACGCCCAGCAACAGGTGAAACGCCAGGGCGCAGCCGAGCACTTCGGCAAGGTCGGTGGCGATGATCGAAATTTCCGCCAGCACCCACTGCGTGCGCGCCGAGCGTTTGCTGTAGCGCTCACGGCACAGTTGCGCCAGGTCTTTGCCGGTGGCGATGCCCAGCCGTGAACACAGGCATTGCACAGCCATGCCTGCCAGGCTGGCCAGCAGCACCACGAATAACAGGTTGTACCCGTAGCGCGAGCCGGCCTCGATGGCCGTGGCCCAGTTGCCGGGGTCCATGTAGCCAATCGAAATCAGCAGGCCGGGGCCGGCGAACATCAGCGCCCGTTTGAAAAACGAAGCCTTGGGGTCAACGATGACGGAGCCGGCCACTTCCGGCGGGCAGAATGGGGCAGTAGCGATTTTCGGCAGGCTGAATTTCACGCGGTATCCCAGGCAAACATACAAGTCAGAGCCGCAGCTTATCAGTCCGACACGACCGTGCGCATCACCGTCTCCCGCGGCAGGTGGAACGTGTCCACGACCTGCACCACCAGGTCCATCTCCTGGTTCAGCGCCTCGCGCTCCATGCGCTGGCGAATCATGCCGATCATCAACACCGATAAAGTGGTAATCGAGTACGCCGGGCCGGAAAACGCCCGCACGCCCGTCACCAGCAGCATCGCCGCGGCCAATGCCTGGCCCACCACCGGAATCGCCGTGGCGGCACCGCGGCGCACGATAAACCCGGTCAACCCCGCCAACGCCGTGCCACTCAAGGCCGTGGTGGCCGAGCGGCCTACATCGAAGCGGTTGAACAAGCCCTGCTCTTTTTGCGCGGCCGCCTTGAGTTCGGCGTCGAAGGCTTGACGGTCCGCACGGCTGAGCTTGTCCTTGTATTGCTCGATCAGTTTCTCCGCGACCTGGGCCTCGATGTCCGCCAGCGCAACGGTTTCCAGCGCTTGGTCAAACTTGATCCCCAGGCGCTGCGCCACATCTTCGGCGATCTGGCGATAACTCACGCCATGGCCACGGGCCAGGTTCATAAAGCTGTCACCGCCCATGCGCTGCAACTCGATGGCCAGTTTCAGCGGTTCGCGCACGCCGGCATCGATCGATGCACTGCGTTTTTGCGCCATCAATTCGGCCAGGAACTTCAACTCGTCCGGCCGCGCCTGCACCAACGCCGGGAACAACTCCACGTCCTCCTCGGCAAAGCGCACTTCAGTGCTGCGCTGATCGGCGCGGATCATGCCGCGCCGTTCCTGCAACAGGTCGGTGTATTGCACCACCGTTTTCAGCTGCGGCCAGTAAGCGGCATGGTCGAACGTCGCCAGGTGCACATTGGTGACCTTGGCCTTGAGCGCCGGCGTGACATCAATTGCATAACGCCCAATGCAACGTTCGGTGTCCGGTTTCATGGCCAGCGCCCAGTCTTTGCTGGAGTGGCAGTTGATCACACGGCCCTTGAGCGGCGCCGACACTTCATCCCACGGGCTCGACGTACAGATCGCCCCGCCCATCAGCAACAGGTTGTTCAGCGGCAGTTCGCGGGCCACCTCGGGGCTGGCCAGCACGCTCTTGACCAGAATGCGCGCGCCCAGCGAATGCCCGATGAGGTTGATGCGCCGTACCTCCAGCGACTCCGCGTGCAGGTAACTGGCCAGTTCAGGCAACAGGGTCTTGGCCACTTCATCGACGCGCGCCTCGACACTTTTGTAATGGTCGAGGAAATAGGCAATCGCCTTGCCCACGCCCACCGTTGCGGCGCCCAGCCCGCCGCCGCCAAGCATCGAGGTGATCACATCCTTGAAGGGCGCAAACAGGTTTTCGAGAAAATGCCCCGCCGGCCAGAACAGCATCAGGTTGGTCGAGCCTTCGATGCTCGCCAGCTGCTGCTTGAAATTGCCCAGTTGCTGGCGGTTGAAGAAGGCCGAATAACCGTGAACGTAGAGATTGAGCACATCCCCCTGAGGCTCGCCGCACAGTACAAACGTGGGCTTGCGGGTGCGGTGCATTTCATCCCACTGGTGTTGCATGGGCCGGTGACTCCTGGTAACGATGGACGGCGATAGTAACAAAGCATGACCTTGGTGAAGGTGAATCCTGACCGACGTGTGCCGTTTTCAGAACGCAGACGCTGCCCTGGATTTGGCCAGGTAGCGCGCGGGCGCGTCTCCCAGGTTTCGCCGGAACACCGCGGTAAAGGCGCTGGAACTGCTGAAACCCAACCCCAACGCCACCTCGGTAATGGAGGCGCCATGACTGAGCCGCGCAGTGGCTTCAAGCAGGCAGACCTGCTGACGCCAGGCCACAAACGTCATGCCGGTGCCTTCGTGGAAATGGCGAGTGAAGGTGCGTCGGCTCATGTTCGACCATTGGGCCATCTCATCCAGGGAGATGGTCTGCGCAGGGGCCTGCAGAAAACGCCGGCAAGCCTGGGCCAGACGTGGCTCGGCAGGCAACGGCGCGCTGAGGGGCACTTCGGGCATGGCGCTTATTTCATCGATCAACAGCGTCAATATGCACTGCTGACGGACCGTAATCGCCGCCGACGGCGCGATCGCCAGTGCCGCTTCCAACAGATGCCTGAGCAATGGCGACACCTCGAATACCTGGCAACGATCCCGCAGCCCTGCCCGCTTGGCAGCCTGGTCATCGAGGTAGGTATTGAGCATCACCACGTCGCCGCGCATGTGCATTTCATGGGGCACACCGCCCGGCACCCAGATCGCCCGCTGCGGCGGCACCACCCAATTGCCGAGGTCGGTGAACATTCTCAACGCGCCGGTAGAGGCATAGGCGAATTGCCCGCGTGCATGGGTATGCCGCTCGAAGACAGTGCCGCACGCATAGTCGCGCAGCGTGACGACGGCTTCAGGGTCAGTGGTTTCAAATGTCGGGATCATGGCCCGATAGTGTCAAATTATGACCTGACATAGCAAGCGGGCCATACGGCCCCGCCCTAGCATGATGGCCCGGATCAACCCATTCAAAGGCCCGCCCATGCACAAGCAACACCTCGCCCTCGCCCTGCTCGTCACCCTGGTGTGGGGTTTGAACTTCCCCATTACCCAGTTGGGCTTGCGCTCAATCGACCCGTTTGTACTGACCGGCATCCGCTTTACCCTCGCCGCCTTGCCGCTGGTGTTCTTCATCAAGCGCCCCGCCGTCAAGTTCGGCTATGTGGCGGCCTATGGCGTTATCTTCGGGCTGGGCATGTGGGGCGTGATCAACTACGGCATCCAGGCAGGCGTCAGCCCTGGAATCGCCTCGCTGATCATTCAGCTCAGCGTGTTTTTCACGCTGGGCTGGGGCTATCTGTTGTTCAAGGAACATATTCGCCGTGCGCAGTGGGTCGGCGCTTTGCTCGCCCTGATTGGCCTGACGGGGATCATCTGCACCCAGGACGGCGAGCATGCGGTGCTCGGCGTGCTGCTGATCGTGCTCAGCGCGTTGGCATGGAGCATCGGCAACATCATCATCAAAGCGTCGGGGGTGAAGGAAATTTTCTCGTTCATGGTGTGGGCCAGCCTGTTTCCGCCGGTGCCGTTGTGTCTAATGGCCTGGTGGATGCACGGCAGCACCGCGTTCGAGAACGTGCCCGCCAGCCTCGACCTCACGGCGGTGATGTCGATCCTGTTTCAGGTCTACTTGGCCACGCACTTTGCCTATTGGGGCTGGAATTCGTTGCTCAAGGCCTACCCCGTTTCAACCGTGGCGCCGCTGTCGTTGCTGATACCGGTATTCGGCATCGGCAGTTCGATGCTGATACTGGGCGAGCGCATTTCCACGCCCCACCTGGTCTTCATCACGGTCATCATCAGCGGCTTGGCGATAGGGCTTTTCCGCAAGCCGATTGTGCAAACCGATAGATAGTCATGGCAAAAAACCGGGATGTTGTTCGCGCATTCAGTCCACTAGCATTCGCCCTGTCTAGTACTGAACCGAGGAAACACCATGAGCACGCCCGAGTTTTTTGTCACCCCAGGTTATGGCGATTACCTGCGCGAACACCTGCACTATTCCCAGGCGGTCAAAGTCGGTAACCGCGTGGAAACCTCCGGCCAGGGAGGTTGGGATGATGACTTCCAGATCCCTGCCGACCTCGGCGAAGAAATCGCCCGGGCCTTTCATAACCTGGAGCGCACCCTGGCCAGCGCTGGCGCGCAGTGGGCGCATGTGATTCACGTCAACTCCTACCACGTCGGTGGCTTCCCACCGGAGGTCAACGAGGCGATGGTCAAGCAGTACCGGCGCTACATGCCCGACCACGCGCCGATCTGGACGCAGGTCGGCGTGCAGGCGCTGGGTCTGCCGACCATGCGTGTAGAGATTCGTGTGACCGCGATTATTCCCTGACACCGAACGTATGCATCACCCATTCGGTAAATACCTTGAGCCGTGCGCTCTGGTGACGGTTGGGCGGGTAAAGGATGTGCAGCGCCGTGGGCGGGCGCGACCAGTCCGGCAATACGCTGACCAATTGGCCAGTGTCCAGGTAGTACTGCACGATGGAGGTGAAGTGCTGGCCGACGCCAAGGCCGGCGAGCAGCATTTCCTTGAGGCCATTGCCTTCGTTGGTCGAGAAGGCGCAGCCGTTGACCTCGATACGCTGCCCGCCCTTCTCGAAAATCAGCGGCTCCGGCTTGCCCGAGCCGGTGAAGAAATAACCGGCTTTGAGGTGGTTGTTCTGCAGGTCCTCGGGCGAGGCCGGCAGCCCCCTGCGGGCAACGTAACTGGGCGCCGCGCAGGTCAGGTACTCAAGGTCAGCCACCTTGCGCCCGATCATTGCCATGTCGTCCAGCGTGCCGGCACGGATCACGCAGTCAACGCCCTCCCCGACGATGTTCACGGCACGGTCACTGATCCCCAAGGCAATAGTGATGTCGGGGTACTGCCGATGAAAATCCACCAGCGCCGGGATCAACAGGCAATTGGCAAACGAGGCCGGTGCGTCCACGCGCAGATGCCCGCCGGGCTTGAGAATTTGCCCGCGCGCGGCGCTGTCCACTTCATCCAGCTCAGCCACCAGCCGCCGTGCATGGCCATAGTATTCGAGCCCTTCGGACGTCGGCGCCAAGGCGCGGGTGGTGCGGTGTATCAACTTGAGGCCCAGGTGTTTTTCAAGGTCGGTGATCAGCTTGCTGACCGTGGAGCGTGGCAGCGCCAGCTGGTCGGACGCACGGCTGAACGAACCGGTATCGACGACACGGACGAAGGCGCGCAGGGCGAGAAGTTGGTTCATGTGAGTGCCTCAATGCGACTTAGTCAGCGAAGTTGTCGATCATGACCTCGCCACCGGCAAACGTCGCGATTCACTATTTTTAATGGGCGTATTCCCAGATTGAAACACAGCGTGTGGCGAGCGGGCTTGCCCCGCGTTGGGTTGCGCAGCAGCCCCGGATTCAGCCGCTGCGGAGTATCTGACACATCGCATCCTTGTTTGAAGGGCTGCTTCGCAACCGAACGGGGGGCAAGCCCCATCGCCACAAAGAGCGTGCCTCGGCACTGGGCTCATCAAAAATCCCAAAAAAAACCGCCCTTACGGGCGGTTAAAGGTGCTCGGCCTTGATCAAAAACCGAGGGAGAAACTGACGGTCATCGCGTGGTCCTTATCGTTACGCGAGAGTTGACCCGAGTAGCCCAGGCCCAGCTTGCCGTTCTGGCTGATCTGGTAATCCAGCCCCGCCTCCAGAACCGCACTGTCCTTGGCAATCGGTACACCTTGGGTGCTGAACGAACCCCCGCCGTTGATAAAGCTCAAGTCGGCATCGGGCTTGGTATCGCCGAAGGCGTGGCGCCAGCCGATGCTGCCCCGAGGGGTGATTTTCGAGCCGTTGCCCAGGGTGATGGTCTGGCCAACACGCACGCCCAAGGTGGAGAAGGTCACGTCCTGATCAGCATCGCCGCGCAGCGCCGCCGACCCGCCTTTCTCCTTGAGTGTGTCGCTGTCGTAGTTGACGTAGGCCAGGCCGGCGAACGGTTCGACTGCCACGCTGCCGGCTGTAAGGGTATAGCCCACTTCACCGAACACTTGCGCGCTGCGTGCCTTGTAATCGGCTTTCAGACGCTGACCTTCGCCAGCGACCGCCACGTCGCGTTTGCTTTCGATGTCATGCCAGCTGTAGGCCACGCCCATACGCGCGGCGAATGCTTCCTGTTGGTAAGCGGTGTAGGCCATCAAGTGGTAGCTGTCGACGTCGGCGCTGGAGCTGCGGCGCTTGGCTTCCAGGTCGCTGCGGGTGTAGCCGGCGGCCACGCCGACACGCCAGGCGTCATCCACTTGCTTGTCGGTGCCAAGCAGGAAGCCGCCAAGGTTGCGGTCCAGCTTGGCAGCGTTGCTGTCGCCGCCCATATGGCCCCAGGTGCCAAGCACGCGCATCCAGCCGACCATCTCGCCATGGCAACCGGCACTGCTCAGGCGGTTTTCGCTTGGCGCCAGGCTGTTGCGTGGGTCGTCCTCGCGATAGCAGCCAGGTTGGCGCAGGCGCTCGTTGACCGCGTCACGGATGTAGCGCGAATCCTCAAGCATTGCGCTGGCGGTGCTGGCGTGGATCTCGCCGGACAAGCTGTCAAAAGCGGCACGCGCCCCGGCAGCATCGGTGTTGAGCAACGCATTTTGCACCGCGGCCCCGCCCACGGCGGCGCCTCTGTCGAGTGCAGCCGCCACGCCACGCTGGTTACCGGTGGCCGCTACGCTGGCGTAACTGACGTTATTGCGGCTGACCGCCAACGCCACTTGGGTAGGGCTGTAGTCCAGCGAGGTGGAGAGGAACGCCAGGTTCTCCAGGTTGGTGTTGCTGAACGTGCCGTTCACCGCGCCGGCTGTCAGCAGGGTGTAGGTGGTTGCCCCGGTGTACGGCGCCAGGTTGATCACATTCAGGGTGCCGCCCAGGTTAGCCGTGCCGCCGACCGCCAGAGAACCGCTGACCGAAGGCGTGATGACCAGGTTCAGTGCGCCCGTGCTGGCGTTGGTGAAGTTACCGGCCACTGTCAGCTTGCCGCCATCGGGTGTCACGCTGCCGTTGTTGACCAGCGAACCGACACTGCCGTTACCGGTCAGGCCCGCGCCATTGGCGACCGTCACCTGCCCGCCGAACACCGTGCCCGGATTGGCCGCGTTGCCGACTTGCAGCACGCCTTGATCCACTGCCACGGTGCCGCTGAACGGCTGATTACCGGTCAGCAACAGCGCCCCGGCGCCTTGTTTGGTGAGGCTGCCGGTGCCGGTCAACGTGCCCTTGAAGGTGCCATTGGTGGCCTGCACGAACAGCATGCGCGCATTGTTCAAGAACCGGCCTTGCAAGCTGAGCGTGTTACCGGCCAACGTACCGCCGCTGACGGTAGTGCCACCGGTGTAGGTGTTGGCGCCGGTCAGCAACAAGGTGCCGGCATCAAGTTTGTTGATCGCCCCGCCGCCCACGATCGGCGCAGCAATCTCCGTGGTGACGCCCGAATTGACCCGCACCACCGCCGTGCCGGTAGGCGACAAGGTGCCCCCTGCCCCCGCCGTCAGCGTGTAGCCAGGGTCAAGAAATTGCAGCCCGGTAAAGCCTTGGTTGCCGACCACGGTGACCGTGCCGCCCTGCCCGCCAAACACGGCAAACTGGTTGTTCGACGCCTGGCCTTGGGTGCCGGTCGGATCGGTCCAGTTGGTGCCAGGGCCCCAGGTGCCGCTGCCACCGGTGATGGTGCCGTCGGGGTTGGTGGTGCCGCCGTTCCAGAACTGGATCTGCCCGGGTGCGGTTTGCACCAGCAGGTTGAGCTGGTTGGCGAGTGCCGTCTGCAAGGTCAGATCGCCTGCGCCGACGGGCAGTGTGCCAAGGGTCAAACCGTTGTCGGTCAGGCTGCCGCCGTAGCGGAACAGTTGATAAACGCCGGCACCAAAGCCGCCCGCGTCAGTGACGTTGAGCGTGCCATCCAGGGTCAGATTACCCGCCACATTCACCGCCGTGGTCGACGCACCCGGTGCGCCGAGGGTGAAGTCCAGCGTGGTGCCGGACGACAACGCCAGCGAACCGACCGACAGCGGCGTCGCCGCCCCGGCCTTGAGTACCGAACCATCGGCCATGTTCACTGCGCCGCCCAGCGTGCCACTGCCGCCGAGCGTCGCACCGCTGGCAACCTGTACCGCCGCACTGTTCAACGTGCCATTGACCAGCACGCTGCCCGCGTTGACGTTGGTGTTGCCGGTGAAGGTGTTATTGCCGGTCAGCAGCAACGCGCCGGTGCCGGTTTTATTCAACACGCCGGCGCCGGTGAGGTTGCCGGTGTAGGTGCCATCGGCGCCCTGCTCGAAGGTCAGTGTCGCGTTGTTGACAATCGCCCCTTGCAGGCTGGTGGTATTGCCGGTGGTGTTGCCGCCATTGAGTGTGGTGCCACCGCTGTAAGTGTTGGCGCCGGTCAGCAGCAACGCGCCAGTGCCATTTTTTACCAGGCTGCCGGTGCCGCTGACCGCGCCGTTGAGGGCCAGGTCATGGCTGCCGGCCAGCGTCAGCGGGCCACCCAGGTTGATGGCATTGGCCAGTTGCAGGTCGGTGCTGGTATCCAGAGCGGCAGCGCCGCCAACGGTCAGCGCGCCGGTGCCGAGCGCTGCGTTGTTGCCCAGGACCAGTTGGCCGGCATTCAAGCCGGTGCCACCGCTGTAGGTGTTGGCGCCGTTGAGGGTCAGTGTCGCCGCGCCTTTTTTCAACAGGCTGCCGTTGCCGCTGAACCGACCGTTGAGCGTCAACGCACGGCTGCCACCAATGGCCAATGCGCCGTTGAGTACCGCAGCGTTGTCGAGCGTGACGGCTGCGTTGCTGTCCAGCGTGGTGCCGTCAGCGGCCGTCAGCGTGCCCGTGCCCAGCGCGCTGTTGCTGCCCACCACCAGCGTGCCGCCATTGAGCGCGGTGCCGCCGGTGTAGGTGTTGCTGCCGTTGAGCACCAGGGTGCCGCTGTCGAGTTTGGCCAGGGTGCCCGCGCCAGCCAGGGTCACGCCCAGGGTGGCGGTGGCGTTCGGGTCGACCCGAATCGCGGTGTTGCCGGTGCCGCCGTTGACCAGATTGAGCACGCCCGCCGTGCCGGAGGCCAGGTTATAGCCGTCGGTGACGAACTGCATGCCGGTAATCGTTTGCGTGCCATCCACGCTCACGTTACCCGCAGCGCCCTGGAACACTGCAAAACTGCTGCCCCAATTCTGGTTGAGCGTGCCATCGACATTGGTCCAGTTGGTGAGGCCGGTGCCCCAGGTACCGTTGCCGCCTTCGATGGCGCCATTGCCGATCAGGTTGCCGCCATCCCAGAATTGCACGGTGGTATTGGGCGCCGTCACCAACACGTTGACCTTGTTGCTGATGGCCGTCTGCACCTCTACGTCACCCGGGATCACACTGCCGGGCAGCGTGCCGAGGGTCAGGCCGTTATTGGTCAAGGCCCCGCCGTAATTGATGATGTTATAGACGCCGCTGCCGAAACCACCAACATCGGTGACGTTAAGGTTGCCGCCCAGGGTCAGGTCGCCGCCGACATTGAGCAGCCCATTACCGCCACCCACCACCGGAACGCCGAGTCCGACGTCCAGATTGGCGTTGCCGCCCAGCACCAACGAGCCCACCGACAAGGTGCTGCCGGTGTTCAGGCCGATGTGACCACCGTCGGCCACCGTCACGGCGCCCGCCAACGAGCCGGTGCCGGTCAGGGTCGCGCCGTTGTTGACCGCGACGGTGCCGCTGGCCAGCGAGCCGCTGACATTCAAGGTGCCGCCATTGACGTTGGCGGCGCCGCTGATGGCGTTTGCGCCGGTCAGGTTGAGCGCGCCGGTGCCGTTTTTATCCAGGTTACCGGCGCCGTTCAGCGCACCCGCGAAGGTGTTGTCCAGGTTGCTGCCGCCCACCGCCAGGGTAGTGCCGCCCGCCACCTGAACCGTGCCGTTGCCGGCCAGGCTGTTGAGGTTGGCATTGCCACCCAGGTTGAGACGGGTGCCCGCGCCAACGTTGACGCCCGACGTGTTACCCAGCGCTCCATTGCCCACGGTGGTCACACTGCCGCCCACCACCGTGAGCGGGCCGGTGAAGGTGTTGTTGGCGCTGAGCAGCAGGTCTGCAGCGCCGTTCTTGATCAGCGCCGCGTTGCCCGCCAGTACACCGGCCAGGGTCAGGTCATTGCTGCCGGCCACGCTGAGGTCGGCGTTGAGATTCACCGCGTTTGCCAGTACCAGCGGCGCACTGTTGTCCAGCGTGCCCGCGCCACTCACGGTCAGCGCGCCCGAGCCCAGGGCGGTGGCGGTGCCAACGGTCAGCGTACCGGCATTGAGGGTGGTGCCGCCGCTGTAGGTGTTGGCGCCATTGAGTGTCAGGTTGGCGGTGCCGTTTTTGCTCAACGAACCGCTGCCATCCACCACGCCGTCAAGGCTCAGGCCATCGGTGCCGCCGACGGTCAGCGCAGCATTGAGCGTGGTGTTATTGGCCAGCGCCAGTGCAGTGCTGGTGTCTAGCGTTGCCGCACCGTTGACGGCCAGCGCGCCGCTGCCCAGTGCCGCGCCGTTGCCCAGGGTCAAGGTGCCTGCATTCAACTGCGTGCCACCGAGGTAGGCATTGTTGCCGTTGAGCGTCAGGTTGCCCGCGCCGGTTTTGGTCATGCCACCGGCACCGGTGACCAGGCCGTTGAGGGTCAGGTCGGCACTGCCGAGAATGCCCAGGTTGCCCGCCAGGTTCACCGCATTGGCCAGGGTCACGGCGGAACGGGTGTCGAGGGTGGTTCCGGCAGCGGCATTCAGGGCGCCGGCGCCCAACGCGGTGTCGGAAGCCAGAATCAGCCCGCCAGCATTCAGCGCGGTAGGCCCGGCATAGCTGTTGTTGCCACTCAAGGTCAGGCTGGCGATGCCATTTTTGATCAGGCTGCCGGTGCCCGCCACCGTGCCGGCCAGGGTCAGCGCATTGCTGCCGCCAACCGTCAGCGCGCCGTTGACAGTCACGTCGTTGGCCAGGCTGACCGCAGCGTTGCTGTCCAGGGTGGTGCCGTTGGCCGTGGTCAGCGCACCGGTACCCAGCGCGCTGTTATTGCCGACCACCAAGGTGCCGCCGTTGAGCACGGTGCCGCCGGTATAGGTGTTGGCGCCGTTGAGCACCAGGGTGCCCGCGTCCAGTTTGGCCAACGTGCCGCCACCGTTGAGCGTGACGCCCAGCGTCGCAGTGGCGTTAGGGTCAACACGCACGGCCGTATTGCCGCCCGTGCCGTTGAACAAGGTCAAGGCCCCCGCCGCGCCGCCGA
The DNA here is from genome assembly GCF_003852315.1 of Pseudomonas sp. LBUM920. Lineage (NCBI taxonomy): Bacteria > Pseudomonadati > Pseudomonadota > Gammaproteobacteria > Pseudomonadales > Pseudomonadaceae > Pseudomonas > Pseudomonas edsoni (SeqCode). The sequence goes on from NZ_CP027762.1 coordinate 3,797,962, forward strand.
CCAGGTTGTAGCCGTCGGTGACAAATTGCAGGCCGGTAATTGCTTGAGCGCCGTCCACGGTGACGGTACCCGCCGCGCCCTGGAAGATCGCGAAGCTGTTGGGGCTCCAGGCAGTGTTGGCCAGGCCGTTGAGGCTGGTCCAGTGGGTGCCGCCGGCATTCCAGCTGCCGGTGCCGCCATCGACAGTGCCGTTCGGCAACAATTGGCTGCCATCCCAGAACTGCACGTTGGTGCTGCCATTGACCAGCAAGTTGATCTGGTTGCCGATGCTGGTCTGCATATCCAGATCGCCCAGCGACACGTTCACCGGCACGCTGCCGAGTGCGAGGCCGTTGTTGGTCAGGCTACCGGTGTAGTTGATCAGGCGATAGAGACCGACGCCGAAGCCGCCGATATCGTGCACATTCAGCGTGCCGTCGAGGGTCAGGTTGCCGCCCACATTGATCAGTGCCGTGCCGCCGGTGGACGCCGCGCCCAGGCCCGCATCAAGGTTGGAGTTGCCATTGAGTACCAGCGAGCCGACGGTCAGGGCATTGCCCGAGTTCACCGCCAGATGGCCGCCATCGGCAATGTTCACGTTGCCCGCCAGGGTGCCGGTACCGCCCAGGGTGGCGCCGCTGGCGACGCCCACAGTGGCGCTGCCCAGCGAACCGTTGACGAGCAAGCTGCCGGCATTGACCTGGGTATCACCGGTCAGCGAGCTGATGCCGCCGAGGGTCAATGCACCGCTACCGATTTTAGTGAAGTTGCCCGCGCCGGTGAGCACGCCACCGAAGCTGCCATCCAGGTTGTTGCCGCCCACACTCAACGTGTTGCCGGTGCCGACCTGGGCCACGCCGTTGCCGCTCAGGGCGCCGAGGCTGGCCGAGCCGCCCAGGTTCAGTTGCGTGCCGCTGCCGAGGTTGACCCCGGCGCCTACGCCCAGCGCGCCATTGCCCAACGTGGTCAGGCTGCCGGCTTGTACATCGAAGAGGCCGGAGAAGCTGTTGTTGCCGGCCAGATTCAGGTCGCCGGTGCCGGTCTTGATCAGGTTACCGCTGCCCGCCAGCACGCCGGTCAGGCCCAGATCGTTATTGAGAGCGCCCACCGTCAACGCGGCATTGACGTTGACCGCATTGGCCAGCACCAAAGGAGCAGCGGTGTTCAGGCTGGCTGCACCGCCGACGGTCAAGGCACCAGTGCCCAGGGCGGCTGCGGTGCCCAGGGTCAGGGTGCCTGCATTCAGGGTGGTGCCGCCTTGATAGGTATTCACGCCAGCGAGCGTCAGGTTGGTCGCGCCGTTCTTGACCAGCGCCCCGTTGCCGCTGAGCACACCGCCCAGGTTCAAGTCATTGCTGCCGGCCACCGTCAGCGCGGCGTTCAACGCCACGTTATTGGCCACGGCCAGCGCGGCGCTGTTGTCCAGGGTCGAGGCGCCGCCGACGCTCAGGTTACCCAGGCCCAGGGCGGTGCCCGTTCCCAGGGTCAGGGTACCCGCGTTCAGCGTCACGCCGCCGAGGTAGCCATTGGCACCACTGAGTATCAGGTTGGCCGCGCCGTTTTTGGTCAGGCTGCCTGCACCGTTGATGCTGCCCGCCAGTATCAGGTCGGCCGTTCCGCCGATGCCCAGGTTACCGGCAAGATTGATCGCGTTATTGGCCGTGACCGCAGTGCTGGCGTCCAGCGTCGTGCCGTTGGCCGCATTCAAGGTGGCGCTGCCCAACGCCGTGTTAGAGGCCAGGATCAGCCCACCCGCGTTCAAGGCCACCGGGCCGAGGAAGGTATTGGTGCCGCCCAATGTCAGGTTGGCCGTGCCGTTCTTGATCAAGCCGCCGACGCCGCTGACCGCACCATTGAGACTCAGCGCATTGCTGCCGGCCACGCTCAGGTTGCCGTTCAGGAGCAGCGCATTGCCCAGGGTCACTGCGGCATTGCTGTCCAGAGTCGTGCCGCTCACCGTCGTCAACACACCGCTGCCCAGCGCGGTGTTGCTGCCAACCACCAGCGTGCCGCCGTTGAGCGTGGTGCCGCCGCTGTATGTGTTGGCGCCACTGAGGACCAGGGTGCCGGTGTCGAGTTTATTGAGCGTGCCGATGCCGTCGATGTTCACGCCGATGGTCGCGGTGGCGCCTGGGTCAACACGAATGGCAGTGTTGCCGGTGGTGCCGTTGACAGCCGTCAATTGCCCGCCGGCGCCGCTGACCAGGGTGTAGCCGTCGGTGGCGAACTGCATGCCCGTGAACAGTTGCTGCCCTTGCACCGTGACGGTGCCCGCCGCGCCTTGGAACACCGCAAAGTCGCTGGCCCATGCCTGGTTGAGCGTGCCGTTGACGTTGGTCCAGTTGGTGCCGGCGCTGGTCCAGATACCGGTGCCGCCATCCACGGTACCGTTAGGAATGGTCTGGCTGCCGTCCCAAAAACGAATATTGGCGTTGGGCGCCGATACCAGCACATTGACCTGGTTGCCCACAGAGGTTTGCACCACCAGGTCACCCAGGCCAAATCCGACCGGTACGCTCGCCACATTCAGGCCCAGGTCGGTGAGCACGCCGGTGTAGTTGATCAAGCGATAGACGCCAACGCCGAAACCACCGGCATCCGTCACGTTCAGGTTGCCGGCGAGGGTCAGGTTGCCGCCCACATTCAGCAAGGATGTCGTCGACGGTGCGCCCAGGGCCACATCCAGATTGGCGCCTGCCCCCAATGCCAGCGCGCCGGCCGACAAGGTATTGCCGCTGCTCAGCGCCAGGTGCCCGCCTGTGTTGATGTTGACTGTGCCCAACAGCGAACCGGTGCCGGTCAGGGTGCCGCCGCTGTTGACATCGACCAGGTTGCTGCCCAACGAGCCGCTGAGGTTCAGGGTGCCCGCATTGATGGCGGTGTTGCCGGTGAGGCCGTTGATGCCGGTGAGGTTGAGGGTGCCGATGCCGACTTTGGTCAGGCCGCCGCCGCCACTGAGGTCGCCGTCAAAGGTGCTGGTGGTGTTGAGGCCGCCGACGCTCAGTGTGGTGCCTGTGCCGAGCTGCACCGAACCGCTGCCGGTCAACGCTGCAAGGCTGCTGTCCACGCCGAGGTTGAGTGCCGCCCCGGCGCTGATGTTGGCGCCGGAGGTGTTGCCCAGGGCACCGGCGCTGAGCGTGGTCACGCTGCCGGAGAGGATATTCACCGCACCGGTAAAGGTGTTGGTGCCACTCAATGTCAGGTCAGCCAGGCCATTTTTGATCAGGTTGCCGGCGCCGCTGACCACACCGTTCAGGTTGAGGTTGTTGTTACCGGCGACGGTCAGGTCGGCATTCAGCGCAATGGCATTGCCGATGCCGAAGGATGCACTGTTGTCCAGGGTCGCCGCGCCACCGACAGTCAACGCGCCGCTGCCCAGGCCATTAGCGTTACCCAAGGTCAAGGCCCCGGCATTGAGGGTGGTGCCGCCGCTGAAGGTGTTGATGCCATTCAAGGTCAGGTTGGCGGCACCGTTTTTGATCAAGGGGCCAGTGCCGCTGATCACGCCGCCCAGGGTCAGGCCATTGGTGCCGCCCACGCTCAGGCCGGCATTGAGGGCTACGTTATTGCCCAGGTTGACAGCCGCGCTGCTGTCCAGGGTAGCGGCGCCGCCAACCGTCAAGTCGCCAAGCCCCAAGGCGGTGTTATTGCCGACCGTCAACGTGCCGTTATTGAGCGTGGTGCCGCCCAGAAACCCATTGGCGCCATTGAGAATCAGGTTAGCCGCGCCATTCTTGACCAGGCTGCCTGCGCCATTGACCAGCCCGGTCAGTGTCAGGTCGGCAGTGCCGCCGATACCCAACGCACCGGCAAGGTTGACCGCGTTGTTCAAGCTGGCTGCGGTACTGGCGTCCAGGCCGGTACCGGCGGCGGCATTCAGCGTACCGGCGCCGAGCGCGGTGTTGGCACCGACCACCAGCTTGCCGGCGTTGAGCGCCGTATCACCCAGGAATGTATTGGCACCGTTCAGGACCAGGTCGGCCGGGCCGTTTTTGATCAAGCCACCAATGCCCGCGACGACGCCATTGAGGGTCAGCGCGTTGCTGCCACCCACGGTCACGGTGCCGCCCAGGTTTACGTTGTTGCTCAGGCTCACCGCAGCACCGGCGTCCAGCGTGGTGCCGCCCGTTGCGCTCAACGCGCCGGTGCCCAGCGCGGTGTTGGAACCAACAACCAACGAACCGGCGCTCAGTGCAGTGGGGCCGGTGTAGGTGTTGACACCGTTGAGGATGAGACTCGACGTGCCGGTTTTGACCAAACCATTCGCGCCGCTGATGATGCCGTTCAAGGTCAGCGGGCTGACGCCGCCTGCCGTCAGGTTGGCGTTGAGGGTAATCGCGTTATTGAGGGCGAGCCCCGCGTTGCTGTTCAAGCTGGCTGCGCCGCCTACGGTCAGGGCACCGGTGCCCAGCGCGCTTGCGTTGCCCACTGTGAGCGTACCGCCGTTGAGCGTGGTGCCGCCCTGGAAGGTGTTCGCAGCATTGAGCACGACGCTGGAAACGCCGTTTTTGATCAGGCCCGAGGCGCCATCAATCACGCCGCTGAGGGTCAATGGGGTGGTGCCGGCCAGGGTCAGGTCGGCGCCCAGGTTGATGGCATTTGCCAGGTTGACACCCGCCGCGTTATCCAGCGTCGAAACACCGGCCACGCTCAGCGCGCCAGTGCCCAAGGCCAGGTCGTTACCGACGTTCAACGTGCCGCCATTGAGCGTGGTGCCGGCGAGGAAAGTGTTGGCGCCGCTGAGAATCAGCGCGGCCGTGCCATTCTTGGTCAGCCCGCCTGCGCCACTGAGGACGCCCGTCAGGCCAAGGGTATTGCTACCGGCAATGTTCAGGTTGCCAGTCAGGTTCAGGCCGTTGTTGAGGTTGATTGCACTGCTGGCATCCAGCGTGGTGTTGTCGGCGGTGGTCAGCGTGCCGCCTGTGCCCAATGCCGTGTTGTTGCCCAGCACCAGCGCACCGGCATTCAGGCTGGTGTTGCCGGTGAAGGTGTTGGCACCCGTGAGGCTTAATGCAGCGGCGCCGTTTTTGATCAGGCCCCCGTTGCCGGAGATGACGCCGCCAAGGCCCAGCGCCTGGGTGCCGCCAACCGTCAACGCGCCCGTCAGATTGACGGCGTTGCCGAGGGTGACAGCGGTGCTGGCGTCCAGCGAGGTGCCCGCTGCGGTATTCAGCGCGCCCGTGCCCAAGGCGGTGTTGGAACCCACCACCAGGCCACCGCCGTTAAGCGAGGTCAGCCCGCTGCGGGTGTTGTTGCCGGTCACGGTCAGCAGGCTTGCGCCGGTTTTGATCAAGCCACCGGCGCCGGACATCACGCCAGCGAGGGTCAGCGGGTTGGTGCCGGTCAGCGTCAGGTCGCCGGTCAGGGCCAGGTTATTGTTCAGTGTCGGCGCCCCGATGGCGTCCAGGTTGGCATTGCCCGTCACGCTCAAGGCGCCGCTGCCCAGGGCATTGCCACTGGTCAACACCAACGTGCCGGCGCCCAGGCTGGTGGTGCCGGTGTAGCCGCTGTTGTTGCCGCTGAGGGTCAGGCTGCCGGTGCCGGTTTTGCTGATGCCCGACGCGCCGCTGATCGCGCCGGCCAGCGTCAGGGCGCCGGTGCCGGTGGCCGTCATGGCACCGTTGAGGGTGATCAGGTTGTTCAGGTTGATCGTGCCAGGCGCCGACAGTGACGTCGCGCCTGTGAACGTCACCGTGCCGGTACTGAAAGCCTGGTTATTGCCCAGTTGCACCGTGCCGCCGTTGAGCGTGGTGTTACCGAGGTAGGTGTTGATGCCGGTCAGGGACAGTTGGCCGCTGCCGACCTTGGTCAAACCCCCGGCGCCTGAGACCACGCCGGACAACGTCGTGGCGTTGGTACCCTGGACCGTCAGGCCGCCCGCGCCGAGCGACACCAGATTACTGACGTTCAAGCCCGCGTTGCTCGCCTGCAGGACCCCGCCGTTGGAGGTCAGCACGCCGCTGCCAAACGACGCATTGTTATTGAACTGCGCAACCCCGCCATTGAGCGTGGTACTGCCCGACACCAGCGGACCTTGCAGGGTCCAGGTGCCACTGTTGATCGTCAGGTTGTTGAAGTTGACGTAATTGGCGCTCGACGCAGTGCCCACGCCCGTAGTACCGCCGCCGACGCCGACAGGGTTCTGCAGAATCAGTGAGTTGACGCCCCCCGCACCGCCATCGACCGTGCCCGTCGGGCCAAAGGTCAAATTGATCCCAGCCAGGCCGCCCAACCCCACACTGACCTGGACACCGTCGCCCACGCTCACGCTGGAGCCGGTAACGGCAGTGAAGGTGTTGGCGCCGTTCGCCCCCATCGAGACGCCGCCCGTGATCGCACCGGCGTTGGTGAACGTGTTGCCCGCCGCAGAGGTTTCGAACGCCACCCGACCATTGATAACGCCGGTGCTGCTGTTGACCATGTTGACTTGGGAACCGCCGTATACCCCGACCACCGGCGTGTCGGCCAGCGTTATGCCGCCCACCGACAAACCGGTGGAGGTAATCGTGCCGTTGTTGGTGATGCTCGTGGTGCCGGTCGCTGCGTTGTTAACTGAAAGCGCCAGGCCGCCGAGGCTCGTGAGATTGAGCCCAAGCAACATCCCGGTGCCGCGCATGATGCCACTGGCATTGTTGAGTACGCTGACCGTACTCGACGCGCCAGTGCCGATGAAAGCGCCACCACTGAGTACCGACACGAGGCCCAGAAGTGCCGGGTCGAGGGTGCCCGAGTTGTTCAAGCTGATGTTGACGCCGGTGAGGTCCAGCACGTGGCCGCCCAGCGTCGCATTCATCTGCGCGCCCGCGTTGACGTTCACGGTCAAGCCGTTGGTGGCGCTGCTGAAGTTATTCAGAAACAGCGGCAGGCTCGGCACGCCCGTACAGGTCACGGTAGAACCTGCCGTTGAGCAGGTGGCTAATGCCTCAGGACTTGCCAGGCCAACCATCAACCCGACAATCCCGAGTCGAATGGCCATGTTCAGAGGGGCGATACGCGATACACCGGCAGCAGCAAGTCTTCTATCCACGCCCAACTCCTTCGTGGTCCAAGCTTTCATCCATGAATGCGCAGAAGCCCAACGCTATTGACCCACACGCATCGAATTCGAAATACCTGACCGTGGTGACAACTGATCTAGTTTGTCGAAACGGTAGTAGACCTACAGAAAAGTCATTGAATTAAATGGTATTAATACTTTCGTAAGCGCCCGGTAAGAATGGGACTACAGCCAATATCCATTGCCTGTCGCGTCAAAAATACAAGTTTCGAAATGTAAAAAAGCGCTCTAATGGCGCCCTGTTGATTTGTTTTAAAGATCCTGGAGTTCGCAATGCCCCATGAAGGCAACCTGTTACAAGCAGCCGTGGTGTTCCTGCTCGCCGCCGTGCTGACCGTGCCGTTGGCCAAGCGTCTGCAACTGGGCGCAGTGCTGGGTTATCTGTTCGCGGGTGTGATCATCGGCCCTTCTGTATTGGGCCTGATCGGCAACCCGCAAAGCGTGGCGCAGTTTTCTGAATTGGGCGTGGTGTTGCTGCTGTTCATCATCGGTTTGGAGCTGTCGCCCAAGCGCTTATGGGTGATGCGCAAAGCGGTGTTCGGCGTGGGCCTGGCCCAAGTGCTGCTGACCGGGCTGGTGATGGCGGTGGTGGCGTTGTGGCTGTTTGGCCAGGCCTGGAACAGTGCGATTGTGCTGGGCCTGGGCCTGGCGCTGTCCTCCACCGCGTTTGGGCTGCAAAGCCTGGCCGAACGCAAAGAGCTGAATCAGCCGCACGGGCGCCTGGCGTTTGCGATTCTGTTGTTCCAGGACATCGCTGCGATTCCACTGATCGCGATGGTGCCGCTGCTGGCCGGCAGTGATCATCCGACCACTGAAGCCCAGGGCTTGCAACACGTGTTGCAGATACTCGGCAGCATCGCGGTGGTGATCATCGGCGGACGCTACCTGCTGCGTCCGGTGTTTCGCATTGTCGCCAAGACCGGCCTGCGCGAAGTGTCCACCGCCACCGCGCTGCTGGTGGTGATCGGCACGGCCTGGTTGATGGAGCTGGTGGGCGTGTCGATGGCCCTCGGCGCCTTCCTCGCCGGGCTGCTGCTGGCGGACTCCGAATACCGCCACGAACTCGAAGCGCAGATCGAACCGTTCAAAGGCCTGTTGCTCGGCCTGTTTTTCATCAGTGTGGGCATGGGCGCCAACCTCAGCCTGCTGCTCAGTTCGCCGCTGGTGGTGATCGGCCTGACCCTGCTGTTGATCGGCTTGAAGTTGCCGCTGCTGTATGCGGTTGGCCGGATGGCAGGCGACCTCAATCGCGAGAGCGCGCTGCGCCTGGGCGTGGTGCTGGCCGCCGGCGGTGAGTTTGCCTTTGTGGTGTTCAAGATCGGGCGCGACCAGGGCCTGTTCGAACCGCACCTCTACGATGTGCTGGTGCTGACCATCACGCTGTCCATGGCCGTGACGCCGCTGCTGCTGTTGGTGTGCCCAAAGCTGTTCAAGCCCAAGGTCAAACCGGTGGAAGTGCCGGAGGAATACCGCGCCATCGAAAGCGATGCACCGCGTGTGGTGATTGCCGGCATGGGCCGTATGGGCCAGATCGTGGCGCGGATTCTGCGTGCGCAAAACATCTCGTTTATCGCCCTCGACACCTCGGTGGAAACCATCGAGCTGACCCGCAGTTTCGGCGGTATGCCGGTGTTCTACGGCGACCCGCAGCGTCCGGAAATCCTGCACGCGGCCAAGGTCGATCAGGCCGAGTTCTTCGTGATTGCCATGGACGACCCGGAGATCAACATCAAGACCGCCGAACTGGTGCGCAACCTCTACCCGCACATGAAAATCATCGCCCGTGCACGTAACCGCCAACACGTACACCGCCTGGTCGACCTGGACGCGTCACCGGTGCGCGAAACCTTTTACTCCAGCCTGGAAATGAGCCGCCGCACCCTGGTGGGTCTCGGTCTGACCCAGGCCCAGGCCGATGCGCGCATCACCCGTTTCAAAAACCACGACCTGCAAGTGCTCGCTGCGCAACATGCGGTATATGACGATGCGGCCAAGGTCATGCAAACCGCCCAGGAAGCGCGTACGGAACTGGCGCGGCTGTTTGAGATGGATCGGCTTGAGGAAGAGTCCGACAAAGTGTGAGGACAGGGATGAACGATCTGGCGAGTTTTCTGACAGAATACGCCGCAATTTCGTTCATCCACTGGAGCGCTTCATGGCCACTTTCACCAAGACCGCCGTCCTGCTGGCCCTGGCGCTTACCGCCGGCGGCGTGTTTGCGGCAACCAAGCCGACCGCTACACAAACCATTTCGACGCTGGGTGGCAAGTTCACCTTCAACTTGCCCAAGGCTTACGTCGCCGACACGCTGCCGACCGGCAAGGTTGAGGATGGCACCGCCGACACCCAGGGCACGCTGTACGCCAACTCGACCACGAAAAGTGTGGTGATCGTGGCTGAAACGGTGCGCAACGACGGGGCCACAATCAAAGACAATGACCCGCAGTTTCTGGATGGCGCCGTGGCTGATTTCGTCAAGGACCAGAGCGCTGCCCTGCCTGATTTCAAGAAGCAGAACGAGAAGAAACTGACCTTCAAAGGTCTTGGCCTGCGTCAGGTCGACAGCACGGCCACCCAGGGTGGCGGCAAGACGTTGAACTCGACATTCCTGGGTGGCTCGGGCAATCACTTGCTGGTGATTCAGGCGATTTCACGGGCGGATGATGTGAAGGGGCATGCGGAGTTGGTGAAGCAGATTACTGGGGGTAAGTAGTCGGGTTTTGCGGGTGATTGAGGGGTGATGGGCGGTGAGTAGTGCGGGGTGTTGCAGGGGGCCGGGGGCATATCCGTTGGTTGGGTGATGGCGGGTATGGGTTCCGCCCTTACGGCGGGTCACTTTGGAAAAGCCCCAAAGTAACCAAAGGGCTCTTGCCCCACCACTCGGCACCTCGCCTAGGCTCGGTGTGCCCTCACTCCGGTAGTACGCAGCGGGCCGCCGCGACGGGGCGTCCCTGCCCCGTCGCGGCTAAACCGGCGTCCTGCCGGTTTACCCGCTCCGTACTACCTGCGTTCGGCCAGCGTGGTTTAACGGGGCGCCTAAGATCAAAGTCAAAAGCAGATCAAGATCAAAAGCAGAGCACGGCGGCCTAGTAGCCGACCTGAGTGGTAGAAGCAAAAGCACAGCCGAGGCGGCCTGACAGCCGACCTGACCTTGAAGGCTAAACTCAATCAAAGGTGGGAGCTGGCTTGCCTGCGATGGCATCAACTGGGTGTGCCTGATACACCGAGGTGCCTGCATCGCAGGCAAGCCAGCTCCCACAAAAAAGCCAAGCACTGCGCTACTGGCAGTTGAACTCGGTCAATTTGTGGGAGCGGGCTTGCTCGCGAAGGCGGTGTGCCAGTGATACATGAGCTGACTGAAACACCGCATTCGCGAGCAAGCCCGCTCCCACAGTTGGATCTTGGTGCACCTAATCAAGGGTGTACCCGGTCAAATGTGGGCGCTGGCTTGCCTGCGATGGCATCCACTGGGTATGCCTGATGTACCGAGGCGCCCACATCGCGGGCAAGCCCGCTCCCACAGAAAGCCAAGCAGTGCGGTGCTTGCAGCTGAACTCGGTCAACTTGTGGGAGCGGGCTTGCTCGCGAAGGCGGTGTGCCAGTGATACATGAGGTGACTGAAACACCGCATTCGCGAGCAAGCCCGCTCCCACAGTTGGATCTTGGTGCACCCAATCAAGGGTGTACCCGGTCAAATGTGGGCGCTGGCTTGCCTGCGATGGCATCCACTGGGTATGCCTGATGTACCGAGGCGCTCGCATCGCAGGCAAGCCCGCTCCCACAGAAAAGCCAAGCAGTGCGGTGCTGGCGGCTGAACTCGGTCAACTGGTGGGAGCGGGCTTGCTCGCGAAGGCGGTGTGCCAGTGATACATGAGCTGACTGAAACACCGCATTCGCGAGCAAGCCCGCTCCCACAGTTGGATCTTGGTGCACCCAATCAAGGGTAAACCCGGTCAAATGTGGGAGCTGGCTTGCCTGCGATGGCATCCACTGGGTATGCCTGATGCACCAAGACGCCTGCATCGCGGGCAAGCCCGCTCCCACAGAAAAGCCTAGCAGTGCGGTGCTTGCAGCTGAACTCGGTCAACTTGTGGGAGCGGGCTTGCTCGCGAGGGCGGTGTGCCAGTGATACATGAGCTGACTGAAACACCGCATTCGCGAGCAAGCCCGCTCCCACAGTTGGATCTTGGTGCACCCAATCAAAGGTGTACCCGGTCAAATGTGGGAGCTGGCTTGCCTGCGATGGCATCACCTGGGTATGTCTGATGTACCGAGGCGCTCGCATCGCAGGCAAGCCCGCTCCCACAGAAAAGCCAAGCAGTGCGGTGCTTGCAGCTGAACTCGGTCAACTTGTGGGAGCGGGCTTGCTCGCGAAGGCGGTGTGCCAGTGATACATGAGCTGACTGAAACACCGCATTCGCGAGCAAGCCTGCTCGCACAGAAAGGCCATTAGCGCAGCAACCAGCAGGCACTCAAAGCTAGCAAACGAATAATGACTATCGCAGCAGCCCTCACCCGCCGGTTCACTTCAGGCTGTTCTCCAACCAGGCTTTAAGGTCCTGCACTTCGGTCTCACTGACGGTGTGCGGCATGCCCGGATACCCGTGAAACTCCGGCGTCAATCCAAGGCCCACCAGTACCTCATTGGCCTGCGTCGCCGAGGCATACGGCAGCGCCTGGTCGAGAGTGCCGTGACCGATAAAGATCGCCAATTTGCCCAAGGATTCGCTGGGCTTGAGTTCAGCCTTGAGCACCGGCAATACACTGCCGCTCAAGGCCGCGATGCCGCGCACCAACGCGGGCTTTCGCAAGCCCACCTCGTACGACATGATCGCGCCCTGGCTGAACCCCACCAGAAACACCCGATCGCTGTGCGTGTGGTATTTGGCTGTGGCCTTGCCCACAAAGTCTTCGATCAGCGCGGCGCTGCGTTGCAGGTCGGCGGTTTCGCCATTGTAGTCGCCGTCATCCGGCGTCTTGGTAAACCAGCGATAACCCTGGGGGTCCACGGGCATCGGCGCACGTGCCGACAGGTAGGTCCAGGTGGACGGCAGCGCGTCCTTGATGCCAAACAGGTCTTCCTCGTTGCTGCCAAAACCGTGCAGGAAAATCACCAACGGCTGATTGCGCGCATCGCTCTGGGTCTGTTCCAGATAAGACAGGGGCAAATCGGTGTGCAGCGTGGCGTCGGCGTGGGCGGCGCTGGCCATCAGGGTCAGTGCCAGGGCAAAGAGTTTGAGCATGGGAAAGTGACCTCAGGGTTTGCGCAACAAGTAAGTGTCCATGATCCAGCCATTTTCCAGACGCGCCGCCTTGCGCACCTGTTGGATTTGCTCAGCCACTTCACTGACCTTGCCGCTGATGAGGATTTCGTCCGGCGTGCCCAGGTAGGCGCCCCAGTAGATATCCATATCCTGATCGGCCACGCTGCGGTAGGAATCTTCGGCGTCGAGCATGACCACCAAAGTGTCCGCATCACTCGCCTGCCCCGCCGCCAACCGGCGCCCGGTGGTGATCTCGATGGACCGACCGATGCGGTTCAGCGCCACCTTGTGCTGGGCGGCCAGGGCTTGCACGCTGGTGATGCCGGGGATCACTTCGAACTCGAAGACGCTGCGGCCACTGGCCAGAATCGCCTGCAGGATGCGGATGGTGCTGTCGTACAGCGCAGGGTCGCCCCAGGCCAGGAACGCGCCCACTTCACCGTCAGCCATCTGCTCGTTGATCATGTGCTCGAAGGTCTGCTGCTTGTCGCGATTCAGGTCCTGCACGGCGGTGGTGTAGTCGATATCGCCGCGCACGCGCTCGGGGCAGTCGGCCTCGACGAAACGGTAGCCAGGCTCGGTTATGTAGGTTTGGCAGATCTCGCGGCGCAGGTCGATCAGCTTGTCTTTGCTTTGGCCCTTGTCCATCAGAAAAAACACGTCAGTGCGGTTCAGCGCCTTGACGGCTTGCATCGTGATGTAGTCAGGGTTGCCGGCGCCAATGCCGATGATCAGGATGCGTTTCATGGGTTGCTCTCATTGCGGGGCGTGGATTTTGCCATGTTCACGCGCTCAGGCGTGAGTTTCCAGACGCAGGCGCCACACGTTGTTAAAGCGCAGTTCAGTGGCGGACAGCGGCTCGACGTCAATCAGGTAGAACATCGACATAGGGAACTGCAACACGTACAGCATCGCGGCGCGAATCACAAACGGGTGGGTGATGGCCACTACCTGCCCGGGCTGGGTTTCGAGACTTTTCATCCAGTCAGCGACTCGCACGCAAATCTGCTCCACCGACTCACCGCCGTGAGGCGCGCTGGTGCTGTTGGTCATCCAGTCACTCAATGCATGGCTGTCGAGCTGGGCGATGGCCTGGCCTTTCCAGGTGCCAAAATCACCGTCGCGCAACGCGTCTTCGACCTGCGCGTTGTCGCCGAACAAGCCCGCGGTTTGTCGGGTTCGGGCCTCGGGCCCACACACCAGTCGCGAGCGTTTCTTGAAACGCCCCGCCAGGGACAACGCCGCGGGCTGCCACTGCATCGCCACCGATTCGTCATCGGGAAACCGCCCCTGTTTTTGCAACGGCGTGGCGGCATGGCATATCAAGGTCAAGCGGGTGGCCTGCATCACAATTCACTCTGTTTCGACGCGCAGTCGGCGTAGACTGGCAAAGTTGTTTCAACATGTTACAACGAACATGAAAGAGGAAGCCGGTTCGAATCCGGCGCGGTCGCGCCACTGTATTCGGCCTTTTAGCCGTAAGCCAGACCCTGTTTCAGCCCAATCGCAATCCATTTCGGGACGCGTCATCCCTGGAGGTCTTCATGGCTAACACCGCTGCAACGAACCCTGATGTGTATGGACCCACCCTGCCCTTGGGCGAAATTCTGCCTTGGGCGATCTTCGGTGGCCTGTTGTTGCT